>DATLIG010000306.1:0-10757 GCA_035539555.1 Nocardioides sp. | reverse complement strand
GCAGCCGCTGGGTCAGGTCGTCGAGCTCGGTCATGACGGGTCTCCTTCGTGGGGGATGGGCGGGACCGACGCGCGCTGCGGCAGCACCTCGCGCAGCTTGGCGAGGCCGCGAGCCGTCTGGCTCTTGACCGTGCCCTCGCTGCAGCCGAGCAGCTCCGCGGTGTCCTCGACGCTGAGGTCGACGACGTGGCGCAGCACGACCGCGGCCCGCATCCGGGCCGGCAGCGCACTGAGCGCGGCGAGCAGCTCGGCGTCCACCGGCTCGTCCGCCGCCGTGGTCGGTCCGCCCGCGTGGTCAGGGAGCTCGGCGGTCGCCGTCTCCCGCGAGACCGACGGCCGCCGGCGGTGGTCGATGAAGCTGTTGACGAGGACCCGGCGGGCGTAGGCCGCCGCTCCCCCTCGCTTCGTCGCCCGCCCCCAGGCGAGGTACATCCGCACCAGCGTCCCCTGGACGAGGTCCTCGGCCAGGTGGTGGTCGCCGGCGGTCAGCACCGTCGCCGTCCCGAGCAACCTGCTCCGGTTGCTCCGGACGAACTCCTCGAACTCCGCGTCGCGGGGTGTCGGTCTCATGTCCCTCTCACGAGTGGGACCCCGCGCGGGGTTGCATCAGCCGTAGTGGCAGACGTACCCGAGCGTCTCGATGACCTCGATGTCGAAGGACGAGTCGCCCGGCACGCTGAAGGACTCGCCGGCGGCGTAGGTCGTCCACTCGTCCTCGCCGGCCAGCTTGATGCGGCACTTCCCGGCGTTGAGCTCCATGACCTCCGGAGCGGCGGTGCCGAAGGTGAGGCTGGCCGGGAAGATCACGCCCGCCGACTTCCTCGTGCCGTCGGCGAGGAAGAACGTGTGGCTCACGCAGGCGCCGTCGAAGTAGATGTTGGCCTGCGGGTCGAGGGTGACGTTCGGGTACGACGACTCAGTGCTCACGTGCCGGAAGCGTAGTGGTCCGGTACCGGCGCCCGCGGGCTGCGGCGGTAGGCCGAGACGGTGGGGTCGCCGTCGATCCAGAACCGCCAGGGCACGTCGGCGGCCTTGGAGACACCGACCCGCGGACCGGCCTTGGTCCTGGGCCTGCGGGCGGGCTCGGGGCCGAGGCGGACCGCTGTGCTGCCGTCCTCCGACAACGGGTGCTCGGGCTGGCCGGCGAGCAGGTCGGCGCCGAGGTCGTCGAGGGTGATCCCCAACGCCTGGGCGAGGTTGCCCGGCCCTCGCGCCAGCTGGGCGTCCCTGGTCGGGTGGTTGCGCCGGAACCGGGCCAGGTCGATGCCGTCGACGACCTCGCCGGACCGCAGCAGCACGGCGGCCCCGATCTCCGTCGGCCCGGTGACGACGTTGGCGCAGAAGTGGATGCCGTAGGAGCGGTAGACGTAGAGCCGGTACGCCGGTCCGTACATGATCTCCGAGCGCGGGGTCCGGGTGAACGCGTGCGACGCCGGGTCCTCCACGCCGCCGTAGGCCTCCACCTCGGTGATCCGGACGGTGACGCCGTGGCCGGTGATCGTCCGACCGAGGAGCGCCTTGGCACGTCGTACGACGTCGGCGCGGTCACGGGCGGGCACGGCTCGACGCTAGCAACGCCGAGGTCGTCCCATTTCCGGCAATCCCCTGTTTCCATCGGGTCGTCCCGCCAAGATGCGCCCATGGACAACCCCGGCTCGACGAGCCACGCTTCGCCGCCGCCGCCGCCTCCACCGGCCGGGCCGCCGACGCCCGCGGCGCTGCCGCCGCGCGTCGTGACCACCACCGTGCCCACCCTCTGGAGCGTGCTCCGCTCCGCAGGCGCACCGCTTCTGGCGTACGCGATCTCGCTCGGCGCGTCGCTGGTGCTGATGGCCCTGGTCGTGCTCGCGATCGCGCTCGAGGCCGACGGCTCCGGGGGCGACGAACCGTCCGGCGACATCGACATCAAGGTGATCGGGACGCTGATCGGCATCCCGTTCCAGATCGCCGGCATGGCGCTGGGCGGATCGATCGGGTTGGGCGACGACGAGTTCGCGCTGCACCTGTTCGCCCCGCCGCTGTTCATCACCGCCGTCTTCGTGTCGGCCGTGCTGTGGCTCTCGCGCCGGAGCGAGCGGGCGACTCCCACGAACAGCACGGTCGAGCGGGCGATCCTTGCCGGATGCGGAGCGCTCGCGACCGCGGTCGTCGCCCTGGTCGCGACCCGTGCGCTCGCGATGCGCGACGACGACGTCGTCATGCATGCGGCGACCCTCGGGCTCTTCCTCTGGACCCTGCTCCTGGCGGGCGTGGCCGCCTTCGCCGGACGCCAGTCCGTGCACGGCTCGCTGTGGCCGCGCTGGGCGCCCACCGACGTACGCCGCGGCGTCCAACTGGTCACCCAACACGTCCTGGCGTGGGTGGTGCTCCTGGTGCCGATCGCCGTGGTCTGGATGCTCGTGGACAGTGGCCTCGATGCCGCCCTCTACGCCCTCGTCTGGGGCCCGACCCTCGCCCTCGGGGCGTTCGCGATGGGGCACGTCGGCGCGGTCACCGCAGCCGGTGAGACCGCCTTCGCCTGGGACCTCGGCTGGTTCCCCGGCATCGTGCTGCCGCTGCTCGCCGTGGTGTTCACGCTCGTCGCGTCCCTCGCGTGGCACCTGCGCCGTGGCCAGGACCGTGCCTGGCTGGCGAATCCCGCGTCGTGGGCCACGCTGCCGATCGCGTACGCCGTCGGCGCGCTCCTCGTGTGCATGGTCTCGACGGTGCGTCTCTCCGGCGCCCTCTTCGGCGTCGACGGCGCCATCACCTACAGCGGCGCCTACTGGCTGATCCCGGTGCTGGTCCTGTGGGGCGTCGCGATCGAGGTCGCGTCGCGGTTCGTCGCGCCGGCCGTCGCCGGGGCGCTGCCGGGAGTCCTCGCCAGGCGGCTGGCAAAGGGCCCCGCCCACCCGCTGCCGCCTGCACCGGCCGGCCCACCACAGCGGATCCCGATGTCGCCCGCCGATCGCGCCCGCGCCCGCAGGGGCCTCATCGCCGCCGGTCTCATCGGGGGCGTCGGCCTGCTCGGCGTCCTTGTCCTCAGCATCGTCGGCTCCACGCTGGCGGATCCCGAGAAGCGCGCCGAGGCCTACCTCGACGCGGTCGTCGCCGGCGACATCGACAAGGTCGTGGACCTGGCTCCGGTCGACGAGGACGAAGCGTCGCTGGCGCTCCTCACCGAGGAGGTCTATGCCGCGGCCGACGACCGCATCACCGGCTACGAGATCACCGACGTCGAGGAGTTCGGCGACACGATCACGGTCACTGTGGATCTCGAAGGCCCCGAGGACGGCGACGACGTCGAGCTGACCTTGACCCCCGACGGCAAGCGGGCACTGTTCTTCGACGACTGGAAGGTCGACGAGGGCGGTCTGGCCCGTGAAGTCACCGTCTCGGTGCCCGACACCAGCACGTCGATCGAGGCCAACGGTGTGACGGTGGGGGCCATCGGTGGCGAGGACGCCGACTTCTGGGCGCTCCCGGGCTCCTACGTCTTCAACCCCTACGGCGACAACCCGTGGCTCGAGGCCAGTGACGAGCCCACCTCGGTCCCGGCCGAGGACACCTTCGGCGTCTACGCCGAGTCCGGCCAGCCCGGCCCGTCCGACCAGCTGCGCGAGAAGGTGGACACCGCCATCGCCGACTGGGTCAACGCGTGCATGAAGGCCACCGAGCTCTCGCCCGAGGACTGCCCGCAGGACGCCTTCGGCTCCGGCGACACGCAGCGCAAGGTGCGCTGGACGCTCACCACGATGCCCACCGTCTCCTGGAGCTACTTCGACGGGAGCTTCCCGTTCAACCTCTCGTCCGAGATGACGGGCGAGGCCACGGTGAGCTACGAGTACGACGCGTCGTACGGCTTCGGCACCCCGGACTGGACGAAGGAGACCGAGCAGGAGGACCTCTACGTGAACGCCACCGTCGACCAGGTCGACGGCGAGCCGGTCGTCACGTTCGAGTCCTACTGACCGCTCGCCCTAGGCTGCCGGCATGGACGACCGTCTCAGCCGGCCCCAGATCGAGGTCGTCGGCGCCGTCATCGTCCGCGACGGCCTGGTGCTGTGCGCCCAGCGCGGCCCGGGCGGGTCGCTGGCGGGCAAGTGGGAGTTCCCCGGCGGCAAGGTCGAGCACGGCGAGTCCGGGCGCCTCGCTCTCGAGCGCGAGATCGACGAGGAGCTCCGGTGCGTCGTCGAGGTGGGCGGCGAGATCGCCACCACCCGGTACGACGACGGCCGGGTCGTCGTCGTGCTCACGACCTTCTGGTGCTCGATCGTGTCCGGCACGCCGCAGCTCACCGAGCACACCGCCCTCCGGTGGGTCGCACCGGGCGAGCTCGGCTCGCTGGACTGGGCACCGGCCGACGTACCGGCGGTCGACCTCGTGTCCGCCGCCTGCAGGACCGAGGACGTCTCCGAGGGCTAGGTCGGCGCCGTCCGCGACCATGCGCAGCCGCGGCCTTCGCCCCCGGCGCCGACGGAAGGGTGCTCGAGCCGGCGTGAAGAACGGTCGCGCCGAGCCCTCCACGTGGACTTCGTCCGGTGTTAGTGTCCCGAACGTGCAACTTCGCCCGGCCCTCGCCGCCCTCGCCGTCGTCCTTACGTTCGCAGCGCCGACCGCTCCGGCCGGCGCGAAGCCCGCATCCGGGGTGACCACCGGGACCGGTCTGGTCTTCAAGGTCAACCCGGTGCAGTCCAGTGGCGACGAGTCGCTCGTCGACGCCAAGGACTCGGCCAGCGCGGTGCCGACCAGCGAGTACGCGAGCGTCCCGTTGCGCAACCTGGACGGCTCCGGCTACCTGCGCGGCACGTGGGTCACCGTCGAGTCCGCGACCGGCACGCCGGCGTACTCGGCGAACGGCGTCTTCGACTACAACCGCAAGGACGACCAGTTCGAGCAGGTCATGGCGTACTTCTGGGTGAACCAGGCGCAGGAGTACATCCAGTCCCTCGGCTTCGGCTCGACCCTGCGGCCCGTCGTCAAGCAGTCGTTCAGCGTCAAGATCGACCAGTACGGCGGCGACAACAGCTACCAGACCGACAAGCCCTACCGGATCCGCCTGGGCAAGGGCGGGGTGGACGACGCCGAGGACGCCGAGGTGATCGTGCACGAGTACGGCCACGCGGTGCACGCCTCGCAGGTGCCCGGCTACGGCACCTCGCTGGACGCCGGGTCGATCGGCGAGGCGTGGGGCGACTACCTCGCCGTCTCGGTCGGGCTGGACGCGGCGGAGGAGTACGGCTGGCCGGTGCAGGCGCCCGAGGCGTGCGTCATGGACTGGGACGCCACGTCGTACACCGCAGGCCCGGTGCACTGCCTGCGCCGCCTCGACACCAACCTGACCGTCGCCGACCGCAAGGGCGAGGTCCACTACGACGGTCAGATCTGGAGCCGTGGCCTCTGGGACGCCCGCGCCGGGTACGAAGCGCTCGGCCTGACCTCGCGCGACTTCGACACCACCGTCATCGACGCCCAGTTCGACTTCGCCCCGGACACGTCCTTCGACGCTGCCGCGACCGCGATCTACGAGAAGGCGCTGCTGCGGGACGGCGCGGCTGCGGCGGCAGTCGTGAAGGACGCTTTCGCCGCACGGGGCATCACCGTCACCCCCTGAGGCGACGAGTTCCGGTCGCGTCGCCCCGACGGGACTCCGCCTCGGGTCGACGTCGAGATGCGTGCTGTGCCGACCTCAGGTGAGACGATCACCGGGTGACCACCCTGACCAACGGCGACGCGATGACGCGGGCCCAGCTCCTCACGTTCGACTCGCTCTGGAACGACCGGGACCGCAACCACATCGCCGACGACGTCGAGGCACTCGGCGGAGTGACCTTCACGTATGCCCACCGTGGGTGGGATCGCTCCGTCGTCGTGCGCAGCGCCGACGGCTCCGAGGTGATGACCGTTGCGTCCGGGCTCGTCTACTACGGTGCCGACATCACCCGGCCCGGCAGCGAGTTCATGGCCTCCCACGGCGGACACGTGTGGCGCACCTCCCGCAACGGCAAGACCGGCGGGCAGTCCAAGACGGCCCCCGACCCGACCGGCGGGAACGCGATGTGCGACCAGTGCTTCCTGCACCACCCGGTCGGCGAGTGCGACCGCTGATCGCCCGTTCCTGACGCCGACGGCCCGGTTCCTCCGAAGAGGGACCGGGCCGTCGTACGTCGATCGATCAGCTGCAGCCGGACGTGCTGCCGCAGCCCTCGCACACGTAGCAGGAGCCGGCGGGCCGCATCTTCGTGCCGCAGGTCATGCACAGCGGGCTGTCGACCGCGTGGCCGGTGATCTGCTCGAGGAGCTCGGCCGTGGTCTTGGCGACCTTGACCTCGGGGGCGCCGGCGAGCGGGTCCTCGTCGACCTCGGCCTCGACGACATCCTCGACCACGGGGGCGGTCTTGGCGACCGGGGCGGTCTCGACGAGCTCGGAGGCCGAGCCGGTCTCCTCGACGGGCTCGTAGGAGCCGGTCTCGAGGTGGCGCTGGCGCTCGTCGGCGGAGTAGATGCCGAGGGCGGAGCGCTCGTCGAAGGAGAGGTAGTCGAGGGCCAGGCGGCGGAAGACGTAGTCCATGATCGACTGCGCCATCCGGACGTCCGGGTCGTCGGTGAGGCCGGCGGGCTCGAAGCGGAGGTTGGTGAACTTCGAGACGTAGGTCTCCAGCGGGACGCCGTACTGCAGGCCGATCGACACCGCGATCGAGAAGGCGTCCATCACGCCGGCCAGGGTCGAGCCCTGCTTGCCGAGCTTGAGGAAGATCTCGCCGAGGCTGGCGTCGTCGTGGGCGCCGGAGGTCATGTAGCCCTCGGCACCGGCCACGGTGAACGACGTGGTGCGGGCCAGGCGCGACTTCGGGAGGCGCTTGCGGGTCGGGGCGTAGACGACCTTCTCCACGACCTTCTCCACGACCTTGGCCTCGGCCGCGGCGTCCGCCGCGTCCGCGGCGTCCTTCTTGGCCTTGCCGCCGCCGTCGGCGAGCGGCTGGCCGACCTTGCAGTTGTCACGGTAGATCGCGGTGGCCTTGAGGCCGAGCTTCCACGACTCCATGTAGATCTGCTCGATCTCCTCGACCGTCGCCGACTCCGGCAGGTTGACGGTCTTGGAGATCGCGCCGGACAGGAACGGCTGGCAGGCGGCCATCATCTTGACGTGGCCCATGGGCTTGAGCGCGCGCTCGCCCATCGCGGTGTCGAACACCTCGTAGTGCTCGGGCTTGAGGCCGGGGGCGTCGACGACGTGGCCGTGCTCGCCGATGTAGGCGACGATCGCCTCGACCAACTCCGGCTCGTAGCCCAGCTTCTTCAGGGCCCGCGGGATGGTCTGGTTGACGATCTGCAGCGAGCCACCGCCGACGAGCTTCTTGAACTTCACCAGGGAGAAGTCGGGCTCGATGCCGGTGGTGTCGCAGTCCATCATGAAGCCGATGGTGCCGGTCGGCGCGAGCACCGAGGCCTGCGCGTTGCGGAAGCCGTTGGCCTTGCCGAGGTCGATGACCTTGGCCCACTCCTCGGTGGCCAGCTTGTGCACCTCGGCGTCGGCGATGTGCAGCGTGCGCACGTCGTCGTTGGCCGACTGGTGCTTGCGCATGACGCGCTGGTGCGCCTCCGCGTTGCGGGCGTAGCCGGCGTACGGGCCGACGATCGCGGCGAGCTCCGCCGAGCGACGGTACGACGTGCCGGTCATCAGCGAGGTGATGGTGGCCGCCATCGCGCGACCGCCCTCGGAGTCGTAGCCCAGGCCCATCGCCATCAGCAGGGCGCCGAGGTTGGCGTAGCCGATGCCGAGCTGGCGGTAGTCGCGGGTGGTCTCACCGATCGGCTCGGTCGGGAAGTCGGCGAAGCAGATCGAGATGTCCATCGCGGTGATGATGAACTCGACGGCCTTCGCGAAGAGCGGGGCGTCGAAGGTGTCGTCCTCGCGCAGGAACTTCAGCAGGTTGAGCGAGGCGAGGTTGCAGGAGGAGTTGTCGAGCGACATGTACTCCGAGCACGGGTTGGACGCGGTGATCCGGCCCGTCTCCGGGTTGGTGTGCCAGTCGTTGATCGTGTCGTCGTACTGCAGGCCCGGGTCGGCGCAGGCCCAGGCGGCCTCGCTGATCTTGCGGAACAGGGCGCGGGCGTCGACGGTCTCGATGACCTCACCGGTCGCACGAGCACGCAGGCCGAACTCAGCCCCGTTCTCGACGGCGCGCATGAACTCGTCGTTGACGCGGACCGAGTTGTTGGCGTTCTGGTACTGGACGGAGGTGATGTCCTTGCCGCCGAGGTCCATGTCGAAGCCGGCGTCGCGCAGGGCGCGGATCTTGTCCTCCTCGCGCCACTTGGTCTCGACGAACTCCTCGATGTCGGGGTGGTCGACGTCGAGGACGACCATCTTGGCCGCACGGCGCGTCGCGCCGCCCGACTTGATGGTGCCTGCCGAGGCGTCGGCGCCACGCATGAAGGACACCGGGCCGGACGCCGTACCGCCGGACTTCAGCAGCTCCTTCGACGAGCGGATCCGGGAGAGGTTCAGGCCGGCACCGGAGCCGCCCTTGAAGATGAAGCCCTCCTCCTTGTACCAGTTGAGGATCGAGTCCATCGAGTCATCCACCGACAGGATGAAGCAGGCCGACACCTGCTGGGGGGACTGCGTGCCGACGTTGAACCACACCGGGGAGTTGAACGAGAAGTACTGGTTGGCCAGCAGCCAGGTCAGCTCGTGCTCGAAGGTCTTCGCGTCCGCGGTGGTCGCGAAGTAGTCGTGCTCGATGCCCGCCTCGACGTAGCGCGACACGACGCGGTCGATGAGCTGGCGCAGGCCGGTCTCGCGCTCCGGCGTGCCGACGGCGCCGCGGAAGTACTTGGTGGTGACGATGGTCGAGGCGTTCAGCGACCAGAAGTCGGGGAACTCGACGCCGAGCTGCTCGAAGACGGTCTCACCGGTCTTCCAGTTCGTCTGGACGACGTCGCGGCGCTCCCAGGTGATCTCGTCGTAGGGGTGCACGCCCTCGGTGCTGAAGATGCGCTCGATCTTCAGGCCCTTGCCGGCGGGTGCGGCGCCTGCTTCGGTCGGGTTGCTGGCCGTCTCGGTCATGACTCTCCTGGTGTCGGTGTCGGTGTCGCTCATCGGTGCTTCATCGGTGCTCATCGGTGCTTCGTCCGTGCTGCACATGCATGCCCCCTCGCGGGGCAGGGAAGTTGGTGGCCCGGCAGGCAGCTTCCCCACTACCTGCCGGGCGTCTGTGGTCAGCCCGTCGGGGCTGGCTCGCCCTGCAACTGGCGCTCGGCGCGCAGGAGGGCGATCTCGTTCTCGAAGTCGGCCGCGGAGTCGAACCCACGGTAGACCGAGGCGAAACGGAGGTAGGCCACCTCGTCGAGGCGGCGCAACGGGGTCAGGATCGCCAGGCCCACCTCGTGGGCGGCGACCTCGGGGCTGCCGGCCAGCCGGAGCTGGTCCTCGACCTCCTGGCCCAGCAGGGCCAGGTCGTCCTCGCCGACCGGGCGGCCCTTGCAGGCCTTCCGGACGCCCTGGACAGCCTTCTCACGGGTGAACGGCTCGGTGGCGCCGGAGCGCTTGAGCACGGTGAGCTGCATCAGCTCGACGGTGGTGAACCGCTTCTCGCAGCTCGAGGACTGGCAGACCCGCCGGCGGCGGATCGAGCAGCCGTCCTCGGCCACCCGGGAGTCGAGGACCTTGGTGTCGTGGTGCTTGCAGTACGGACAGTGCATGGCTCCTCCTCCCCGGGACGGATTCGTGCTGACGGCCCGGACCTGTGGAAACCAGGGCGCAGGCTGTGCAGAACGGGCGACGATCTGTGCATCTCCACCCCTCGTCCTGTGGACTAGATGTGGAGAACTACATCGTTGTAACTACTAGATGTAGTGGTAACGGTACGCCCCGACCACCACAGGTGCAAGGCCGGGGTGCCACGACTTGCGGGAACTTCCGCCGGCACCTGCGTTTGCGCAGGTCACACGGCGAAAGAGGGCTCGCAGGAGCCCGTCGCGACCGGCGTGTCCCGGGTCGCGGTCGCACCGCAACCACGCATCCGTCAGAATGACCGCCGTGACGGGTGGCAAGCGCTCAGGCGACAAGACGAAGGCGCGCTTCCGTCCTGACCTGCTCGCCCTGGCGACCGGCATCACCTTCGCGCTCGTCGCCTGGGGGTACCTCGTCCTCGCCGCCATCGACTTCGGCGCGTCCGCCCGCCACGACGGCAAGGCGAGCGCGTGGCTCTTCCTCGCCGTGGCGTCCGTCGGCGGCATGCTCTGCCTCTTCCTCGCCTTCATGCTGGCGGTGCGGCTCTCTCGCGCGATCGGCCTGAGCTCGGCGCCCGAACCGAAGCCCAAGCGGGACCCGAATGCGCCGAAGGGCGGCAAGCGCGCGGCTCGCTGAGCCGTCGCTTGCCACCCCTCGTCTTTCCCCTACTCCTCCGCTGGGGTCGAAGCAGCGTCGGAGAGTCCGTGCGATCCGTGGCGCGCTACTGCGCGGCCGGGATCCGGAGCTGCTGGCCCGCGTAGACCACGCTGCCATCGAGCGTGTTGAGGTCCTGGATGTCGGCCATCGCGCCGCGGACGTCGCCGCCACTGGTCGCCGCGACGTCGCTGGCGATGTCCCACAGGGTCTCGCCCGGGGCGACGGTCACCACGTCGACAGCGGGCGCGCCGCCGTCCTCGCGAGTGGCAGCCGAGCCGGCCGCGATCGCGACGGCGAGGGCGGCGACGACCGCGAAGGCGAAGAGGAACACGACCACACGACCACGGCGGGTGAGCCGGACCCGGCCCGAGCGGCCGGCTGG
>DATLIG010000305.1:0-12388 GCA_035539555.1 Nocardioides sp. | reverse complement strand
CCGACCCCGACTACAAGGGCATGATCGCGGTCAACCCCGGCGGCCCCGGCGGCTCCGGGCTGATCTACTCGATCCTCGGCGGCGCGATCCCGGACGGGGTGGGCGCCAAGTACGACTGGTACGGCTTCGACCCGCGCGGCGACGGCAGCAGCGAGCCGTCGCTGAGCTGCGACCCAGACTACGCGGGCGCCGGCTACGACCGCCCGAACTACGTGCCCGAGCGCGCGGCCGACAAGCGCTGGTGGCGCCAGACCACCCGTGACTACGCCCGTGCCTGCTCGGAGTCCGAGGCCCGCGCCCTGCTGCCCTACCTGCACACGACCGAGGTCGCCCGCGACCTCGACAGCCTGCGCAAGGCCGTCGGCCAGGAGAAGCTCAACTACTACGGCTTCTCCTACGGCACCTACCTCGGCCAGGTCTACGCGACGCTGTTCCCGCAGCAGGTCGGCCGGTTCGTGTGGGACGGCGTCCTCAACGCGAAGAACGCCTTCTACCAGGCGAACCTCGACCAGGACATCCAGTTCGACCGCAACCTCGACACCTACTTCAAGTACCTCGCCGACCACGACACCGCGTTCGGCCTCGGCACGGACTGGCGCGCCATCAAGCGGGGCTACTACCGGCTGCGCGCGAAGCTCGACCGCACGCCGGCCGCCGACGGCAAGCTCGGTCCCGACGAGCTCGACGACGTCATGCTCAGCGCCGGCTACTACGTCTACGACTGGGTCGGCCTCGGCGAGGCCTACGCGAAGCTGGTGACCACCGGCGACGGCGCCGACATCCTCGCCAACTACGGCGGTCCCGGCGACGACAACGGCTTCGCGATCTACAACGGCGTGCAGTGCACCGACGCGGTGTGGCCGAACTGGCAGCGCACCCAGGCCGACGCGTGGCGGATCCACGAGAAGCACCCGTTCCTGACGTGGGGCAACACCTGGTACAACGCGCCCTGCCTCAACTGGCCGGCCCCGTCGCGGGACGCGATCCGGGTCACCGGGCGCCGGATCAGCACGCCGATCCTGATGGTCGCGGAGACGTACGACGCCGCGACGGTCTACTCCGGCGCGCTGGCCACGCGGCAGGCGTTCCCGTCGTCGTACCTCATCGAGGGTGTCGGCGGCACCACCCACTCGGGCTCGCTGTCGGGCATCGCGTGCACCGACGACACGATCGCGCACTACCTCGACACCGGCGAGCTGCCGGCGCGCAAGCCCGGCAACACCAGCGACCAGCAGTGCGACCCGGTGCCCGCGCCGGAGCCGGAGGCGGCCTCGTCGCTGCGGCTGCGCAGTGCCGGTGGTGACGTCAGCAACGACCGGATGCCGGCGGTGCTGCGGGACGCGCTGCAGCAGGCGCAGACCATCGGACGCTGAGCCGGTAGCGGCTTCCGGGGCTCCCCTCATGGCAGACTCAGCGCCGTGAGGGGAGCTCCTGCCGCACTGCTGGCGTGCGCCGCGTTGCTGGCGGCGTGCAGCAGCGATCCGGAGCCGGTCTACCAGGAGGAGACGGCGCCGCAAGCCGTCGTGACGGAGTACGACGCCTCGCTGGAGCCGTCCGCCGCCGTACTCTCGCTCGTGCCGGCCGCCGCCACCTCGCTCACCGTCACCGACTTCGACCAGCTGCGGCTCGTCCTGGGCTACGGCTCGCTCGACGGCGAGAGCCCGCAGCGCGAGCGGGACGCCTTCTGGCGCAAGGCCCCGCAGACCTCGACGCTCTCGCTCGGGCTGCTCGCCGCCGCGGACGGCCGGCTGCGCGCGGACTTCGGCATCGGCCGTGACGACGTCGCCTGGGAGGCGACCTACGCCGGTGGCGCCTCCGGCTGGGTGCTCGCCTTCCACGACTCCGTGCCGATGGCCGCCGTGCAGCGCGCGGTCCGCGCCGGGGTCGGCCCGCTCGACGGCGCCGTCGTCGACACCGACCGCCACCTGGTCACCTCGGCCGAGCCGCCCGCGAGCGCCGACTCGTGGGGCGCCGCCGAGGGGATGCTCGGCCTCGTGGGACGCGAGGCCATCTCGACGTACGTCGACCGGTCCTGCCTCGACTTCGACAGCGTCTTCGGCGACGGCATGGAGGCGCAGCTCGCCGACGCCCCCAAGGCCGCGTTGCGCGCACTCGACGAGCTCGACGCGTACTCGGTCGCGCTCGGCGCCGAGCTGGTCACCGTGCAGCTCGGCCCCGACCGTGGCGACGCGTTCGAGCGGGTCCGGCTCGCCGAGGTGATGCCCCGCACCGACCCGGACTTCGGGTTGGTCATGAGCCGCGGCGTCGCCGACCCGTCGACCGGCCGGCTGGGCTACACGCTCGGCGACCCGCCCGCGGCCGCCCTGCTGACGAAGGCGCGGAAGCTGCCGTTCGCGGTCTGCCGCTCGCTCGGCTAGTTCGGCTGCTGGTGCAGGAATCACCTCTTCAGCGGTGATTCCTGCGCTTCCTGCCCGTTGCAACGGCCAAGAAGTGCCAGTTTCACCGCTCCGGAGGTGATTCCTGCCTCAGCCGCCCGAGGCAAGCGCCTCGTACTGACCCTGGTCGTGGGCGCAGATGACCGTGACCTCGTCGGCGTGGTCCCGCGCCAGCTCCTGCAGGCGCTCGAGGTTGGCGACCCGCGCCTTGTTGTCGACGGCCATCATCCGCTGGAACGCCGCGAGCGTGGCCGGGCAGCCCGGCGGCTCGGCCACCTGGTCGCCGTGGAAGAAGGCGTCGCCGGCGTGCAGCAACCACCGGCCGTCGCCGCGCTGGACCGCGACGCCGGAGTGGCCGCGGGTGTGCCCGTGCAGCGGGACGATGAGTACGTCGTCGGAGAGCGCCTTGACGGAGGCGAAGCCGAACCAGTCGTCCCCACCCTCCCGGTGCTCGGCCCACAGCGGGTGGTGGGCCCACTGTCCCTGGACGTAGCGGGCCTTCTCGCGCAGCGACGGGTGCTTCGCGGCGCCGAGCTCGGTGGCGTGCACGTGGATCCGCGCGTTCGGGAAGTCGCCGATGCCGCCCGCGTGGTCGAGGTCGAGGTGGGTCAGCACGATGTCGGTGACCTCGGCCGGGTCGTGGCCGAGCGCGCGGACCTGCGCGACGGCGGTCTCGGCGGCGTCGAGCGCCGGGCGGACCATGGTGAGGAAGGGGCGGCCGAGCCGCTTGCGGTCGGCGAGGTCGCTGGTGCCGAAGCCGGTGTCGACGAGGACGAGCCCGTCGGGGCGCTCGAGGAGCAGGACGTGGGCGACCATCGGCGGGGCCAGGGGCGGCCGCATCGTCGCGCAGTTCAGGTGGTGGATGCGCACGGCCCCGATCCTCACAGCACCGGGCCGTGCGCGACACCTACCAGGGCAGGATTTCTCAGAGCGACAGGTCGTGCAGTCGCTGCACCGTCGGCGAGGTGGGCACGGTGCTCGGGTCGGGCGCGGTGCCGAACACCCGGTCCGCCGTACCGGCAGTGGTGACGGTGAACCAGTAGTGCTCGCTCTTGTAGTGGTGCAGCCGGTGGTTGCGCCAGACCTTCCGGTACCACGCGGACTTCGGGCGGTAGTCGCTGTGCAGCAGGTAGTGGGTCCACTCGTAGCCGGACTTGATCGCGTAGACCGCGACCAGCAGCGTGAACATCGACGAGGTGGTGGGGGTGACCAGCCAGGCGAGGCCGGTCCACGCCGGCGCCAGCCACAGCTGCGCCTGCCACGGGATGAAGACGAGCGGGATCTCGCGCGGGTTGGCGTGGTGCGCGCGGTGCTTGCGGGCGAGCAGCGGGTCGAGCGTCACCGGGCCGACCTGGCGCGGCCTCCAGTGCAGGATGAAGACGTGGACCAGCCACTCCACGACCGGCAGGACCGCGACCAGGCCGAGCGGGGTGAGCAGCTCCCACCACGACCCGGGCCCCGCGAGGACGCGCCCGGTGATCGCGGCGACCAGGCAGGTGGCCAGCAGGTAGGGGCTCGGGTGCCGCCAGAACTCGGCGAAGACCTCGCCCATCGTCGCCGTGGTACGACGCCCGGCGGCCCGGTCGCCGACGTACTTCCCGTCCAGCGTGCTCATGCGTCCTCCTCCATCGCGTCGAACGCCGCGAGCAGCGCCTCGGCCGTGGGGGTGAGCACCCGGGTGGCGGCGGCGCGCGCGGTGGCGCCGTCACCGGCGCGGACCGCCGCGGCGAGCAGCCGGTAGGGCTCGACCTGGCCGACCTCCGCGCCCAGCACGGCGGCGAGCGCCGGCAGCGCCGGTTCGTAGGCGGTGCGCAGGCTGTTGAACATCAGCCGGAAGACGAGAGAGTCGGCGCCGTCGACGAGGAGGTCCCAGTAGTCGAGCGCGAGCCCCTGCCAGCGGATGCTCTCGGTGGTGGCCTCGAGCTCGGCGACCACCCGGTCGAGCTCGGCAGCGAGGCCCGGGCCGCCCCGCTCGGCGGCCTTGGCGGCGATGCCGGGACCGACCTCGGCCCGGGCCTCGATGACGCTGCGCGCGATCGCCGCGTCGAGCCGCCCGCCCCGCACCAGCAGCCGCGGCAGCAGGTCCAGCCCGGCCGCGCGCCGGAAGTCGCGGACGGTCGTGGCGCCGCCGTGCCGGACCTCCACCAGGCCGGTCTGGGCGACGCGCTGGAGCGCCTCGCGCACGGCCGGCCGGGAGATGCCGAGCACCTCCGCCAGCCGCCGCTCGCTGGGCAGCGGCTCGCCGACGGCCAGCTCGCCGTCGAGGACGTCGTCGAGGACCTGGTCGAAGACCTGGTCGGCGACGGAGCGGCGGGTCACGGGTCGCAGGGCCATGACGAGGACGGTACGACGATCAGGTCCGGTGGTCAAGTGGTAAGACCACTTGACCCGGCCCGATGACGTTCCGGGAAGAGCGCGCTCGTACCCTGAAGCCGTGGTCCGGTGGTGGAGCGTTCGACTGTGGGGCGCCCATCTCCTCGCGCTGGTCTGCGTCGGGTTCGCGGCCGGCATGGGCGTGTGGCAGTACGACGCCTTCCAGGAGCGCCGCGCCGCCGAGCAGCTGGACCTGACCGAGAAGGCTCCGGTCCCCATCACCGCGGTGCTCGGCCCCGACGACCCCTTCCCGACCGCCGGCCTGGGCCGGCCGGTCGAGGTCCACGGCACCTTCCTCGACGCCGGCACGGTGCTGGTCTCCGACCGCGACGGCGCCGACGGCGAGGCCGGGCGCTGGCTGGTGACCCCGCTCAGCGTGGGCGCCGCGGACCAGCCTGCCGTGCCCGTCGTCCGCGGCTGGGTGCCCGCCGACACGACCATCGACGACGTCCCGCCGCCGCCCGCCGGCGAGGTCGACCTGACCGGCTGGCTGCAGCCCACCGAGGCGGCCGAGGGCGGTGACACGAACCCCGAGGAGGGCGTGATCCCGCACCTGCGCGTCGCCGACCTGGTCCAGCTGCTCGACGGCCAGGACCTGTACGGCGCCTATGTCGTCGCCCGCGAACCGCTGGCCGTGGACGCGGCGGCCGGGGTCGACGCCGCCACCCTCGACCAGCTGCCGGCCGCCAGTCGGTTCACCGGCCTGCGCAACATCCTCTACGCGATCGAGTGGTGGGTCTTCGCGGCCTTCGCACTCTTCGTGTGGTGGCGCCATGTGCGCGACGCCACGGCGGAGCCCCTCGTCGGGGAGCCCGCCGGCGAAGGCGCTCCCGAGGGCGCCGTACCCTCGAAGCCGTGACCAGGCTCTTCCCTACCTACCGCGTGCTCGCGCTCGTGGTGGGCGTCCTCCTCGTGGTCGGCGCGCTCGGCTCGCTGTGCAAGTACCTCCTCGAGGACGGCAGCACCCTCCAGCAGCTCGGCGACGACCTCACGCCGATCTGGATCGTCCACGGCTGGATCTACATCGTGTACGTCGTCGTGGCGTTCCTGCTGAGCCAGAAGGCCCGCTGGAGCCTCCCCCAGCTGGGGCTCATGCTCGTCGCCGGGCTCATCCCCGGGCTCATCTTCTGGGTCGAGCGCCGGGTGGTCGAGCGCCTGCGCGCCGACCACCCCGAGCTCGCCAAGGCGTGAGCTCAGGCGTCGTCGGCCGACTGCCAGACCGGCTCACTCCCGCCACCCTGCAGCTTCTTCGCGATCGCGGCGACGGCCACGCCGACCCCGGCCAGCACCAGCAGCTTCTTCAACGTCCTCATCCCAGTCTCCTCCTCGATCGGTGTCGACCCCAGCATGGTCCACGCCGCCAACGGGCGCCTCGTAGGATCGTCAGCGTTGCCGGCCACCGACGACCGGCGAGACACGAGCATCACAAGCCAGAGACGAGGCACCCCATGGCAGACCAGGCCGTCCTGAAGACGAACAAGGGCGACATCACGATCAACCTGTTCCCGAACCACGCGCCGCTGACGGTCGCCAGCTTCGCCGGACTCGCCACCGGCAACCCGGTCGAGGTCTCGGCCGACGGCCCGTACACCCCCGACCGCCGCGGCGGCTCCACCGGCGAGGGCCCGTTCTATGACGGCCTCACCTTCCACCGGATCATCCCCGGCTTCATGATCCAGGGCGGCTGCCCCGACGGCATCGGCACCGGCGGTCCGGGCTACCAGTTCAAGGACGAGCCGCACCCCGAGCTCACCTTCGACAAGCCCTACCTGCTCGCGATGGCCAACGCCGGCCCGGGCACCAACGGCTCGCAGTTCTTCATCACCGTGGGCGCGACCACGTGGCTGAACTTCAAGCACACCATCTTCGGCGAGGTCGCCGACCAGGCCGGCCGCGACGTCGTCGACGCGATCGCCGCCGTGCCGACCGGTCGCAACGACAAGCCGGTCGAGCCGGTCGTCATCGAGTCCGTCACCATCAGCTGACCCACCCGATCGACGACGCCGATGACCAACCCTCCGGTCGGGGTGCCGACCTGCTACCGGCACCCCGACCGCGAGACCTGGATCCGCTGCCAGCGCTGCGAGAAGCCGATCTGCCCGGACTGCATGCGCGAGGCCGCCGTGGGCTTCCAGTGCCCGACCTGCGTGGCCGAGGGCCGCAAGTCGGTGCGCCAGGCGACGGCGGCGTACGGCGGCCGGCCGTCCGCCAACCCGGCGATCACCTCGATCGCGCTGATCGCCACCAATGTCGTGGTGTGGATCCTGATCACCGCCACGGGCCGCTACGGCAGCGCCCTCTTCGACTGGTTCGCGCTCACCCCGAAGGGCGCGTGCCGCGAGGGTGACGGCTACTACCCGTCCATCACGGACGCGGCGACGTGCAACGCCGGGTCGGCCGCCCGGTGGGTCGACGGCGTCGGTGACGGCGCCTACTGGCAGCTGGTCACCAGCATGTTCACCCACGTGGAGCCGTGGCACATCGGCTTCAACATGCTCGCCCTGTGGGTCCTCGGACCGCAGCTCGAGCAGGTCGTCGGTCGCACCCGGTTCCTCGCGATCTACTTCCTGGCCGGCCTGACCGGGTCGGTCGCCGTCTTCTGGCTGGCCCCCGAGCAGGGGACGACCGTGGGTGCCTCCGGGGCGATCTTCGGGCTGATGGGAGCCCTCGTGGTGATCGGCCTCAAGGTCGGCTCCCGGCTGCAGGACCTGCTGATCTGGGTGGGCATCAACGTGGCGCTCACCTTCACGCTGTCCAACATCTCCTGGCAGGGCCACTTCGGCGGCCTTGCGGGAGGCGCCGCGGTCACGGCGCTGATCGTGTTCGCCCCGCGCGAGCGGCGCACGACGCTGCAGCTGGCGGGCCTTGGCCTGTTCGCCGCCGTGCTGGTGGCCGCCACGGTCGCCCGGAGCGTCGCGCTCGCCTGAATATCCCCAGCCTTTTCCACCGGTGTGGATGAATGACACGGATGTAGTTCTCCCCAACTGGGGAGAAACCTGTGGAGAAGACGTCGGACGTACCCGGGTGCTCAGGCGACGGTGAAGTCGAAGTACGTGTCCGGGTACGGCTCGTCGCGCAGCGTGTAGTGCCACCACTCGCAGTCGTAGCGCTCGAAGCCGGCCGCCTCCATCACCGTGCACAGCTGGTCGCGGTGCCAGGCCTCCTCCGCCGTGATGCCGGGTGCGCCGTGGTGGGAGACCGGGTCCATCAGGTCGTGGTCGCCGCCCATGGCGCTCAGCTCGCCGGTGTCGAGGTGGAAGAGGGTGAGGTCGACCGTGCTGCCCCGGCTGTGCCCGGAGCGCCGGGCGACGTACCCCAGCTCGACCATGTCGGGGCGCGCCAGGCGCGGATAGTGCCGCGGCTTGGTCCGGCCGTCGTCGGGCTGCTCGGACCAGGCCAGGAAGCGGTCCACCGCCCGCTGGGGCCGGTAGCCGTCCCACAGCAGCAGCCCGAAGCCGCGCACCGCCGCCTCGTCACGAGCGGCCCGCAGCGCCTCGCACAGCGCCCGGGTGCCGACGATCCGGTTGGCGAGGTAGCCGTCGACCGGCCGGCCGGTGAAGTTGTCCCAGGTCGCGTACTTCGCGTCCCAGCGGATGCCGGGCACCAGGTCGTCGACGTACGCGAAGTCGCCGGTCATCGTGCCGCCCGGGCCAGGGTCAGGTCGAGCAGCCGGTCGAGCACCGCCGGCAACGGGAGTCCCGCCGCCGCCATCATCCGCGGGTAGCGGCTGTACGACGTCAGACCGGGCATCGTGTTGACCTCGTTGAGCACCACCTCGCCGCCGGGCGTGAGGAACAGGTCGACCCGGGCCAGTCCGGAGCACCCCAGCGCGCGGTAGACCGCGACCGCCACCTCCTGCACCCGGCGCCGGTCGGCCGCCGGGATGTCGGCCGGTACGACGAAGGTCGCGTTCTCCGAGCCGGACTCGGGAGTGGCCTCCTGGTGGATCCGGAAGAAGCCGTGCGAGAGCGCCACCCGGTCGACCTCCCCGACCAGCAGGTCCGCCCCGTCGCCCAGCACCGCGCAGCCGATCTCGCTGCCGGCCACGGCGCCCTCGACGAGCACCTTGGCGTCGTACTCCCGGGCGGTGGCGACGGCGGCCCCGACCTCCTCGGGCCCGGCCACCTTGCTGACCCCGAACGACGAGCCGGAGCGGGCCGGCTTCACGAAGACGGGGTAGGTGAGGGCGGCGGGGTCGACCTCCTCCCCGTCGGCCACGACGAGGAAGTCCGGCGTCGCGATCCCGGCCGCACGGGCCAGCGTGTAGGCCAGCGCCTTGTCCATGCAGGCGGCCGAGCCGGCCACGTCGCACCCCGCGTACGGGATGCCGGCGAGCTCCAGCAGGCCTTGCACGGCGCCGTCCTCACCGAGCCGCCCGTGCAGCACCGGCAGCACCAGGTCGAGGCCCACGGTGTGCACCCCGTCCTGCGTCGGTACGACGAGCCCGTGCACGCCGCGGTCGGGCGAGATGATCGCGGGCCGACTGCCCGGGCCCGCCCAGTCGCCGTCGGGACCGTCGCACAGCAGCCAGGCGCCGTCGCGGGTGATGCCGATCCAGTGCGGCCGGTAGCGGTCCGGGTCGAGGCTGCGGGCGACCTCGCGCGCCGACTTCACCGAGACGTCGTGCTCCTCGCCGATGCCGCCGAAGAGGATCCCGAGCTCCAGCGCGCTCATGCCCGGCTCCGGCGCTCGAAGGCCAGGCAGCCGGCGAGGGTCTGCTCGACCGTGTCGGCGAGCGCGTGGTCGGTGTGGAAGGCCGTGTGGGGGCTGATCAGCACGTTCGGCAGTGCCTGCAGGCGGGCCAGCACGTCGTTGCCGAGGGGGCCGTCGCCGCGGTCGGCGTAGAAGATCCCCCGCTCGCCCTCGACGACGTCGAGCGCGGCCGCCGCCAGGTCGCCGCGCTCGAGGGCGGCCAGCAGGGCCGCGGTGTCCAGCAGCCCGCCGCGGCCGGTGTTCACGACGACCGCGTCCGGCTTCAGCAGGGCGATCCGGCGGGCGTCGAGCAGGTGGAAGGTGCCCTGGTCGAGCGGGACGTGGAGGGTGACGACGTCGCTGGCGCGCAGCAGCTCGTCGAGCGGGACGTGGCCGGCGGCCGGCCGCCTGTCGTGGGTGAGGACCCGCGCGCCGAACGCCTGCAGGCGGGTGACGACGGCCGAGCCGATGCGGCCGGTCCCGACCACGCCGACGGTCAGGTCACGCAGCTCGCGCCCACGGGCCTCGGCCAGCCGGTAGTCGTGGCGGTCGGCCCGGCGCACCATCGCCTTGGCGTGACGCAGCGCCATCAGCGCCAGCATGAGCGTGTAGTCCGCGACGCTGTCCGGGGAGTACTGGACGGTGGCGACCTCGATGCCGAGGCGGGCGGCGTACGGGCGGTCGATGTGGTCGTCGCCGATGCTCCGGGTGGAGAGGTACTCGACGCCGGCGCGACGCAGCGCACGCAGGGTGGTGCGGGGGACGTCGTAGCGGTGCCCGACGCTGACGCACCGGCTGCCGCGGGCGAGCTCCGCGCTGTCCTCCATGGCGGGAAGCGCGCTGATGGCCGTGCGGATGCCGAACCGCGACGAGGCCGCCCGGAAGTGGGCGGCCTCGTCGGCGTCGCAGCCGTAGATGGTGATCGTCGTCGGGAGCGCCGGCGGGACGGCGCGCAGGTCGGCAGCGGGACTGGAGCGCATGCGTCCCAGTCAAGGCAGTGCGGCGTTGCGGGCCCGTATGCGTTTTTCGATACGCGGGCGATATGCGGGGAGCTACCGGGGGTCTCGTGACGGTTGCTGCGCAACCTCCTCGACCACCGGGGCCTACTCCCAGCGGGTGGCGAAGGTGAAGCCGACCGCCATGAAGGCGATGCCGACGAACAGGTTCTTCTGGCCCAGGTCGTTGAAGATCGGGATGTCCTTCGGGTCGTTGCCCGTGAGGAAGATGTAGAAGATGCAGATCCAGACCAGGCCGACCAGGAAGCAGCCGAGCATCCCGATCACGACACCGCGGCCGCGGCCGAGCGGGGTCTTCGGGTGGGCGGAGACCGCCAGGCCGAGGAAGAGCGCGATGAACCCGATCAGGTAGTTCTTGCCCTCGAGGTCGGCGAAGAACGACGGTCCGCCGGGCTGGTTGGGCTTGCCCTCGGAGTTGAGGCTGCCGAAGCCGTCGGTGGGCCGGATGCCGAAGTAGTAGTACAGGATCCAGCCGATGCCCGCGAGGATCAGCACGAGGGCGATCGCGAACCGGATGCTCATCACGGGCCCGCGGTCGGGGTCCGCGAAAATGTCGCTGTCCTTGTTCTTCGACAGGCGGGGCAGCTTGGCCACGTCGGGCTCCTCGATCATTGCGGTCAGTCGGCCCGGGCGGTGTGGCCGGGCTGGGGCGATGCGGTCA
This sequence comes from Nocardioides sp., assembly GCA_035539555.1. Lineage (GTDB taxonomy): Bacteria > Actinomycetota > Actinomycetes > Propionibacteriales > Nocardioidaceae > Nocardioides. The sequence continues at coordinate 1,250 of DATLIG010000305.1, read as the reverse complement.
GGGGTCGGGGTGGACACTGTCAGTATGACGGGTACGCATGCGGGCGCTCCGCCGGGCCACCGGACCAGCAGGTCGCGGGTCTGGCGGTTCGGGACACCGGTCGTCGCGCTGCTGAGTGGCAGCCTGCTCGCCGTGTCCGCAGCGAACAGCGACGGCACCGATCTCCGCCCCGGACGGTACACCGACCTGGCCGGTCTCGTGGAAGCCGAGGCCAAGGACTACCAGGGCGTCGAGGACCGTCTCAACGAGCTCTCCGACGAGGTCGACCAGCTCGGCGCCCGGGTCAGCGACCGCGGCGTCAACCTGGCGCGGGCCGAGGCAGCGGAGCTGCGCGACCCGGCCGGGCTCACGCCGCGCGAGGGCCAGGGCCTGCGGATCACCATGAACGACGCCCCCGACGAGCTCGTCGACGAGGCGATCGAGTTCAACAAGCACGCCGAGCCCGAGGACGAGCTCAAGCTCAACCGGTTCGTCGTGCACCAGCAGGACATCCAGGCCGTCGTCAACGCGCTGTGGGCGGGCGGCGCCAGCGCCGTGACCATCGCCGGCCAGCGGGTCATCTCCACGACCGGCATCAAGTGCCGCGGTCCGGTCGTCCAGCTGCAGGGCGTGCCCTACTCGCAGCCGTTCGTCATCGAGGCCGTCGGCGACCAGACCGGGCTGCTCGACGCGATCGACTCCGACGGCCTGGTCAGCGGCTACCGCACCGACGCCGCCAACGCGCAGATCGGCATCGGCTGGTCGATGGAGGCCGAGGAGCGGATCAAGGCCCCGGCGTACGACGGCCTGCTGGACCTGCAGTACGCCAAGCCGCTCAGGGACTGACCCTCACCCGCCGAGCAGTCCCGCGAGCGGCCGGTTCGCGCCGCCGCCCGGGCCACCTCCCGGACCCGGGTCGAGCACGTTGAGCGGGTCCGTGCCGTCGGCGACCTCCTGGCCGTCGCTGATCCCGTCGGCGTCGCTGTCCGGGTTGCTGGGGTCGGTGCCGGCCGCGGCCTCGTCGGCGTCGGAGAGACCGTCGCCGTCGGTGTCGACCGGCTCGACCGGCTTCTCGTAGATCGACACGAAGATCACGACGTCGTCGCCCTGGTTGCGGGTCTCGCCGGCGCTCGGGATCTGCTCGGTGATCCGGCCCTTCTTCTGGCTGTCGTCGGAGGCGTCGGCGTCGCGCACGACCGGGTTGAAGCCGGCGTCACTGATCAGCTTCTCCGCCTGGGCCTGCGTCTTGCCGACGACGTTCGGGACCTTGC
>DATLIG010000304.1:0-4733 GCA_035539555.1 Nocardioides sp. | reverse complement strand
GGCTGCCGGGGACGCCGGAGCCGTCCCGTCGTCCGCCCGCGTCGGGCAGGACGACCGGGGCGCCGCTGGCCGCCGTACCGCGGGCGGGGGCGGGGCCGGCCCAGGCGAACACGAGCGTGTCCTCGCCCTTGAGGAAGCGGTGGCAGCGCACGCCGCCGGTCGCGCGACCCTTGGCGGGGTACTCCCAGAAGTCGGTCACCTTCACCGAGCCCGGCTCGGTGCCCGGCAGGGCCGTCGAGGAGCCCGACGCGGTGACCAGCACGACGCCGCCGGGAGCGTTGAGGTCGAGCACGCCGAACCAGACGACCCGCTCGCCCTCGGCCACCCGGACCCCGGCCATGCCGCCGCCGGAGCGGCCCTGCGGACGGACCCCGTCGGCGCCGTAGTGGAGCAGCTGGGCGTCGGAGGTGACGAAGCACAGCTCCTCGGTGCCGGTGCGCAGCTCGACCGCGCCGACGACCTCGTCGCCGTCCTTGAGCGAGATGACCTCCCACTCGTCCTTGCCGATCACCTCGGGGTTGACCCGCTTCACGACGCCCTGCTTCGTGCCGATCGCGAGGCCCGGCCCGTCGGCGGTGAGGGTGGTGAGGCCCAGCGCGCGCTCGCCGGACGCGAGTTCGAGGACCTCGCTCAGCGGCAGGCCGCCCTGCAGGTTGGGCTCGTTGGCGCTCGGCGGGATCGCCGGCAGGTCGAGCACGCCGAGCCGCAGCAGCCGGCCGGCGGAGGTGAGGACGCCGATGTCGGAGCGGGCCGACGTACGCACGGCGGAGACGACGACGTCGTGGTTGGCGCGTCCGCCGCCGGTGCCGAGCTCGTCGGCGCTGGTCGTACGGGCCAGCAGCCCGGACGACGAGAGCAGGGCGAAGCAGGGGTCGTCGGCCACCTCGAGCGGCGCGGCCGCCGCAGCGACGGCGGTGGACCCGGCCGACTCCAGCAGGACGGTACGCCGCGGCGTGCCGAACGTCTTGGCGACCTCGGCGAGCTCGTCGGAGACGACCTTCCGGAGCCGGCCCTCGTCGGCGAGGATCGCGTCGAGATCCTCGATCTCCTTGCGCAGCTCCTCCTGCTCCTTCTCCAGCTCGAGGCGGGAGAAGCGGGTCAGGCGGCGCAGCTGCATCTCGAGGATGTACTCGGCCTGCTCCTCGGAGAGGTCGAAGACGCTGCGCAGGCGTTCCTTGGCGGCAGCGGAGTTGTCACTCGTGCGGATGACCTGGATGACCTCGTCGATGTCGAGCAGCGCGATCAGCAGGCCGTCGACGAGGTGGAGGCGCGCGGCCTTCTTGTTGCGGCGGAACTGCGAGCGGCGGCGGACGACGTCGTAGCGGTGCTCGAGGAAGACCTCCAGCATCTCCTTGAGGCCGAGCGTGCGCGGCTGCCCGTCGACAAGGGCGACGTTGTTGATGCCGAAGGAGTCCTCCATCGGCGTGAGCTTGTAGAGCTGCTCGAGCAGGGCCTCGGGCACGAAGCCGTTCTTGATCTCGATGACCAGGCGCAGGCCGTTCTCGCGGTCGGTGAGGTCCTTCATGTCCGCGATGCCCTGGATCTTCTTGGTCTGGACCAGGGTCTTGATCCGCTCCATCACCTTCTCGGTGCCGGTGCCGTAGGGCAGCTCGGTCACCACGATGCCCTTGCGGCGGCCGACGGTCTCGATCCGGGCCGTGGCGCGCATCTTGAAGATGCCGCGGCCGGTCTCGTAGGCGTCGCGGATGCCGTCGAGGCCGACGATCTTGCCGCCGGTGGGCAGGTCGGGGCCGGGGATGAACCGCATCAGCCCGTCGACGTCGGTCTTCGGGTGCTGGATGAGGTGGCGCAGCGCCTGCACGACCTCGACCAGGTTGTGCGGGGCCATGTTGGTCGCCATGCCGACCGCGATGCCCGTCGTGCCGTTGACGACGAGGTTGGGGATCGCCGACGGCAGCACGGTCGGCTCGTACTCGCGGCTGTCGTAGTTGGGCTTGAAGTCGACGGTTTCCTCTTCGATGGACTCCGTCATCGCCACCGCGGCCGGCGCCATCCGGGCCTCGGTGTACCTCATGGCGGCCGGCGGGTCCTCGCCGCCGGGGGACCCGAAGTTGCCGTGCCCGTCGACCATCGGCAGCCGCAGCGACCACGACTGGGCGGTGCGCACCAGGGCGTCGTAGATCGCGCCGTCGCCGTGCGGGTGCAGCCGGCCCATGACCTCACCGACGATGCGCGCGCACTTGGTGTGGCCGCGGTCGGGCATCAGCCGCATGTCGTTCATCGTGTAGAGGATCCGGCGCTGCACGGGCTTCAGGCCGTCGCGGGCGTCCGGCAGCGCGCGGGAGTAGATGACCGAGTAGGCGTACTCCAGGAAGGACGATTGCATCTCGTCGCGGATGTCGGTGTCGAGGATGTGCTCCTCGAAGTCCTCCGGGAAGGGTTCTGCCTTCGTACGCCGTGCCATGCGTCCCATTCTCCCGGTCGCCACCGGCCTTCGGTGACCGGGCACGCCGGGGGAGTCCCATGTGTAGGAGGGGCCCGATAGATTTCTCCCTGTGACCGCCGGTGATGCGACCCCGACCGAGGAGATCGTGGCGCCTCCCGCGCACTGGGAGGGCGACGTCCTGTTGCGCGACGGCCGCACCGCGCACATCCGGCCGATCCGTCCGGAGGACGACGAGCTGCTCGTCGAGTTCTACGCGCGGGTGTCCGACGAGTCGAAGTACTACCGCTTCTTCTCGCCGATGCCGGTGCTCTCCGAGCGCGACGTCCGCCGCTTCACCCACGTCGACAACGTCGACCGGGTCGCCCTGATCCTGATCCTGCAGGAGAAGATGATCGCCGTCGGCCGGTACGACGTCGTCGGCGACAACGAGGCCGAGGTCGCCTTCCTCGTGGAGGACGGCCACCAGGGCCGCGGCATCGCCCAGCTCCTGCTCGAGCACCTGGCCCAGGCCGGGCGCGAGCGCGGCGTGGAGCGGTTCACCGCCGAGGTGCTGCCCGACAACAGCCGGATGATCCAGACCTTCCGCGACGCCGGCTACCGGGTGGCGAGCGGCTACCACGACGGCGTGATCACGCTCGAGTTCCCGATCGACCCGACCGACACCGCGATCGGCGTGATGCGCGACCGGGAGCACGCCGCCGAGGCGGCGTCGATCGACCGCTTCTTCCAGCCCAAGTCGGTCGCGATCATCGGCGCCAGCCGCCGCCAGGACACGATCGGCCAGGTCCTCGTCCGCAACCTGGTGATGGCCGACTTCACCGGGCGCGTCTACGTCGTCAACCCGAGCGCGCCCGCGGTGTCCGGGCTGCCGGCGTACAAGAACGTCAACGACATCCCCGACGACGTCGACGTCGCGATCGTCGCCGTCCCGGCCGAGGCCGTGACCGACGTGGTGCTCGACTGCGCCAACAAGGGCGTCCACGGCCTGATCGTCATCTCCTCCGGCTTCGCGGAGACGGGCGAGGAGGGCCGGCGCCGCCAGCGGCACCTCGCCGGGCTGTGCCGCTCCTACGGCCTGCGCCTGATCGGCCCGAACTGCCTGGGCGTGATCAACACCGACCCGGCCGTCCAGGTCAACGCCTCGCTGTCGTCGGTCATGCCCAACCGTGGCCGCGCCGGCTTCTTCTGCCAGTCCGGCGCCCTCGGCTCGGCGATCCTCGAGAAGGTCAAGAACCGTGGCCTGGGCATCTCGACCTTCGTCAGCGCCGGCAACCGTGCCGACGTCTCCGGCAACGACCTCCTCCAGTACTGGGAGGAGGACGACGCCACCGAGGTCGTGATGATGTACCTCGAGTCCATCGGAAACCCGCGCAAGTTCTCCCGCATCGCGCGCCGGGTGTCGCACCGCAAGCCGATCGTGGCCGTGCGCTCGGGCCGGACGACGCAGGGCGTGCCGATGGGTCACACCGTCCGCCGGATCGGCGCTCCCCAGGCGGCCGTCGACGCGATGTTCCGCCAGGCCGGCGTCATCCAGGTCGACACCCTCGAGGACATGTTCGACGTCGCCCAGCTGCTCGCGCACCAGCCGCTGCCGACCGGCCGCCGGGTCGCGGTGGTCGGCAACTCCGACGCGCTCGGGCTGCTCGCCGCCGACGCCGCCGCCGCCGTCGGTCTCGTCGTCGGTCGGTCCGTCGCGCTCGGCGCCGACGCCACCGCCGAGGACTTCGAGGACGCCCTCGACATCGCCATCGACGACCCCGACATCGACTCCGTCGTCGCGGTCTACATCCCGCCCCTCAACGTGAGCGGCGAGGAGGTCGCCAACGTGCTGGCCGCGGTGGGGGAGCAGTCGGAGAAGCCTCTGGTCTCGACGGTCCTCGGCGCCGAGGGCGTCCCCGAGCTGCTCCGCGTGCCCGACGTGGCCGGCTCGACCGCCGGCCGCGGCTCGGTGCCGTCGTACCCCGCGGTCGAGGCCGCGGTCCGGGCGCTGGCCCGCGTCGTGGAGTACGCCGTGTGGCTGCGCACCCCGCACGAGGAGGCGGGGGACCCCGGGGAGGTCGACCACGCCGGCGCCAAGCGGCTGCTCAACACGATCCTGATGGAGTCCCCCGAGGGCCGGGACCTCGACTTCGACGAGCTCCAGGAGCTGTTCGGCGCGTACGGCATCGAGATGTGGGAGCCGCACCCGGTGGCGACCGCCGACGAAGCGGTGGCCGCCGGCGAGGAGCTCGGGTGGGACGTCGTGCTCAAGGCGACGGCCGGTCACCTCCGCAACCGGCCTGACCTGGCCCACGTGTGGCGCAACATCGCCGGCCCCGACGAGATG
>DATLIG010000303.1:0-15646 GCA_035539555.1 Nocardioides sp. | reverse complement strand
GTACCCCAGCTGCTCGGGGAGGGGACCGACGGGATGTGGCCGTAGCCCGCCGGCGCCACCGGCGCAGCGGGCGGCGGCCCCTGGGGCGGTCCAGCCGGGGGTGCCGACGGGGGCGCCGACGGCGGCACGGGCGCAGCGGTGGCCTCGGGAGCGACGAACGGCGTCTCCCGGATCTGCGTCGGCTCGTTCTTCCGGCGTCGCTCGTCGGTCCAGCTGGAGCCGTCCCAGCGGCGCTCCCAGCCGTCACCGTCGGCGTACCAGCCCGCCGGGGTCGAGAAGTGGTTCACGTCCGAGTCCTAACCTCTCCGGGGCAGCCGAAACGCGTGATCCGGTTGTGACCGGGGTCACGACGCGCAAGGATCGGGGCCTGCGACGAAAGGTGACCCCCGTGGTTTCTGTTCCCGGCTTCCGCCCCATCGACCCGACCTCGGCCGCTTTCCTGCTCTCGGAGAACCGTAGCCAGCCGATGCACGTCGGCGGACTCCAGCTCTTCGAGCCGCCTGCCGACGCGGGTCCGGGCTACGTCCGGGAGATGTTCGAGTCGATGCGGGACACCGAGCAGATCGCGCCGCTCTTCCTCAAGCACCCCTACCGCTCGGTCAAGACCGGCGGCACGCTGGTGTGGCGCGACGACGAGCAGTTCGACATCGAGCACCACGTCCGCCACAGCGCGCTCCCCCAGCCCGGCCGGGTCCGCGAGCTGCTCGATCTGGTCGGCCGGCTGCACTCGACCCGGCTCGCGTGGGAGCGCCCGCTGTGGGAGACCCATGTCATCGAGGGCCTCGCCGACGGCCGGGTCGCGATGTACACCAAGCTCCACCACGCGCTGGTCGACGGGATCTCCGCCATGCGGCTGATGGCGAGCGTCCTGTCCTCCGACGAGGACCGCCGCAACATGCCGGCTCCGTTCGCCGAGGGTGCGTCGCGGCGCCGGAAGCCCGAGGAGACGGCCGACTCGCTGCCCGCGGCCGCCGTCGATGCCGCCACGACCGCTGCGAGGACGCTCGCGGACCTGCCGGCCGACGTGCTCCGGGGGGCGATGAGCATCAGCGCCGAGGCCGCCGGCATGCCCGTCGCGCTGGTGAAGACGCTGCGCAAGGGCCTGCGCAACGAGACCTCGGCGGTGTCCCTGGCGGCGCCGCGCACGATCTTCAACCAGTCGATCACCGGCGCCCGCCGCTTCGCGGCCCAGGACTGGCCGGTCGAGCGGATGCGCGCCGTCGGCAAGTCCACCGGTACGACGATCAACGACGTCGTCCTCGCGATGTGCAGCGGCGCCATGCGGACCTACCTGGCCGAGCTCGACGCGCTGCCGGACAAGTCGCTGGTCTCCATGGTCCCGGTCGGCCTCAACGCCAAGCAGGCCGGCACCGCATCGGCGGCCGGCGGCAACGCCATCGGCTCCGTCATGGTGCGGCTCGCCACCGACATGGCCGACCCCGCCGACCGGCTCCGCACGATCAGCCGGTCGATGAAGGACGGCAAGGAGGCGCTGTCGTCGATGACGCCCACCCAGATCGTCGCGATGAGCGCGATCGGCATGGCGCCCTCGCTGGTGATCCCGGCGCTCGGCATGCAGGGGATGGTGCGGCCGCCGTTCAACCTGATCATCAGCAACGTGCCCGGGCCGCGGGTCCCGCACTACTGGAACGGCGCGCAGCTGGTCGGCAACTACCCCGTCTCGATCCCGATGAACGGCATGGCGCTCAACATCACGTGCACCTCCTACGCCGGCAACATGGGCTTCGGGCTGACCGGTTGTCGTCGTACCGTCCCGCACCTGCAGCGGCTGCTGAGCTTCCTCGACGACGAGCTCGTCGCGCTGGAGAAGGCCGCAGGCATCAGCTGAACAACGCCTCGACCGCGGCCAGCCGGGCGCGGGTGATGGCCGAGACGGTCGCGTAGCCGGCCCGCTCGGCGTTCGAGCCGACCCGGGTCGGCTCGGCCGAGTTCACGGAGAGGCAGGTACGGCGCCCGCCGTCGGCCGCGTTCGCCAGCGCGACCGCGTGCCCGGTCGTGCCGGACCCGGCGAAGTAGTCGAGGACCCGCACGTCGTCGGGCATGGTGTCGAGGATCCGGCGGACCAGGCCGGTCGGCTTCGGCGACTCGAAGACGTGGCCGAGCACCTCCTTCAGCTCGGCCACGGCGGTGTCCGTCGAGCCGATCTCCTCGGCGAGCCAGATGGTGCGCAGCTTCTTGCGGCGCCCGCCGACCGGGTGGCGCCAGTCGCGCTGGAAGACGTCCACCCGCTCCCCGCCGGGGCCTCGCACCCGCCGGCACTCGAGGTCGTCGGGGCGCTCGTCGATCCGCGGCCTGGACCAGCGCCACACCGCAGGCGTGCCGTCGCCGAACACGGGCTTCACCTCGACCGCGTCGCCGAAGGGAGCCGTCGCGACCCGACCCGTCTCCGGATCGCCCCAGACCGCGAAGTGCAGGGTCGGCGCGGTGAGCGGGTTGAACTTCTTGTTGGTGTTGCGCAGTGGGAGACGTCGGTAGCGGCGGCCGTCGTCGGCGACGAGCGGGAAGTCGGACTCGACGACGGTCGTCGCGGACGAGGCGTCGAGGACGCAGCGGGTCGCGTCCTTCGCGTAGACGAGGAGGTACTCGTGCGAGGTCGCGAAGCCCTTCCCGAGCTGGCGGCCCTTCGGGTTGAGGTTGACCACCACCTGCGCGAGGAAGTTCTGCTCGCCGTACACGTCGTCGAGGAGGAGGCGCAGGTGGGCGACCTCGTGGTCGTCGATGCTGACGAAGATCGCGCCCGTCGGAGCGAGGACCCGGTGGCCGGCCTCGAGCCGCGGCCGCATGAAGGCCAGCCACGCTGCGTGCCGCCCGCGGGTCCCCTCGCCCCGCTCCCCACGGAAGTCGTCGCGGTAGGCGAAGTCGTTGCCCGTGTTGTAGGGCGGGTCGATGTAGACGAGGTCGAACGAGGCGTCGGGCAGCGTGGCGAGCACATCGAGGTTGTCGCCCTCGACGAAGGTGTTGCACCCGGGCATGGCGCCGATCCTCGCACGCACGCGCGGTGTCGTTGGGTGGCTCTCCGTTCAACAGGTGCACGCACGGTCACACGATCACCTGACGGACGGTTGTCCACAGGTAGCCCGCGACGCGGTTGCGATCGGGACGGAGCCGCCTCAGGGTCGGCGCATGGACGACGTACACCACCACCTCAGGAACCGACTCGCCTGCCAGGGCGGTCTGATCACGCGCGCCCAGCTCCTCGAGTTGGGCTTCGCCGACCACGACATCGCCAGGATGGTGCGCCGCCGCGAGCTGGCGCGCGTCCATCCCAGCGTGTACGTCGACCACACCGGCCCGCTGTCGTGGCACCAGCGATCCTGGGCCGCGGTTCTCGCGTGCTGGCCCGCCGGCCTACGTGGTGCCTCGGCGCTCAGGTCGGCGGATGCGCGACTTCGGAGTGCCGCCGACGACCGCCACCCGATCGAGGTCGTCGTCGACTGGCGGCGCACCCTGACGGTCCCGGGCGTCGACATCCGTCGAAGCCGGAGATTTCCCGACGGTGTCGTCTGGTCGACCTTCCCGCCGCGACAGCGGGCCGAGGAGTACGTCCTCGACCTCGCCGCCGCGGCGGACACCGATGTCGACGCGGTCAGCGTGCTCTCGGACGCAGTTGGCAGCCGACGGGTGTCGCCGGGGACCCTCCGAACGGCGCTGGCGGGCCGGCGCCGGATGGCCCGCCGCGCATTCCTCGGCTCGGTCATTGACGATGTCACCTCTGGCACGTGCTCCGCCCTCGAACACGGCTACCTGCACCACGTCGAACGAGCGCACGCGCTACCGGCCGCGGAACGCCAGGTCCATGAGTCGGCGAAGGGCTCTCTCTACCGCGATGTCGTGTACGTCGCCTTCGGGCTGATCGTCGAGCTCGACGGACGCTTGCACCACTCAGGAATCCGCAATCGAGATCGCGATCTCGAACGAGACCTCGACGCTGCAGTGGCCGGTCGGCAAACCGTGCGGCTGGGTTGGGGGCAGGTGTTCGGTGGCCAGTGCCGAACCGCTCCGCGCATCGGGGCCCTGCTGCAGCAACGCGGCTGGACTGGCTCGACGCACCCGTGCCCCTCGTGCGCTTGATCGTGTGGCTCTGCGTTCGTCAGGTGCGCGCGAGTCCACACAGTGATCACGTCAACGACGGTCCGGGAGGATGGAGCGGTGAGCGCCGCCCGCCGTACCTTCTCCCGCGCCGAGCTCGAGTCCTTCCGCGACGCGGTGGTCCCCGACCTCCTGCCGACCCGGCCGGGCCAGGTGCTGCGGCTGCTCTTCGTCGGGATCAACCCGGGACTGTGGACCGCGGCGACCAGCACCCACTTCGCTCACCCCGGCAACCGCTTCTACCCGGCCCTGCTCAGGGCCGGCGTGGTCACCGAGCCGATCGACCCGGCCAACGGGATGGACGACGCCGAGCGCGACCGGCTGCGTGAGCGCGGGATCGGCATCACCAACGTCGTGCACCGTGCGACCGCGAAGGCGTCCGAGCTCAGCAACGAGGAGCTGCGGGCGGGCGGCGCCGAGCTGATCGCGTTGGTCGAGCGGGAGCGGCCGGTGGTGGTGGCGATCGCGGGGATCACGGCCTACCGCGCAGCGTTCGGAAGGCCGAAGGCCGTGCCCGGTCGGCAGCCCGAGGACCTCGCCGGCGCCGAGCTCTGGGTGGTGCCGAACCCGAGCGGGCTCAACGCGCACGAGACGGTCGACTCCCTGGCGGAGGCGTACCGCGAGGTCGGCGTCGCCGCCGGCATCGTCGCCCCGCGCTGAGGGATCAGAGCGGCTGGAGCGCGACGATCCGCCACTCCCCGTCGACCCGCTCGGCGTCGATCGAGAGCTGGGCCGCCGAGATCGACGACTCCTCGTCGCTGGCCCGCTGCGAGGCCTGGTCGAGGAAGACCAGCAGCTTCGCCCGGTCGCCCTCCAGCTCCTGGACCGCTGCCACCTGGACCTGGGCGGTGAGGACGAGCTTCTGGCCGGGCGCCTTCTCCTCCAGCGCGTCGAACAGCTGGTCGTACTCCTTCCTCGCGTCGCCGGCGAGCAGCTCGTCGGCGGCCTGCTGGGTCGGTGCGGGATCGGAGTAGTCGAAGCTGAACACCCGGACCAGTGCAGCCGACACGGCCGACTGGACCTCGGTGGTGGTGGCGTCGTCGACGAGCGCGTGGTTGCCGACGTTGTCGGTGCCACGGGCCCGGTCAGCCTGCCAGTAGGCGACGCCGGCGGCGAGCAGCAGCACGACGGCGAGCAACAGTGGCCAGTGCCGCACGAGCGGCGATCGGGTCCTCACGAGAGGTTCACCGCCACCTGCACGAGGGACTCCAGCAACCAGTCGTCGCCGACCTTGGTCAGGTCGGCAGTGAAGCGGTCCCGCTTGACGGTCGGCTCGGCGGCGGCGTCGGCGCCGTCGGCGACCGTGGTCTCGACCGCGGCGATCACGGTCGCGGTGTCGTCGGTGAGGTCGACGATCGCGGCGTCGACCACCTTGCCGGCGGTGACCTTCTGCTGGTCGGCCAGCAGCTGCCGGGTCTCGTCCGTCGTCGCGAGCAGCTGGTCCTTGAGCGTCCCGGTCGCCACGTCCTCCCACTTCGCGAGTCCGCCGTCGACGTCGCGGTAGTCCAGCGTCTGGAGGGTCTCGATGTGGCTGCGCGCCGTGATGAGTACGGCGTCACGCAGCTCCGCGCGCTGGACGGACGCGGCGTCGTGGTCACCGGCCCGGTTCCACGTGACCAGCCCGACTGCCAGCACGATCGCGGCCAGGACGGCCAGGCCAAGCTCGACGGACCGCCAGGACGAGTCGGCCCGCCCCAGCCCCTCCTCCGGCCGCTCCGGCGGCTTGTCCTCCAGCTCCTCGATGTCGATGGTCGACTCCTCCGTGTCGTGCCCGATCACTGTCCGCCTCCCAGCAGGTCGCCGAGGTCGTCGGCCACGTCGATGTCGGCCACCCGGCCCGGCCCCGGCGTGACCCGCTGGGCCTGCCGGGGAACGGCCTGCGGTCCGCGCACGTTGCCCTCGCCCCGGGGCGCCGTGCAGCCGGCCTGCCTGTTCAGTGGCCCGTCGGTCGCGTCGGTGCCCCGCCGCCGGGTCGTGCCACTGTAGCCATCGGTGCACGGCAGGGGGTCGAAGAACGTCGGCACCAGGCCCAGCGAGATCCCCCGCGCGCTGGTGGTCGCCCAGCCGATGCTCACCGCCTCCGGCAGCTTGATCATGGCGTCCCGCACGCCGAAGGCGTTGACCCCGAACGCCGTGGCCGTGGAGACCAGGTTGTTCATCAGGATCGCCAGCGGCTGGCCGACGTCGTGGATCAGCACGCCGAGCTCTCGGGCGGCGCCGGGCGTCGTACCGATGAGGGTGCGGAGGTCGGCGTCGGAGTCGGCCAGCGTCTGGGCGAACAGCGACAGGTCGTTGCTGTAGGCGAGGATCGCGTCGGCCGACTCCTCCTGCGTGCGCAGCACCTGCCCGGAGTTGCGGATGAGGGACGCACTGACCAGGAAGTTGGCGTCGGCGGCCTTCTGGAACTCCAGCGAGGTCCGGACCAGACGGGTGAGGTCGTCGCCGGTGCCGCGGGAGAGGTCGTAGCTCTCGTCGATCACGGTGTTCAGCGCGTCCGAGGGCACGGAGGCGACGAGGTCCCGGCCGGTGCGCAGCACCTCCGACAGCTCCTGCGGCAGCGCGTCGGTGCCGCCGCTGAGGTGATCGCCGTCGGCGAGCAGGTCGTCGGTGTCGGACCCGGCGAGGTCGAGGTACTGCTCGCCGATCGCAGACCGGTTGCGGACCGCGACCTCGGCGTCGGATGGGATGTCCGGCGCATCGGGCTCGATCTCCACCGTGACCTCGACGCCGTCGGCCCTCGCCTCCAGCCCGGTCACCTCACCGACCTGGACCCCGCGATAGGTCACCTCGGAGTTCACGAACAGCCCGCCGGCCTCGGGGAGCGACACCGTCACCCGGTAGCCGTCGCTGAACGGCGTGAAGCCGGCGTACGACGCCCCGAGGTAGCTGGTGCCGACGAGCCCCACGAGTGCGAACATGCCGAGCTTGGTGTGGACGCTGCGGGTGAGCTGCTGCATCTACTGGTCTCCTTCCGGGCCGGCGCTGCCGGTGGACCCGGACTCGCTGGTTGCGCTCCCGCTCGGCGAGGCCGATCCGCTGGAGCCGGACGGTGACGGGGAGCCCGTCGAGCCCGTCGGGTCGGTCGGATCGGTCGGGTCGGTCGGCAGGATCGAGGGACCGGGCACCGTCGACGACGGAATGCCGGGGGTGGCGGTGTCGGTCGAGGGGAGGATCGCCGGCGGCGGCTGGCCCGACCCGGAGGACCGCCCCGAGCCGACCGCCGGCGAACCCGCTGATGGCTGGGGCCACCAGCAACCAATCGCCGCGCAACCAGCAGGGAGGGTGCGGAAATTGGTGGTCATGAAGACGTTCAGGTAGTCGCCCCGGATCGCTCCCATCACCGAGTCGGGGAAGGGATAGGTCAGCAGGATCTCCAATGCGTGCGGGAGGTCCGCGCCCGCCTTGGCGAGCTCGCTGAGGATCGGGTCGAGCAGCTCGAGGTCACGCACCATGTCCTTCTGGGAGGCATTCAGGGTGCGCACGGTCACCTTCGAGAGCCGGTCGAGCGCCGTGAGCATCCGGGTCAGCTGGGGGCGCTGCTCGGCGAGCACGGCCATGCCGGGCGAGAGGTCGTCGAGGACCGTGACGATCTGCTCGCGGTCGTCGTCGAGGGACTTCCCGAGCCGGGCGAGGCCGTCGATGGCGCCGGTGATCGCGTCGCGCCGGCGGTCCAGCACGCCGACGAACCGGTTGAGCTCATCGAGGAAGGCCCGCACGTCCTCCGTGCGACCCTCGCCGCCGACCTGTTGCAGCTCGCGTGAGATCTCCTGGAACTGCGCGACCCCGCCGCCGTTGAGGACGAGGGAGAGCGCGCCGAGGACCTGCTCGGCCGTGGCCGCCGCGTCGGTCTCCCCCGTCGACAGGACCGCGCCGTCGGCCAGCGCAGCGGCCGTCACCGAGCCTGGCTTCGAGGTGTCGGGGCGGATCAGGGCGACGTACTTCTCCCCCAGCAGCGACGTCTGCTGCAACCGCGCGAGGGTGTCGCCCGGCAGGTCGAGGTCACCGCGCACCTCCATCTCCACCTCGGCGGTGCGTCCGTCCGCCGACAGGGTGATGTCGGTGACCCGGCCGACCGCGACGTTGTCGACCTTCACGCTGGACTGCGGCACGAGGTCGAGGACGTCGGAGAACTCCGCCGTCACGGTCATCGGGTCGTCGCCGACGTCCGCGCCGCCGGGCAGCGGGGCGTCGTACACGCCTCCGGAGAGGACGCCGCAGCCGCTCAGTGCCAGGGCGGCGACGCTCAGGCCGACGCCGGCGAGCCGGATCGCCATGCTCACTCCTCCCCGTCCACGCCGGGCAGGAGCAGCGGCGGCGCGTCCTCGGAGGTCCGGGCCGACTTGCCGTCCGAGCTCCCCAGGGTCAGCTCGTTGAGGTTGCCGCGACCGCTGAGGGTGTTGCTGCCCGGGTCGTAGGTGTTGATGAAGTTCTGCAACGCGAGGGGGATGGTGCGGACCGCCTCCTCGAGCGACCGGCGCTGGTTGACCAGCACCTGGGTCGGACCGCGCAGTCCGTCGACGCTCTTCCGGATCGCCGCCCGGTTGTCCTTCACGAAGCCCTCCAGGAGCGCCATCGCCTCGCCCAGCTCGGTGATAGCGGACGACAGGTTGGTGCGGTCCTCGGCGAGATAGCGCGCCACCACGGCCAGCTGCTCGTTGGCGCCCGCGACACCCGAGTCGTGCGCCAGCAACGTGCTGTTGAGGGTGTCGAGGCTGCTGATGGTCGCGAAGAAGTCGTCGTCGAAGCCGGACACGGTGGCCGAGGCCTCGGAGAACTCGCTGATCATCCGGTTGAGGCCGGCACCCTGTCCGTCGAGGTTCTTCGCCAGCACCTCGAGGAAGTCGGAGAGGGCACCGTTGCGGTTGGCGCCCTCCGGACCGAGCTGCTTGCCCACGTCGACGAGGCTCTTGTACATGTCGTCGATCTCGACGGGCACCGCGGTCGTGGTGATCCGGTCACCGTCCTCGAGCCCGTCGCCGCTGACCCAGGGCTCGGTGAGCTGGACGTAGCGGTCGCTGACGAGCGTGGGCGCGACGATCACGGCGCCGGTGTCGGCGGCGACCTTCTGTCCCTCGTCGATCTCCATCCGCACCCGCACCTTGCCGCCGACGGGGTCGACGGCGACCACGCGACCCACGGGGACACCGAGGACCTGGACGTCGGAGCCCGGGTAGAGGCCGACGGCGGAGTCGAACTCGGCGGTGACCTCGGTGGTCGTGCGCAGCATCCGGGCGCCGACGACGGCGCCGGTGACCACGAGGGCAAGGGCGACGACGACGGCCAGCCAGCGCAACCGTGGGGACTTCATCAGGCACCTCCGGGTCGGCAGTCGCGGACCACGTCGTTCTCGAGGACGGGTGCGTCCTGGGCGTCGAACAGGCCGCAGATGTAGGAGTCGAGCCAGCGCCCGTTGCCCATCGCGGCCGTGAGCATCCGGTAGTAGGGACCGATCACGGCGAGTGCGTCGTTGAGGTGGCGCTGGTTGCGGCGCAACATCGCGGAGACCCGGTCGAGCTTCGCCAGCGCGGGTCGCAGCTGCGCCTCGTTGTCGCGTACGACGCCCGCGAGCTCCCGTCCGAGGCTGGTCGTGCTGCGCAGCAGCTTGCGGATCGACTCGCGCCGGTTGGCGAGCTCGGTCAGCAGCAGGTTGCCGTCGTCGACGAGGGCGCCGAGCTCCTCGTTGCGGGCCGCGAGCGTGCCGGTGACCCCCTTCGTGGACTCGAACAGCCGGGCCAGGTCGTCGTCGCGGCTGGAGATGGTGCGGGAGAGCCGACTGAGCCCGTCGACCATGCCGCGCACCGACTCCGGCGTGTCGGCGAAGACCTCGGACATCGTGGTGAGGCTCTCCTCGAGCTGCTCGGTGTCGATCTCGGTGATCGTGGACGACAGGTCGGAGAAGGCCGCGTTGACGTCGTACGGCGTCGTGGTCCGCCCGACCGGGATGGGTCCGTCGAGCTCGCCGGATCCGAGGGGGTCGATGCTGAGGTACTTCTTGCCCAGCAGCGTCTTGATCTTCACGGCCGCGGTGGACTCGTCGCCGAGGGAGACGCCCTTGACCCGGAACGAGACCCGGACCTGGTCGCCCTCGAGCTCGATGCCGGTCACCTTGCCGACCTTGACGCCCGCGACGCGGACCTCGTCGCCCGCGCGGAGGCCGGCCGTCTCGGCGAGGTAGGCCTCGTGCTTCTCGCCGCCTCCGACGACCGGCAGGTCCTCGGCCTTGAGGGTGCCGACGAAGATCGCACCGAGGACGAGGAGCCCGACCACGGCGATCACCACCCGGTTGCGCTCACCGAACGACGTCGGGAAACGCTGCTGTCGTCGCGCCATCATCGGCACCTCCCCGCGACCGGCTGCACGCCGAGGTCGCCGTAGTAGCCCTCGGGCAACGGGATCCGGCCGTCGATCGAGCAGACGTAGAAGTTGACCCACGAGCCGTAGCTGGCCGACTTCGCGATCCGCTCGAGCCGGTCCGGCAGCGTCGCCAGGTTGCGCTCGATGACCGCCTCGTTGTCGGCGAGGATCCCGGACAGGTCGCCGAGTGCCTTGATCGACCGCTTCAGCGGTGCCCGTCCCTCCTCCAGCAGCCCGGCGACGCTCGCGGACAGGTCGCCCATGCCCTGGATGGTCGAGCCGATCGTCGTACGGTCCTCGGCGAGGCCGCTGACCAGCTGCTGGAGGGTGACGAGCGTGGTGTCGAGCTGGTCGGACCGCTCGTCGACGACGCCGAGGACCGAGCTGAGCCGGGTGATCAGGTCACCGATCACCTGGTCGCGGTCGGCCAGGGTCGAGGTGAGGCTCGCCGTGCTGCGGAGCAGGCCCTCGACGGTCGGGCCCTCGCCCTGGAACACCGCGATGATCTGTCCGCTCAGCTCGTTGACGTCCTCGGGGTCGAGCAACCGGAACAGCGGCTGGAAGCCGTTGAAGAGGACGGTCAGGTCGAGGGCGGCCTCGGTGTGGTCGAGGTCGAACACGTGCCCGGGCTCGAGCCGGTCCCCGTTGACGTCGCCGGGCTCGAGGGCGATGTAGCGCTGCCCGACGAGGTTGCGGAACCGGAGCTCGGCGCGCGCGCCGTCGCCGAGCGGCGCGGTCTCGTTGACCTTGAAGCGCACCTTCGCGAGCCGGCCGTCGGTGACCTCGACGTCGCTGACGGTCCCGACCTTCACCCCCGCCATCCGCACGTCGTCGCCCTTGTTGAGGCTGGTGGCGTCGCTGAAGACGGCGACGTACTCGTCGCTCGGGCCACCGCTGCTGTTGCGGATCGTGCCGGCGAGGGCGAGCGTCGCCAGCACCGTCGCGAGCGCGAAGGCGAGTGACTTGGTCAGGGTCAGCGCCATGCCCGGGCGCGATGCCGTGGTCATCGGACCTCCACCTCCGCGCCGCGCAGCAACGGGCCGACGAGCAGGCTCCCCCACGTGGGGTAGTCGGCCGGGCTGACGCCCGCCTCGGGCGCCATCAGCTCGGCGATCAGCCGGTTCTCCGCCGGCGAGTTGGCCTCGCCGAGGCCGAGGCTGGTGGCGAACGCGTCGCGCACCCGGTCGCTCGGCGGCGGCGGGATGCGCTCCGGCTCGCTCTCGGCCCCGGCCACGCGCCGCTGCGAGGCGGGCTTCACACTGCCGTCCTGGTAGGGGCACCGGGGTGCGCCAGTGCTCGCCCAGGTGGGGTCGTCGCGGCCGAGGACGTACTTGCCGCGGCTCGGCGTCACGTTGAGCACGACGTGCACTCCGGGCTCGTCCGTGCCCTTGCCGAGGACCTTGTCCATCACCGGGATGAAGTCACGCAGGGACTCGAACAGGCACGGGAACTGGGTCGCGTACGGCGCCACCGCCTCGAGCGCCCGGCGACTCTCGTGCGACAGCGCGATCACCGTGTCGGAGTTGGCGGAGAGCCAGTCGTCGGTCTCGTCGGCCGCCACGATGACGGCTGCGAACAGGTCCTCCACCTGGGTCTGCTGGTCGACGAGCGTCTGCGACGTGGTGGTCATCGCGTCGAGTGCGTCGACGAGTTCGGGCGCGGCGTCGGCGTACGTCTCGGCGACCCGGCCCAGGGCCGCGATGTCGTCGGCCAGCTGCGGCGTGAGCGGGTTGAGCTTGGCGAGGTAGTCGCCCCACGACGCCAGCGTCGTGCCGATGTCGTCGCCGTTGCCGCGCAGCATCAGGGCGAGCTCGCCGAGCGTCGCCGACAGCTTGTCGGGCTGGATCGCCTGCAGGACGGGGAGCAGCTCGTCGAACACCTCCTCGAGCTCGACGGCCGCGGCCGAGGAGTCCTGCCGGATGGTGTCGCCGGCCTCGAGCGTGCCGCCCGCGCCGCGCGGAGCCACGAGGGCCACGTAGCGCTCGCCGAACAGGGTCTTGGGCAGCAGCCGCGCGGTGGTGGTCGTGGGCAGCTCGTCGAGCACGTCGGGCTTCAGCGCGAGGGTCAGCTCGGCCCCGCCCTCCCGCGGCTCGATGTCCGTGACCTTGCCGACGGGGACCCCGTTGAGCTTCACGTCCGAGCCCTTCTGGAGCGCGTTGCCGAGGGTTCCGGTGGTGAGCCGGATGTCCGCGCGGTCCGTGAACGCCTGGTTGTAGGTGAGCCAGGTGCCGAGCCCGAGCGCGGCCACCAGGGCGACGTACCCGATCCCGAGCAGGGCGTCCCGCAGACGCCCCAGGCCGCCACTCATCCGGCGATCCTGACGGTCACGGTGGTCCCCCACATCGCCATCGACAGGGCAAGGTCGAGCAGGGCCACGACGACGAGGGTGCGGCGCACCGAGCGGCCGACGGCCACGCCGACACCGGCCGGACCGCCCCGTGCGAAGAACCCGAGGCGGCAGTGGATCAGGATGATCAGCACCGCGAAGACGAGCACCTTGCCGAACGACAGGAGGATGTCGACCGGTGGCAGGAAGAGCTGGAAGTAGTGGTCGTAGGTGCCGGCGGACTGCCCACGCAGCTGCACGGTGACCAGCCGGGCCCCGAAGTACGACGTCAGCAGCCCGATCACGTAGAGCGGGATGATCGCGATGAACCCCGCGACCACACGGGTCGAGACGAGGAAGGGCACGGCGTCGAGGCCGATCACCTTGACCGCGTCGATCTCCTCGCTGATCCGCATCGCTCCGAGCTGTGCCGTGAAGCCCGCGCCCACGGTGGCCGACATGGCCAGCGCCGCGACGAGCGGTGCGATCTCGCGGGTGTTGAAGTAGGCGGAGATGAAGCCGTTGAGGGCGGCGGTGCCGATCTGGTCGAGCGCGGCGTACCCCTGCAGGCCGACGACGGTCCCGACGAACAGGCTCATGCCGGTCATCACCCCGACGGTGCCGCCGATGACGGCCAGGGCACCGGTGCCGAAGCTGACCTCGGACAGGATGCGCCAGATCTCCTTCGGGTAGGAGCGGATCGCCGTCGGGATGCCGGCGAGCACCCGACCGTAGAAGCGGATGTCCTTGCCGGTCTGCACGAGCCGGTCGAGACGGCGGTCCCACCAGGGCCGCTTCGCGGCCGCCGGTGGTCGAGGAGGTCGCCCAGCGACCGTCACGAGACCCGGCTGAGCCTTGCGTCCGGCCATCTCAGGCTCCCTTCCCGGGCACCAGTTCGAGGTAGAGCGTGGTGACGACGAAGTTGACGAAGAACAGGAGCAGGAACGTGACGACGACCGACTGGTTGACCGACTCCCCCACCCCCTTGGGACCGGGCCGGGTGTTGAGGCCGCGGTAGGCGGCGACGACGCCGGCCAGGAAGCCGAAGATCACGGCCTTCATCTCGCCGACCACCAGGTCGGAGATCTGGGCGAGGGCGGTGAAGCTGGCGAGATAGGCACCCGGGGTACCGCCCTGCACGATGACGTTGAAGAAGTAGCCGCCCAGCACGCCGACGACGGAGACGAGTCCGTTGAGGAGCACGGCGGCGACCACGCAGGCGAGCACCCGCGGGACGACCAGCTGCTGCACGGGGTCGACGCCGATGACCTTCATCGCGTCGATCTCGTCGCGGATCGTGCGCGAGCCGAGGTCGGCGCAGATCGCCGCACCTCCGGCTCCGGCGATCACCAGCGTGGTCACGATCGGCGCCGCCTGCTGCACCACGGCGAGCACCGAGGCCGCACCGGTGAAGGACTGCGCGCCGACCTGGACGGTCAGGGTGCCGAGCTGCAGCGCGATCACCGCGCCGAACGGGATCGCGATCAGCATCGCCGGGATCCAGGAGACGCTGGTGACGAACCAGAACTGGTCGAGCAGCTCGCGCGCCGCGAACGGCCGCCGGAACGCGGCCCGGACCGTGTCCATCCCGAGCGCGAAGAACGCGCCGGTCTGGTCGAGTGCGCGGGAGACGGGATCCGGCTTGGCTAGGGCAGGGGGTCGGTCTGCCTCCTCGTCGTCGGCGACGTACAGCGCCGACTCGCCGCTGGCCACCCGACGGGCGTGACGATCGGTCGCAGGACGCGGCAGGCCGCTGGCGGGCAGGAGCTGGCGCGGCAGCACCTCGATGGCGCGGGCACCGGCACGGACCATGGTCGGCGCCCCCACGGCGTCGACCGGGTAGCCGTAGTCGTCGAGCACCGGCGCGTTGCTGGAGTGGTCGACCTCCTCGCTCATGCCGATCGGGCCGACCGGGTCACCCGCCATGAACTGGGAGACGACTGGGTGGTCGGTGAGCAGGAACTGCTCGCGCGGGCCGTACATCACCAGCTGGCGGCGGTAGAGCATGCCGAGGTTGTCGGGCAGGGTGCGCGCCAGCTCGATGTTGTGGGTGACCACCAGCATCGTGGCGTCGGTCTGGGCGTTCACGTCGAGCAGCAGCTGGGCGAGGTTGGCCGTGCGCACCGGGTCGAGGCCCGAGTCCGGCTCGTCGCAGAGGATGATCTCGGGCTCGGTGACCAGCGAGCGGGCCAGGCCGGCACGCTTGCGCATGCCGCCGGAGATCTCGCCGGGCAGCTTGTGCTCCTGGCCGAGCAGCCCGACCATGTCGAGCTTCTGCATGGCGATCTCGCGGACCTCGGTCTCGTTCTTGCGGGTGTGCGCCCGCAGCGGAAAGGCGACGTTGTCGTAGACGCTCATCGACCCGAACAGCGCGCCGTCCTGGAAGAGCACGCCGAACCGCTTGCGCAGCTCGAGGCGGTGCGACTCCTTGGCCGTCACCATGTCGACGCCGTTGACCAGGCAGCTGCCCGCCTCGGGCCGCAACAGGCCCATGAGCGACTTCAGGAACACCGACTTGCCCGTGCCGGACGGTCCCAGCAGCGCCGTGATCTCACCCGGCGGCAGCGTCAGGGTGACATCGCTCCAGATGTTCTGCGGGCCGAAGCTCTTGGTGAGCCCGGTGACCTCAACGGTGCCGCCCATGGCGGGTCTCCTGCCTGTTGCCGGTGCTTGCGGGGGTGCGGGTCATGGCGTCTCCTGGGGGGACGGCTCGCTCGTGGGACCCGATGGCGTCGTGGGATCCGTCGGCGTCGTCTCGGTGGGAGTGGCGGTGTCCGTCGGACTCGACGGGTCGGTCGGGCTGACGGTGTCGGTCGGGCCGGCCGACCCTGCCGACCCGGTCGGCGTGCTCGGGGC
>DATLIG010000302.1:0-5532 GCA_035539555.1 Nocardioides sp. | reverse complement strand
GTGCAGTCATCTGCGCCGGCCCCGATCAGGTTGGGCGGGTACGCCGACCTGGCCCGTGAGGTCCGGGCCGAGGGCCTGCTGCGTCGCCGGCCGGGAACCTACGCCGGCCAGGCCGCCGCCCTGCTGGTGGCCCTCGGTGCGGTCGTGACGGTCATGGTGCTCTGGAGCGATGCGTGGTGGCTCGTGGCGCTGGCGCCGGCGATGGCGTTCATCACCACGCAGACCAGCTTCCTCGGCCACGACATCGGCCATCGCCAGGTGGCTCGCAGCGCCGCACGCAGCCGGGTCCTGGGCCTGCTGGCCGGCAACCTCCTGAGTGGCCTGAGCTACAGCTGGTGGGTGGGCAAGCACAACGCCCACCACGCCCACCCGAACGACCTCGAGCGCGATCCCGACGTCGCCGTCGGGGCCCTGGTCTGGGACGCCGACCAGGCGCGGAGCCGCCGGGGCGTCGCTGCGTGGTGGACGCGGCACCAGGCCGTCCTGTTCATCCCCCTCCTGACGCTCGAGTCCATCAACCTGAACGTCTCCAGCGTCCGCGCACTCCTCCGCCCGGGGCCACGATGGCGTTCGGCGGAGCTCGCCCTGCTCCTGGTCCACTTCGGCGCCTACGCGCTGCTGCTGGTGACCACGCTGACCTGGGGCCAGGCGCTGGTGTTCCTCGCCGTGCAGAAGGGCCTGCAGGGCCTCTACCTCGGCGGGTCGTTCGCCCCCGGCCACAAGGGGATGCCGATCCTCGACGGCGAGCAGGCCGGCGACCCGTTGCTCCGCCAGGTGCTCACCTCGCGCAACGTCCGCGGCGGATGGCTGACGGACTCGTTCCTGGGCGGCCTGAACTACCAGATCGAGCACCACCTGTTCCCGAGCATGCCGCGCGCCAACCTGCGCCGTGCCCAGCCGGTCGTGCGTGCCTTCTGCGCGAGGAACCACATCCCCTACCTGGAGAGCTCGCTCCTCGGCTCCTACCTGGCCGGGCTGCGCCACCTGCACGGCGTCGGGTCGACCAGCGCCTGACGTCGACCCGTCGGTCGAGTCGTCTCACCTCGCGGCGGCGTACCGCTCCCACTGGGCATCGACGACAGCGGCGAGCAGCGCCCGCGCCTCGGCGTCGTCACCGACGCTGCCCGTCCGGAAGGTCAGCAGCTGCTGCCCGTCGCGCACCATCACGGTGTGCTCGTCGAACGGGTACCACTCCTCGTCCATCGAGTCCGTGGCCGTCACCGCGAAGGCGAGCGCCTCGCCCCCGAGGTCGGGAGCCTCCTCGCCCGCGACCTCGTGGACCGGGAACTCACGGAGCCGGTTGTCGACGTACCCACCGGCACAGGCGTCGATCGCCGCCCCGACCTGGTCCAGCACGCGGTCGGCATCGTGCCGCATCACCCCACTGGGCGCCCGATCGACCCGCCCGCCGCCGGCGCACGGCAGCGACAGCGGTCACGGCCAGGCCCAGCCACGCCACCAGCGCCGCGGTCCAGATCGCTGCCGACGCCTCCATCAGAACGCACCCCGGCGGCGCAGCACGGCTCGCACGGTCCGCCCGAGGATGCGGGCGTCCAGGGCGAGGGTCCAGTTGTCGACGTACTGGTGGTCGAGCCGGACGGCTTCCTCCCACGACAGGTCGGAACGCCCGGAGACCTGCCAGAGCCCGGTCATTCCCGGGGCGACGACCAGGCGGTGACGGACGTCGGGGGGATACTGCTCGACCTCGGAGGGCAGGGCCGGACGCGGCCCGACCAGGGACATCTGGCCGAGCGCGACGTTGAACAGCTGGGGCAGCTCGTCGAGCGACGTGCGGCGCAACCACCGGCCGAGGCGGGTCACCCGCGGGTCGTCGCGGATCTTGAAGAGCAGCCCGGCCGCCTCGTTGGCGGTCGAGAGCTCGACGAGCCGAGCCTCGGCGTCGACGGTCATCGTCCTGAGCTTCCAGATGAGGAAGCGGCTGTCACCGCGTCCGACGCGCTCCTGACGGAAGAACGATGGCCCGGGGGAGTCCAGCCGGATGGCGAGGACGAGGACGAGGAGGACGGGACTGAGCAGCACCAGCGCCAGCAGCGCGACGACCCGCTCCACCTGTCGCTTCACGACATAGGTCGCGCCGAGGCGGCGGGGCGCACGCAGGTGCAGCATCGCGAGGTCGTCGGTGAGGTCGAGGGTCGTGCGCCCGGGCGGCGCCGCGGACAGGCCCGTCCAGACGAAGATCCTGGTCGCCGACTCCTCCAGCGCCCAGCAGAGGCGGCGCGCATCGGCGCTGGGGATCCCCGGGTCCGGCGCGAAGACCACGGCATCGGCGCCGCTTGCCCTCACCACCTCGACACAGTGCTCCAGGCCCTCGTCGACCACGACCCCGGCGGGCTGCCAGCCGCCACCCGCCACGCAGGCGCCGACCACGCGGAACCGGTGCCGCCGGTCGGCCTCGAGGCGGGCCCACAACGGCGGCAGGCCACCGGCGGTGCCGACCAGCACGACCCGGTGGGTCAGGTCGCCCACCGCGAGGCCGTGTCTCGCCACGGCGAGCAGCAACAGGCGACCCACCGCGCCCAGTGCGGCGCTGGAGGCACAGATCGCGGTGACCTTGAAGGCCGACAGCGGATAGCCGACGAGCTCCGCGGCGAGGAGGGTGATGGTGGGCAGGACGACGGCGACCAGGCACAGCCGCCGGATGCGGGCGACCACCGTTCCCGCGACGTGGTACTCCCCCACCATCGAGACCGCGAGGCACCACAGCGGCACGAACATCAGCGCCTCCGGCCCGCGCCCGACTCCGTCGGGCATCCTGACGGCGACCGCGATGACGGCCAGCGCCGAGAGTGCGTCCGCCGGCGCCAGCAGGCGGCGGAACCGGTGCGGCAGGCGACGGCGGACAGCCGACGGCCCGGCGCCGGAAGCAGGCAGGGATCGGGCGGACAGGACGCTCATCGGTCGACGAGGCCGTCCACCAGACGCTCGAAGCGCGCCAGCGTCTCCGACTGCCGCAGCGGCTGGAGCCGGCACCGCTCCACCAGGACGGCGACCCGCAGCTTCTCCTCGAACTGAACGGCGTCGTGCGCAGCGGCCACCATGCCCAGCCCCTCGAGATGCCGGACGAAGCGCTGCTGGTGGTCGTCGACGTGCTCGGCGAGCCGGGGATCGCGGGCCACGACCACAGGGACGTGCCCGTGGTCCCGCGCATCCATGATCGACCCCGGCCCGGCGTGCGTCACGACGGCACTGGCCCGGCCCAGCAGGTCGTCGATCTCCGCCGGGTCCAGCATCGGTGCTCCCACCAGGTTCGACGGGAGCGGCGTGAAGCCGTGCTGCACGCAGAACCGGAGGTCCCGGCCGTGCAAGGCGGCCACCCAGCCGAGCAGGCGGTCGAACCGATGGTGGTCGGTCCCGACGAAGACGGCCACGAGCGGCAGGTGGGTCAGGCTCACCACAGCGCACCGACCAGGACCGAGGACCGGTAGAGCGCCTGCTGCTCCGGCCACTGCACCAGGAACAGGTCCGTGGCCGGACGGCACAGCCGGCCGGTGAGGGTCCGGGTCTGCACCCGGTCGTACACCTCGAGGTAGACGGTGAGGGCGTGTCCACGCGAGCGCATCCAGAAGTACGGCACCGCGACGGCCGCTCCCGTCGACACGATCACGTCGGGCCGGTACGCCGCCAGCACCTTGCGGGCCTGGGCCGAATTGCGCGCCAGGTTGGGGATGTTGCGTGTCGTCGGGTGATGCGCCCACGTGACGTCCTCGCCGGCGAGCCGGGCCATCGCGTCGGGGGTGTCGAAGGTGACCCAGTGGCGGTCGTGCTTCTCCCACCAGGGCCGAAGGCGCAGCAGCTGCGCCAGGTGCCCGCCTGAGGACGAGACCAGAAGCAGTCGCATGTCGTGCCCCTCGAGGGTCTGGAAGCAATGTCGCCTTCCGACCCTAGGGACGGTGGCCCGGCCTCACATGCCTCAATTGGTGCATAGAACCGGGAGATTCTCGTCGATCAGTCGGTGGGAGCTCGCCAACCGGCTCGGTGGGCGACGCCGACGGCGGCGAGCTGCGAGTTGATCTCCAGCTTCGCGAGGATCGACTTCACCTGCGTCCTGACGGTGGCCTCGGACACGACCGATCGGCGGGCGATCTCCCGCACCTGCTCACCGCGCATCAGCGCCCCCAGGATCTCCATCTCCCGGCGGGTGAGCCTGTCGAGGCGGGCACGGATGGCGCGCACCTCGTCCGACGCGTCGATCGCCAGCTCGATCAGCTCGACGCGGGTCTCCATCGACATCAACGGAAGGCCGTCGCGCGCCCGGCGTACGCACGCCACGACCTCCTGGAGCGGCGCGGTCTTCGCGAGCACGGTCCTCGCGCCCCGCCGGAGGCACTCGCCCCAACGCGTCCGGTCGCTGCTGCCCGTGACGACGATGACCGACGTCCCCGCGCGGGCGAGCGGCTCGACCAGGCCCGTGCCATCGCCGGTCGCACCGAGGTCGAGGTCCAGCAGCACGATCCTCGGCGTGGTCCGCAGCGTCGCCGAGAGCACCGCGGCGAGGGACATCTGCCCACCGGCGAGGTCCACCCGTCGTACGGGGTAGCCCTCGGCCTCCAGGGTCATCGCGAGCGACTCGGCGAACAGGGCGTGGTCGTCGACGATCGTGATCCTCGTCGGGGTCCGTGGCGCAGGGTTCACAGGACGAGCCCGGTCACGGGGTGTCGGCGGTCCGGGCCCGAGGGCTCGTCCTCGGCGGGAAGGCGCACCACGAAGACGGCGCCCGGCTCGCCCACCGGCTGCTCGACGACGAGCTGGCCCCCGTACTGGCGGACCAGCCGGCGGGCACGCTGCAGGCCGATGCCCTGGCCGGGGGACGCCGGACCGCGGGCCCCCCATTGGAAGAGTCGCTCCCGCACCTCCGGCGCGATGCCCGGGCCGCGGTCCGACACCCGGATGTCGACGGTGCTCCCGTCCCGCAGACAGCTCACCCGCGTGCCCCGGCGCAGACCGTGGCGGGCCGCGTTGTTGAGGAGGATGTTCATGACCTCGGCGATGTCGTCCGGTCGCGCCAGGACGCTGAGTCCGCACCCCTGCCACGCGACGTCGTGCCCGAGCGCCTGCTGGGCGACGAGGAGGGGTCCGATCACGTCGTCGAGCGCGACCAACGTCGGCGGGACACGGGGCGGGGCGAGCGTGCGACTCAGCCGTGCCGCCTCGGTGTCGACCATCTTCTCCAGCGCCGAGCGGCGCGGGCCGGGAGGAACGCGGCCGCTGGCCAGCAGGTGCGCCCCCGCCACGATGCCCGCGGTGGCGGCCCGCACCTCGTGGGCCGTCTCCTGGTCGTGCCGGACGGCGGCCTCCGCCAGCGCGGCCCGGGTCGCGAAGGCGCGCGACGTCACGACCCCGTCCGTCAGGGAGCTGCGCAACAGGGCGAAGGACGTGGTCATGATCAGGGCACTGAACACCGCGAAGCCGACGACGACGACGGGCAACGGCTCGTCCGCGTCGGCGAGGGTCGAGGCCAGCCGCGCCACGAAGATCGCCAGCATGCCGAGACCGATCCTGGTCACCACCCAG
>DATLIG010000301.1:0-5398 GCA_035539555.1 Nocardioides sp. | reverse complement strand
GCCGTGGACGGCGCAGACCCGCCGGAGCCGGCGCACGACCTGCGCGACGTGGGCGCCGAACACCCCGCGGTAGTGGTGGCACTCGTCGATCACGACGTAGCGCAGCGAGCGGAAGAACGGGGCCCACCGCTCGTGCCCGGGCAGCAGGGAGCGGTGCAGCATGTCGGGGTTGGAGAGGACGTACTCCGCGTGGTCGCGGGTCCACTCCCGCTCCTCGGTGGTGCTGTCGCCGTCGTGCGTGGAGACGCGCACGTCCAGGCCCAGGGACCGGATGGCGGCCCACTGGTCGTGGGCGAGCGCCTTCGTCGGCGCGAGGTAGAGCACCGACGCCCCCCGCTGGCCGCGCGGCCCGCGCGCCGCGCGGATCCCGGACAGGGTGGGCAGCAGGTAGGCGAGCGACTTGCCGGACGCCGTACCCGTGGACACGACGACGTGCTCGCCGCGGTGGGCCGCCTCGGCGACCGCCACCTGGTGCGCCCACGGGCGCACCACCCCCCGCCCCGTGTACGACGCCAGCAGGGTCGGGTCCGTCCAGGCCGGCCAGTCGGCGGTGACCGCCGGCCGGGCCGGCAGCTGCTCGAGATGGGTCAGCCGGTCGGCCCGCCCGGGCAGCGCGGTGAGCCGGGCCAGGACCGCCGCGGGGTCGCGTCGCACGGGGGCGGGCGACTGCGGGGAACGGGGCTCGACACTCACCCGTCGATTGTCGCAAGGGGGCCCGACACGGTCTCGCGCGCGTCATCGGTTCCGGTGTCGGCGGAGAACCCTTGCCAGCAGTCTTCGTGCGCGGCCGGGGTGGGCATGGTTTGATGGGCTCCACTGCAGACGTAGGTATGGACATCCCGGGGTGAGTTTCGTTGAATCTGACACTGTCGACGCGCGAGGTCGGTGGCCGCACCGTCGTTGCCGTGGGTGGAGAGATCGACGTCTACACCGCGCCCAAGCTGCGCGACACCATCACCGAGCTGGTCGCCGCGGGCACCTACCAGCTGGTGATCGACATGCAGGGCGTCGAGTTCCTCGACTCCACGGGCCTGGGTGTCCTCGTCGGCGGCCTCAAGAAGGTGCGCGCCCACGACGGCTCGCTCGAGCTGATCTGCAACGCCGACCGGCTGCTGAAGATCTTCAAGATCACCGGCCTGGCCAAGGTCTTCGTGATCCACGAGTCCCCCGAAGCGGCGTTGGTCTGATCCGTTCGCCGGCCCGCCCTGTCCGGGCGGCCTCGTCGGCGACCCTTCACCGGATTGCCCTGTGACTCGCGTCACAACATCCGTGTGTTCTGCATCACAGCGTGCGTAGACTCCGGGCCACGATCTCAGACCTGGGTCCCTCGACCCGTACCTGAACTCCCCCAGGAGGCACTTGCATGCCCCGTCCGTTGCTTGCCGACATCGAAGTCTCCGGGGGCGACCTCGCCCTCGTGGTCGTCGTCGCCGCCATCGCCCTCGTCTCCCTCGCCATGGCCACGATGTTCAGAGCGGAGGTGCTGCGTGCCGGCGAGGGCACTCCGAACATGCAGCGCATCGCCCAAGCCGTGCAGGAAGGCGCGAACGCCTACCTGACCCGGCAGTTCCGCACCCTGTCGGTCTTCGCCGCGATCGCCTTCGTCGTGCTGCTGGCCCTCCCGGCCGACGCGGCCGACGGCGCGAGCGGGCTCCAGTCGGAGTGGTCCGTGCGGATCTTCCGTTCGGTCTTCTTCCTCGTCGGCGCGGCCTTCTCGGCGGCGATCGGCTACCTGGGCATGTCGCTCGCGGTGCGGGCGAACCTGCGGGTGGCCGCGGCGGCCAACGAGCAGGGGCGCGACCCGGCGATGAACATCGGCTTCCGCACGGGCGCCTTCGTCGGCATGGCGACGGTGGGCCTCG
Source organism: Nocardioides sp. (assembly GCA_035539555.1). Classification (GTDB taxonomy): domain Bacteria; phylum Actinomycetota; class Actinomycetes; order Propionibacteriales; family Nocardioidaceae; genus Nocardioides. The sequence continues at coordinate 3,536 of DATLIG010000301.1, read as the reverse complement.
GCCTGCTCGGCGCGAGCGTGGTGGTCATCGCCTTCCAGGACGCCTCCCCGAAGGTGCTGGAGGGCTTCGGCTTCGGTGCCGCGCTGCTCGCGATGTTCATGCGTGTCGGCGGCGGCATCTTCACGAAGGCCGCCGACGTGGGCGCCGACCTCGTCGGCAAGGTCGAGCAGAACATCCCGGAGGACGACCCGCGCAACGCCGCGACCATCGCGGACAACGTGGGCGACAACGTCGGTGACTGCGCCGGCATGGCCGCGGACCTGTTCGAGTCGTACGCCGTGACCCTCGTCGCGGCGCTGATCCTCGGCTCGCAGGCGTTCGGTGACCAGGGCCTGGTGTTCCCGCTGATCGTGCCCGCCATCGGCGCGCTCTCGGCGATCGCGGGGGTCTACCTCACCAAGCCGCGCGCCGGCGAGAGCGGCCTGAAGACGATCAACCGCTCGTTCTACATCTCCGCCGCCGTTGGTGCCGTCGCCAGCGCGATCGCCGCGTTCGTCTACCTGCCCAGCGAGTGGAGCGACCTGTCCAACGCGAGCGGCGACAGCGCCGACCTCGGTCCGGCGGCGTTCGCGGCCGGCGCGGTGGTCATCGGCATCGTCCTCGCGGCGGCCATCCTCGCGCTCACCGGCTACTTCACGGGCACGGACCACCGTCCGGTCAAGGATGTCGGCAAGACCTCGCTGACCGGTGCTGCGACCGTCATCCTGTCCGGCCTCTCCGTCGGCTTCGAGTCCGCCGTCTACACCGCGATCGTGATCGGTGCCGCGGTCTACGGCGCCGCGCTGCTCGCCGGTGGTGCGACCACGCTCGCCCTGTTCGCGGTGGCGCTGGCCGGCTGCGGCCTGCTCACCACCGTGGGCGTGATCGTCGCGATGGACACCTTCGGGCCGGTCTCCGACAACGCCCAGGGCATCGCCGAGATGTCGGGCGACGTCAGCGAGGAGGGCGCGCAGATCCTCACCGAGCTCGACGCCGTCGGCAACACGACCAAGGCGATCACCAAGGGCATCGCGATCGCGACCGCGGTCCTGGCGGCGAGCGCGCTCTTCGCGTCGTACACGCAGTCGGCCTTCGAGTCGTTCGCCGACGCCGTCGGCGACGACACCGGCCTCGCCTCTCTCGACCTGCTCGGCGACTTCATCGTGTACGACGCCAAGCTGATCGTCGGCGCGCTGCTCGGCGCCGGCGTGGTCTTCCTCTTCTCGGGCCTGGCGATCAACGCCGTCGGCCGCGCGGCCGGTGCCGTCGTGATGGAGGTACGCCGCCAGTTCCGCGACATCCCGGGGATCATGGAGGGCACGGCGCGCCCGGAGTACGGCCGCGTCGTCGACATCGTCACCCGCGACTCGCTGCGCGAGCTGGCCACGCCCGGCATCCTCGCGATCCTGAGCCCGATCGCGGTCGGCTTCGGCCTCGGCGTCGGTCCGCTGGCCGGCTTCCTGGTCGGCGCGATCGCGACCGGCACCCTGATGGCGGTGTTCCTCGCGAACGCCGGTGGGGCCTGGGACAACGCCAAGAAGCTGGTCGAGGACGGTCACCACGGCGGCAAGGGCTCCGATGCCCACGCGGCCACGGTCATCGGCGACACCGTCGGCGACCCGTTCAAGGACACGGCCGGCCCGGCGATCAACCCGCTGCTCAAGGTGATGAACCTGGTCTCACTGCTGATCGTGGGCGCGATCATCAGCCTGTCCTACGGCGAGAGCGAGAACGACGTGGTGCGGATCCTGATCGCCCTCGCGGCGGCCTCGGGCATCTTCGCCGCGGTCTTCATCTCCAAGCAGCGCTCGTCGGTGATCAGCGACGAGGCGCCGGAGCCGGTGGCTCTCGACAAGGGCTGAGCCCGGCGACGGGCAGCACCACTACCGTTGACCCGTGCTGCCCGTCGCCCTCGCCGCCCCGCTCCGCGAAGCCCTGCTCGCCGCCGACTTCACCTACGACGCCGTCAGCGAGCTGCTGGGCCCGCAGGCCCACGAGGCGCTGTCGCGCAACGAGACCACCCCGGGCGTGCGTCGTACGACGGACGGCGGCCCGCTGGCGACATTGGCCCGGCTGTTCCTGCTCCAGACCGCCGTCCCGGCGGCGGACGCGGAGCGCGCCCTGCCCGGCGGCATCGTCGACCGCCTCGTCAACGCCGGCGCGCTGGTCCAGTCCGTCGGCGAGGTCGCGGCCCGGCTCGACGTCCGGCCCTACGCCACCGAGGAGGGCGACCTCTGGGTGGTCAGCGACCTGACGCCCGGCCTCAACGGCGTCGCCACCAGCGTCACCGGTGACTACGTGCTCGGCATCAGCCCGGCCTCGTCGAGCCTGGCGCAGCTGACCCTGCGCCACGACGTCGGCACCTCGCTCGACCTCGGTACCGGCTGCGGGGTGCAGGCGCTGCACCTCGCCACCCACAGCGACCGCGTCGTCGCGACCGACGTCAACCAGCGCGCGCTCGCGATCGCCCGCTTCAACGCGGCCCTCAACGACGTCGACGACAAGGTCGACGTGCGCGACGGGTCCTTCTTCGCGCCCGTCGCCGGCGAGCGGTTCGACCTGATCGCGACCAACCCGCCCTTCGTCATCTCGCCCGCGACGGGGGAGCGCCTCGTCTACCGCGACTCCGGCCTGCCCGGCGACCAGGTCGTCGAGCACATCGTCCGCACCGCACCCGACCACCTCACCGAGGGTGGCTGGTGCCAGGTCCTCGCGAACTGGGTCATCGAACGCGACCGGCCCTGGGACGAGCGCCTGGCCACCTGGCTCCCCGACGACTGCGACGCGCTGGTCGTCCAGCGCGAGGTGCTCGACCCGGCGTCGTACGTCGAGCTCTGGCTCAAGGACGCCGGCCACCACCCCGCCACCGGCGGCGACCCGGCCGCCTACGTGCAGCGCTACGACACGTGGCTGTCGTGGCTGGAGGAGCAGGGCGTCGGGGGCATCGGCTTCGGCTGGATCAACCTGCACCGCACCGGTGGCGCGACGCGCGACCTCCTCGAGTGGCCGTACGACGTCGAGCAGCCCATCGCGCCCGCCATCGCCGGCTGGGCGGAGTCGACGGCGGCTGCCCGCACCGTCGGGCCGGAGAGCCACCTGGTGCTTCGCGAGGACGTCCTGCAGGAGACGTCGGGCCCGGTCGGCGCCGAGGACCCGTCCGCCATCGTGCTGCGCCAGCAGCGCGGCTTCCGGCGCGCGCGCCAGGTCGACACGGTGACCGCCGCCGTCGTGGGCGCCTGCGACGGCGAGCTGCCGCTGGGCCCGCTGGTCGACGCCGTCGGGCAGTTGCTGGAGCGCGACGCCGCCAGCCTGCGCGAGGTCTACCTGCCCGAGCTCGCCGAGATGGTCGCCGAGGGATTCCTCAGCCCCACGCCGGCAAACGACTAGACCACTCGGGTCGTTCGGGCAGACTGTCCCCGTGACGAACGCAGGCTGGTACCCCGACCCCGCTGGCGCGCAGGACACCTACCGGTACTGGGACGGTCAGGCGTGGAGCCAGATGACCACCACCACGCCGCCGGTCGGCAATGCCCCCCAGGCCCCCCAGGCCCCGCAGC
>DATLIG010000300.1:0-13377 GCA_035539555.1 Nocardioides sp. | reverse complement strand
GGACGGAACGTGCGACGGCGCTGAGGCCGCCGAGGGGAACGACCCCGCCGACGGGTACGACGGAGGTGGCGGCTGGGGCGGCGCGACGAACTGCCCCGCGGGGAGTCCACCCGCGGCCCGGACCGCCCGCAGGTGCGCCGCCGCGGCGGCAGCCGACGGGTGACGCGCCGCAGGGTCCTTGGCCATCGCCCGCTGGAAGAACGCGTTGAGCTGGGCCGGCGCCCCGGGCAGCTGCGGGATCGGCGAGAACTCGTGCTGGGTCGCGAGCTGGACCGGCCCGCCGTCGTACGGGGCCCGGCCGGTGAGCAGGAACCACACCAGGCAGCCGAGGGCGTAGATGTCGCTCGACGCCGTCGCGGGCTCGCCACGGAAGCGCTCGGGCGCGAGGTAGGCGTAGGTGCCGGCGACGACGCCGGTGCTGGTCAGCGACGACTCGTCGTCGCGGGCGATGCCGAAGTCGCAGAGGTAGGCGTGCACCTGGTCCTGGCCCGCGCGCAGCAGCACGTTGTGCGGCTTGACGTCACGGTGCACGACCCCGACCGCGTGGGCATCGGCCAGCGCGGACGCGACCTGCGCGGCGAGGTCGAGGGCACCGTCGGCGCTCGGCAGGCCGTCGCTCGCCACGCGGGCGGCGAGGTCGCCGCCGGAGACGAACTGGGTGGCGAGGTACAGCACGCCCTCGTGCTCGCCGTGGCTGTAGACCTGGATGATGTGCGGGCTGTCGCTGCGCGCCAGGATCGTCGCCTCGCGCAGGAAGCGGCTGCGGAACTCCGGCTCCTCGGCGAGCTGGACGGCCAGCACCTTGAGCGCCACCCGTCGCCCGAGCCCCTCCTCGACCGCCTCGAAGACGACGCCCATCCCACCGGCCCCCAGCTGCCGGGTGATCCGGTAGGGGCCCAGGGAGTCGCCGACACCGGGGATTCGCGCCACGGCGCCAGCGTAGTGACTTTCCGCGGCCTCAGAGCCGCCCTCTGAGGAAACGGTCCGTCCGCTGCATCGACAGCTCGAACCGCGGCCCGAACGCGTGCCCCTCGCCCGGATAGGTCCGCAGCGTGACGTCGACACCGGCGGCCTTCATCAGCCGGGTGGTCTCCCTGCTCCACCGCGGCGGGCAGGTGTCGTCGGCCGTGCCGTGGTGGATCAGCACCGGCTCGGTGACGTCGCGGAAGTACGTGCGGGCGCTGATCCCGGCCCAGAAGTCCGGGTTGTCCGCCGGCTCGCCGTACCTCTGCAGGACGCGGGCGGCGATCCCGCCGCGGCCGGGAGCGGCGCGGACCCAGCGGTCGAAGTTGTCGACCGCGTCGGAGCTCACCGGCGCGAAGGCCACCCCCGCGCGGACCAGCCCGGGCTTCGCTGCCAGCGCGTTCATCACGATGCCCCCGCCCATCGAGCGGCCGACGAGGGCGACCCGGCCGTCGTCGACCGGCCCGCGCCACGACCGCAGCGCGAGGACGGCGTTGATGACGTCCTCCGTGTAGCCCATCCGCATGTCGAGGCCGCGGCTGCGGTCCGGCGACGACTCCGCGTGGCCGCGGTAGTCGACGTGGAGGGCGACGTAGCCATGGTCGGCCAGCCACGCCCGCTCGCGGGTCAGCCCCTGCCCGTTGCGGTAGATCGCCGGGTCGATGTAGCCGTGGGCGAGGACGACCGCCGGGAACGGCCCGTCGCCCTCCGGCACCGCGATCCGGCCGGAGATCCGCAGGCTGCCGCTGCGGTAGCTCACCCGGTACTGCCGCTGGGTCGCGGTCCGCAGCACCTCCTCCCCCACCCGCAACCGACCGCCGTTGAAGGACTTCTGGGCCAGCGCGGGCAGCGACACCGGGTCGGGCTCCGGTACGGCGGAGGGCGCGGCCGTCGTCGTACCGGGGTCGGCTGACGTCGTCGCCCCGGTGGGTGCGTCCTGCGAACCGGGAGCCGGATCCGTCGTACCGGTGCAGGACGAGAGGAGCAGCGCGGTCAGGAGCAGCGGAGCGGGCCACCTCATGCGCACAGTGTGCCCGGGCCGGGCAATCCGGTCAGGCGGGTCAGGCGGGTTCAGGCGGGCCCTGCTCCAGCAGACGCTTGAACCCGTCCTCGTCCAGCACCGGGACACCCAGCTGCTCGGCCTTGTCGGCCTTGGAGCCGGCGTTCTCGCCGACGACGACGTAGTCGGTCTTCTTCGACACCGAGCCGGCCGCCTTGCCGCCGCGCGACAGGATCGCCTCCTTGGCGGAGTCACGGGAGAAGTCGACGAGCGAGCCGGTGACGACGACGGTGAGGCCTTCGAGGGTGCGGGCGACGGACTCGTCGCGCTCGTCCGCCATGGAGACGCCGGCAGCGGTCCACTTGTCGACGATCGCGACGTGCCAGTCGACCTCGAACCACTCGATGACGGCGCGGGCGATGGTCGGCCCGACCCCCTCCGCGGCCGCGAGCTCCTCCTCGGAGGCCGCGCGGATGGCAGCCATCGAGCCAAACTCCTGCGCCAGGGCCCGCGAGGCGCTGGGCCCGGTGTGGCGGATCGACAGCGCGACGATCACGCGCCAGAGCGGGACGTCCTTGCGGGCGTCGAGGTTGGCGAGCAGCTTGGCGCCGTTGGCGGTGAGCTGCGGCCCGTCCTCGTCCTTCTTGGGCGCCCGCGTGAACAGGTCGGTGCGGCGCAGCCTGTCGGCGTCGAGGTCGAACACGTCGCCCTCGTTGGCGATCACGCCGGCGTCGAGCAGCGCGACGGCCGCCTCGTAGCCCAGTCCCTCGATGTCGAAGGCGTTGCGGCTGGCCACGAAGAAGACCCGCTCGCGGACCTGGCCCGGGCACTTCTCGTGGTTGGGGCAGCGGCGGTCCTTGTCGCCCTCCTTCTGCTCGACCAGACCGGTGCCGCAGGCCGGGCAGGCCGTGGGCGGGATCCAGGGCTCGAGCCCCGCGGGCCGCAGCGGCAGCACCGGTCCCACGATCTCCGGGATCACGTCGCCGGCCTTGCGCAGGATGACCGTGTCCCCGGGGCGGACGTCCTTGCGCTCGACCTCGTGGAAGTTGTGGAGCGTGGCGTTCTCGACGGTGGAGCCGGCGACCTTGGTGGGCTCCATGACGCCGTACGGCGTCACCCGGCCGGTCCGGCCCACGTTGACCGCGATGTCGAGGAGCCTGGTGTTGACCTCCTCGGGCGGGTACTTGAACGCGATCGCCCACCGTGGGGCGCGGCTGGTCGAGCCGAGGCGGCGCTGGAGCGCGACGTCGTCGACCTTCACGACGACCCCGTCGATCTCGTAGGGCACGATCGTGTGGCGGTTCTCGCCGGCGTTCTCGATGTAGCCCTGCACGTCCGCCAGGCTCGGCAGGACCCGCACCTGCTCGCTGATCGGCAGGCCCCAGGCCGCGAGCGCGGCGTAGGCCTCGGACTGCGCCGCCGGCTCGAAGCCCTCGCGGGCGCCGATGCCGTGGCAGACCATCCCGAGCGCACGCGAGGCGGTGACCCGAGGGTCCTTCTGCCGCAGCGAGCCGGCCGCGGCGTTGCGCGGGTTGGCGAAGGCGGGCTTGCCGGCCTCGGTCATCGAGAGGTTGAGCGCCTCGAACGCGGCGACCGGGAGGAACACCTCGCCGCGCACCTCGAGCAGGTCGGGGACCGGGTGGTCGTCCGTGCCGGTCAACCGGTGGGGCACGGCCTTGATCGTCCTCACGTTGGGCGTGACGTCCTCGCCGGTGCGGCCGTCACCGCGGGTCAGCGCCCGCACCAGCCGCCCCTTCTCGTAGAGCAGGTTGATCGCCAGGCCGTCGACCTTGAGCTCGCACAGCAGCGCCGCTGCCGAGGCGCCCTCCCGGTCCAGCCGCGCGTGCCACGACGCCAGCTCCTCGAAGGAGAAGGCGTTGTCGAGGCTCTCCATCCGCTGCAGGTGGTCGACGGGGGTGAAGTCGGTCGACACCGCGCCGCCGACCTTCTGGGTGGGCGAGTCGGGCGTGCGGAGCTCGGGGTACTGCTCCTCCAGGGCCTCCAGCCGGCGCAGCCGCCTGTCGAAGTCCGCGTCGGAGAGCGTCGGGTCGTCGAGCACGTAGTAGCGGTAGCGCGCCTCCTCGATCTCCTCGCTGGTCGTCGCGTGCTCGTCACGCACCTCGGGAGGTACGACGGGGAGGTCGGCCTGGCTCATGGAGGACATCTTGCCGCGCGCCACCGACGGCCCCGTCCGGGGAGGCGGGTCCGCGCCGATGTCGGTGGCCTCCGGCAGGGTTTCGCATGTGCGGGAATGGATCCCGCCACAACTCGCTTGACAGAACGAAACCGTTCGGTACTATCTACATGGAACGAAACCGTTCCGTTCCATCGAACCATCCGGAGTCACCATGGTCCCCCGCATCAGCCGCCGCGAGGCGCCGGCCCGACCCCGCGTCGAGGGCGACCGCGAGCAGGAGATCCTCGACGCGGCCATCGCCGTCCTCGTCGACGTCGGCTACGACCGCCTGACCATGGACGCCTTGGCCTTCGTGGCGACGGCGTCCAAGGCCACGCTCTACCGCAAGTGGGAGGGCAAGGCCGCCCTCGTCATCGACGCGCTCATGTCGGAGAAGTCCCCGGTCGAGCTGCCGGAGGACACCGGCAGCCTGCGGGGCGACCTGCTCGCCATGTTCTGCGGGCACGGCGGCCTCACCGACCGGCACCAGACCGCGCTGCTCGGCAGCGTGGTGACCGCCATCGGTCGCGACCCCGAGTTCGCGGCCGCCTTCCGGGAGCGGTTCATCGCCCCCAAGGTCGCCGTCGCGCGCGAGGTCTACGAGCGGGCCAACCAGCGCGGCGAGCTCCGCGAGGACATCGACCTCGACATCCTCACCGCGGCGCTGCCCGGCATCGTGCTGCACCGTGGCTTCCTGCTCGGCGATCCCCCGACCCAGGACCTGATCGCCCGCGTGGTCGACCAGGTCATCCTCCCGGCCGCCACCCGCGGCTGACGCCCACACCTCCCTCACCATCCACACGAAGGAACCTTCATGACCGACGTCGAATCCCTCGACCCCGCGGCGACGACCTCGTCCGCGGACGACGAGGTCAGCACGCCCACCAAGCACGCCGGCCTCGCGCTGGTGCTGATCCTCACCGCGCAGCTGATGGTGGTGCTCGACTCCACCATCGCGAACATCGCGCTCCCCTACATCGGCAACGACCTCGACATCTCCCAGGCCAACCTGACCTGGATCGTCACCGGCTACGCGCTCGCGTTCGGCGGCCTGCTGCTCCTGGGCGGCCGGCTCGGCGACCTCTACGGCCGCCGCCGGCTCTTCATGATCGGGCTGGCCACGTTCGCGATCGCCTCGCTCCTCGGCGGCCTGGCGGCCAACGAGGCGATGCTGCTCGCCTCGCGGGCCCTGCAGGGAGTCGGCGCCGCGATGGCCGCCCCGGCCGCGCTGGCCCTGATCACCACGACGTTCCCGGCCGGACCGGCGCGCAACCGCGCGATGGCGGCCTACGCGACGATGTCCGGCGTCGGCGCCGCGATCGGCCTGATCCTCGGTGGCTGGCTCACCGGTCTCGACTCCTTCGCGGGCCTCGACGTCGAGGGCTGGCGGATGACCTTCCTGATCAACGTCCCGATCGGCCTCGTCGCCGCGTTCGCCGTCCCGCGCGTCCTCGCCGAGTCGGAGTCGCACCCCGGCGAGATGGACGTCCCCGGCGCCATCACCGGCACGCTCGGTCTCCTCGGCATCGTCTTCGGCCTGTCCCGTGCCGGCGAGGAGGCCTACGGCTGGGACCACGCCCAGACCATCGTCTCGCTGGTCGCCGGCGTCGTCCTCCTGGTGGCGTTCGCGGTCATCGAGTCCCGCGTCGCCCACCCGCTCCTGCCCGTGCGCATCTTCGCCAACCGGACCCGCGCCACCAGCTTCGCGGCGATGATGATCGCGCCGGCCGCGATGTTCGCGATGTTCTACTTCCTGAGCCTGTTCATCCAGCAGATCATGGGCTTCAGCCCGCTCGAGGCCGGCTTCGCGTTCCTGCCGTTCTCGTTCGGCATCGTGATCGGCGCCGGCCTGGCCTCGAACCTGGTCGCCCGGATCGACGCCCGCTACCTCGCCGGCACGGGCACGCTGCTCGCGGCCACCGCGCTGTTCATGTTCTCGCGGATCCCGGTCGACGAGTCGCCGAAGGCCGTCCTGACGGCCCTCGCCGACGGAGGCGCCGACATCAACTACTGGACCCACATCTTCCCGTTCATCGTCCTGATGGCGGTCGGCATGGGCCTGGTGTTCGTCCCGATGACCCTCACCGCGGTCCACCACGTCCGCGCCGAGGACTCCGGCATCGGCTCCGGCGTGCTCAACACGATGCAGCAGGTCGGTGGCGCTCTCGGTCTCGCGACCCTGAGCACCGTGGCCCTGCACTTCAGCAACGACCAGGCCAGCGAGGTCGCCAAGCCGATGGCCGACGCGATCGCCGCCAGCGGCGGCGACCCGACGGCCGTCGTCCCGGGCACCGACCTGACCTTCCTGGACGCCGCGATCTTCGGATCCAGCTTCCCGGAGGGCGCCGTCCACGCGTTCCTGGTCGCCTCGATGCTGATGCTGGCCGCCTCGGCCGTGATCTGGGCGTTCCTCAACGTCAAGCACACCGAGCTCGCCACCGACGCTCCCGAGGGTGTCCACGTCGGCTGATCCCGACCCGCACCCTCCGGGTCAGCCGGACAACGAACGGGCCACCGAGCGCACCAGCTCGGTGGCCCTTCGTGCGTCCGCAGGCGTCGCGCCGGCGAGCCCGCAGGCCGGGGTGACGACGATCCGGTCCCCCACGGTCGCCGGGTCGAGGCCCACCATGTCGAGCCAGCGCAGCACGCGCTCGACGACTGCCTTGTCGGAGGGCATCGCCCCGGAGGTCGGTACGACGCCCAGCGCGATCGTGTCCCCCGCCTCCAGCGTCTCGGCGGCGGCGTCGTGGCCCTCGGCGCCCAGGAGGGCGAGGTCCACCATCACGCCCCGCGCACCGGCTCCCCGCAGCAGGCCCAGCGGCACGTCCGGGGCACAGCAGTGGACCCAGGGCACGGCGCCGGCGTCGGTGGCGGCCGTGAGGACCCACCCCAGCGCCTCGCTGACCTCGGGCGGGTGGACCGCACGGTGCCTGCCGAAGCCGGAGGCCGTCGGCACCGCGGCGGCGAGGACGGCCGGCAACGCCGGCTCGTCGAGCTGGAGGACGATCTCGGTCGCGCCGGGTGCCCGTCGGCGCACGTCGGCGACGTGGTCGGCGACCGCGACCGCGAGCGCCTGGGCGAGGTCACGCCGCGCTCCGTGGTCGGCGAGCAGCTTGTCGCCCCGCGGCCGCTCGACGGTGGCGGCCAGGGTCCACGGACCGGCGACCTGGACCTTCACCGGACCGGTGTGGTCGGCGGTGCGCTCCTCGAACGAGTCGAGGTCCTGGCCGACCAGGCTCCGCGCCCGCCGCTGGTCCATCCCGGGCGCACCGGAGGTACCGGTGAGGCGCCAGCCGGCCGGCTGCAGGTCGGCGTCGAGCTCGCCGAGGAGGCCGAGGGCACGGCCGGTCAGGCCGGCGATCGCGCCGCGGCCGGGGACCTCGGGCAGGAACGGGATGCCACCGTCGGGCGCCAGCTCACCCAGGACGACCGCCAGCGCCTCGTCGAAGTCGCGCTGGGAGTCGCCCGGGAACGAGCCGACGCCCGTCGCGCGGATCGTCACTCCGCGACCCCCACGGGGACCCGGTCCGCACGGGTGATCGTGGCCGAGCCGACGACCCGGGTGCCGTCGTACACGACGACGGCCTGGCCGGGGGCGATGCCGGACGCGTGGTCGATCAGCTCGACCTCCAGCCGCTCGTCGAGGACCCGGACGACGGCACGGTGCTCGGCGCCGTGGGCGCGCAGCTGGACGGTGACGCCGGCTCCGTCGAGGACCGTGCCCACCGGCAGGGGCGTGCCGCACCAGCGCAGCCGGTCGCCGCTGATCCGCTCGACGGCCAGTCGCTCGCGGGGGCCGACGGTGACGGTGCCGCTGACCGGCTCGATGTCGAGGACGTAGCGCGGGCGGCCGTCGGGCGCGGGGTGTCCCAGGCGCAGGCCCTTGCGCTGGCCGATGGTGAAGCCGTAGGTGCCCGTGTGCTCGCCGAGCACCGTCCCGGTCGCCTCGTCGACGATCTCGCCGCCCTGGTTGGGCGCACGGTCGCCGAGCTTCTCGCGCAGCCAGCCGGTGTTGTCGCCGTCGGCGACGAAGCAGATGTCGTGGCTGTCCGGCTTGTCGGCGACGAGCAGGCCGCGCGCGGCCGCCTCCTCCCGCACCTGCGGCTTCGGGGTGTCCCCGAGGGGGAACAGCGAGTGCCGCAGCTGCTGCTCGTCGAGGACGCCGAGCACGTAGGACTGGTCCTTCGCGCCGTCGATCGCCCGGTGCAGCTCGACGCCCGCAGGGCCGTCGACCACGGTCGCGTAGTGGCCGGTGGCGACGGCGTCGAAGCCCAGTGCCAGCGCCTTGTCGAGCACGGCCGCGAACTTGATCCTCTCGTTGCAGCGCAGGCAGGGGTTCGGCGTCTGCCCGGCCGCGTAGGTGTCCATGAAGTCCTCGACCACGTCGGTGTGGAAGCGGTCGGAGAGGTCCCAGACGTAGAACGGGATCCCGATCACGTCGGCCGCCCGGCGCGCGTCGTTGGCGTCCTCGATCGTGCAGCAGCCACGGGCGCCCGAGCGGTAGGACTTCGGGTTGCGCGACAGCGCCAGGTGGATGCCGGTGACGTCGTGCCCGGCCTCCTTGGCGCGAGCGGCGGCGACGGCGGAGTCCACTCCGCCGGACATGGCGGCGACGACCTTCATCGGACCTCCTCCCTCGACCCGGCCGGCTCAGGCGCGGGCCGCGCGGGCCCGCTCCACACAGGGGGCGATGGCGGCGACGACGGCGTCGACGTCGGCCTCGGTGCTCGTGTGCCCGAGGCTGAACCGCAGCGAGCTGCGGGCGTCGGCGGCGTCGCGGCCCATCGCGAGCAGCACGTGCGAGGGCTGCGGTACGCCGGCCGAGCAGGCCGAACCCGTGGAGCACTCGATGCCCCGGGCGTCGAGCAGCATGAGCAGCGAGTCGCCCTCGCAGCCGGGAAAGCCCAGGTGCACGTTGCCGGGCAGGCGCTCGACGGGGTCGCCGTTGAGGACGACGTCCGGCACCTCGCGGCGCACGCCGTCGATCAACCGGTCACGCAGCACCGCGAGCCGGGCAGCGAGGTCGGCCTGCTGCTTGACGGCGACCTCGACCGCTGCGGCGAACCCCGCGATCGCGGGCACGTCGAGCGTGCCGCTGCGCACGTCACGCTCCTGGCCGCCGCCGTGCAGCAGCGCGGTCAGGTCGACCTCCCGTCGTACGACGAGGGCGCCCACGCCCTGCGGACCGCCGACCTTGTGCCCGGAGACCGACAGCGCGTCGACGCCACTGGCCGCGAAGTCGACCGGGACGGACCCGATCGCCTGCACCGCGTCGGTGTGGAAGGGGATGCCGTGCGTGCGCGCCAGGGCGACGACCTCGTCGATCGGCTGGAGCGTGCCGACCTCGTTGTTCGCCCACATCACGGTGAGCATCGCGACCGTGCCGGGGTCGCGCTCGATCGCCTCGGCGAGCGCGTCCACGCGCAGCCGACCGCTGCCGTCGACCGGGACCAGCTCGACGCCGGCCGCCTCGTGCTCCTCGAGCCACTCCAGCGGGTCGAGGACGGCGTGGTGCTCCACGGCGCTGGCGAGCACCCTGGTGCGGGCGGGGTCGGCGTCGCGGCGCGACCAGAACAGGCCCTTGACCGCGAGGTTGTCGGCCTCGGTGCCGCCGGAGGTGAAGACCACCTCTCCGGGGCGGCAGTTCAACGCCTGCGCCACCGTCTCCCGCGACTCCTCGACGATCCGGCGCGCACGGCGCCCGGAGGCGTGCAGCGAGCTGGCGTTGCCCACCTCGCGCAGCCGTGCGGTCATGGCCTCGACCGCGACGTCGGTCATCGGCGTCGTCGCGGCGTGGTCGAGGTAGACCGTCGGGGCTTCCATGGCACCCCCAAGGTTACGGCGCGTGCCCGCGGCGTACCCAACCCGGCAGCCCGGGGGTCCCGCTACCGTGACGCCGTGGCCGAGGACCAGCTGGTGATCGCGGGCGCCGGCATCGCCGGGCTCGCCCTCGCCGCCGGGCTGCGGCACGCCGCGTCCCCCTGGTCGTGCGTCCTGCTCGAGGAGCGCCCGGCGCTCGGCAGCACCGGTGGCGCGATCACGCTCTGGCCGGCCGCGCTCGCGGCGCTCGACCGGATCGGCGTGGGTGGCGAGGTCCGCGCCCTCGGGCATCCCGTCGGCGCCGGGTCCGTCCGCACCCACACCGGGCGTGCACTCCGCACGCTCGACTCCACGCGCACGGCAGACGCACTGGGCGAGCCCCTCCTCGCCGTGCGCCGCGGCGAGCTCATCGAGGCGCTGCACGTGGCCACCGGCTCCGCCGTCATCGTGTACGACGCCCCGGTGCTCGGCTTCGAGCACACCCCCGGCGGCGTGCGGGTCCTGACCGGCTCCGGTGCAGCGGACGCGGTCGAGGGCACGGCGCTGGTCGGTGCCGACGGCTACCGCTCCCGGGTCGCCCGGACCCTCCAGCCCGACCTCGCCGAGTCCTACGCGGGCTTCCCCGCGTGGCGCGGCCTCGCCCGGGTGGACGGCCTCGACGCGGTGCAGGTGTGGGGCGCACGGCAGGAGTTCGGCGTGGTGCCGCTCGGACGCGGCGAGGCGTACTGGTTCGCGACCGTCCGCGAGCCGCCCGGCGGCGTGCTGGCGGCGGACCCGGCGGACGAGCTCGCTCGACTGCGCGCCGCCTTCGCCGGCTGGCCCGACCCCGTGCTCCGCGTGCTCGACGCCGCCGAGCCCGCGACCGTCAGCCGCAACGACGTGATGGACCGCGCGCCGCTGCACACGTGGCGCGACGGCCCGGTCGTGGTCATCGGCGATGCGGCGCACCCGATGCGGCCGCACCTCGGCCAGGGCGGGTGCCAGGCCCTGCTGGACGCGGCCACGCTGGCGGAGCAGCTGTCGCTCACGCCCCGCCCGGAGCAGGCGTTCGCGGCGTTCGAGGCGCGTCGTCGTCGTACTGCCGGGCGGGTGGTGCGCGCCTCGCGCGCGGCGTCGCGTGCCGTGGACGCGCCGACGGCCGTGCACCGGCTCTCGGCGCTGGTGCCGGACCGGGTGTTCCTGCGCGCGCTGGCCGCGCTCGCGGGCTCGTGAGGTTGCGGGTCAGAGCACGACGAGGTCGTCGCGGTGGATGACCTCGCGCTCGTAGCCGGCACCGAGCTCGCGCTTGAGGTCCTTCGAGGAGCGGCCCTGGAGCGTCGGGATCTCGGACGCGTCGAAGTTGACCAGCCCGCGGCCGACCACGCGACCCTCCGGGTCGAGGAGGTCGACCGGGTCGCCGGCGGAGAAGTCGCCCTGCACCCCGGTGATGCCCGCGGCGAGCAGGGACGCCCGACGCTCGACGACCGCCCGGACCGCGCCGGCGTCGAGCAGCAGCCCGCCCTTGCCGTCGGTGGCGTGGCGCAGCCACAGCAGCCGGGTGGGACGGCGCTTGCCGGTGGTGTGGAAGAGCGTGCCGACGGGCTCCCCCGCGACCGCGGCCGCGGCGTGCTCGGCCGAGGTGAGGACGACGGGGATGCCGGAGCCGGTGGCGATCGAGGCCGCCTCCACCTTCGTCACCATCCCGCCCGTGCCGACCCCCGCGGAGCCGACGGAGCCGACCGAGACGCCCGCGAGGTCCGCCTGCCCGCGCACCTCGGGGATGAGCCGCGTGCCGGGGCGCGACGGCGGGCCGTCGTACAGGCCGTCGACGTCGGAGAGCAACACCAGCAGGTCGGCATGGACCAGGTGGGCGACCAGGGCGGCGAGGCGGTCGTTGTCGCCGAACCGGATCTCGGTCGTCGCGACCGTGTCGTTCTCGTTGACGATCGGGATCACGCCGAGCTCGAGCAGCTGGGTGAAGGTCTGCGAGGCGTTGCGGTAGTGCGAGCGCCGGGTGACGTCGTCGAGGGTGAGCAGCACCTGGCCCGCGGTCAGGCCGTGCCGGGCCAGCTCCTCGGTGTAGCGGTGCACGAGCAGGCCTTGGCCGACCGACGCCGCGGCCTGCTGGGCGGCCAGCGCACGCGGGCGCTTCTTCAGCCCGAGCGGGGCCAGCCCGGCGGCGATGGCGCCCGACGACACCAGCACCACCTCGGCACCGCGCTCGCGGACAGCGGCGAGGACGTCGACCAGGGCGCTGATCCGCTCCGGGTCGATACCGCCCGACGCGGTGGTCAGCGACGACGAGCCGACCTTGACCACGATCCGGCGAGCGGACGTCACCGCCGTGCGCTCACTCACCGGGGTCGTCCTCCAACCAGTCGTCCTCGACGACGGCCGGCCGGGCGTCCGGGTCCTCGGCCGAGCCGATCTCGTACGACGTCGGGCCGTACTCGTCGGGCCGGTCGAGTCGGCGCGCGACGTCGGCGCGGGTCTCGTTGTCGCCGCGGTCGTCCATGTGCTCCTGGATCTCGCGGCGGCGCGCAGCGGCGGGCCGGGCCTCGTGGAAGCGGTCGTCCTCGCCGCGACGGGAGAGGTTCTCCGCGCCGGCGTCGATGCCCGGCTTGAAGTCGAAGACCACGGCGTCGTCGACGGAGCCGATGAGGACGGCATCGCCCTCCTCGGCACCCGCCTCGAGGAGCTTCGCCTCGACGCCGAGCCGGTTGAGGCGGTCGGCGAGGTAGCCGACGGCCTCGTCGTTGCTGAAGTCGGTCTGCCGCACCCAGCGCTCCGGCTTGGTGCCACGCACCCGCCAGCCGGCGCCCGTGCGCTTGACGGTGAAACCATCGTCGTCGACCGCCTTGGGCCGTACGACGATCCGCGCGGGGATCTCGGCGGCCTTCGCGCGGCGGGCCTCGGCGACGATCTCGGCCATCGCGAAGACCAGCTCACGGGTGCCCTCGCCGGACACCGCGGAGATCTCGAAGACGCGCAGGCCGCGTTCGCGCAGCTCCTCGACGACGAGCTCGGCGATGCCGCGACCGTCCGGGACGTCGACCTTGTTGAGGGCCACCAGGCGCGGCCGGTCCTCCAGGCCGCCGTACCGGCGCAGCTCGTCCTCGATCACGTCGAGGTCGTCGACCGGGTTGCGGCCGTGCTCCAGGGTGGCGGTGTCGAGGACGTGCACCAGCGCGGCGCATCGCTCGATGTGGCGCAGGAAGTCGTGGCCCAGGCCGCGACCCTCGGCGGCACCCTCGATCAGGCCGGGGACGTCGGCGACCGTGAAGGTCGTGTCGCCGGCGGTGACGACACCGAGGTTGGGGACCAGCGTGGTGAACGGGTAGTCGGCGATCTTCGGCCGGGCCCGCGAGATCGCGGCGATCAGGCTGGACTTGCCGGCGCTCGGGAAGC
Source organism: Nocardioides sp. (assembly GCA_035539555.1). Classification (GTDB taxonomy): domain Bacteria; phylum Actinomycetota; class Actinomycetes; order Propionibacteriales; family Nocardioidaceae; genus Nocardioides. Next base: position 31 of record DATLIG010000300.1, on the reverse strand, counting down.
CGACCAGGCCGATGTCGGCGACGACCTTGAG
>DATLIG010000299.1:0-9150 GCA_035539555.1 Nocardioides sp. | reverse complement strand
CATCAGGTCGTCACGATCACCCCGACCGGCCACCGCTACACCGCCACCGCACCCGCCCCACCCGGCTGGCGCGAACCCCGCTACGTCCAGACCGGCCCCGGCCGCTACACCCTCATCGCCTGAGATCGGCCACGACCGACTCAGGCAGGGTCGGCAGTGCGAGGTTGTGCGCGACCGCGCGCCAAGCGGTCAGCCCTGGCCAGGGCGTCCGGAAGGCGGTGGCTGCCGGCCATCGCGGCGACGAGGCGCGCGGCCTCGTCAACGGGCACGCCTCCGGCCGTCGTGACGTAGAGAGGTCGCGTGGCTGAACCGCGGCGCACCTCGACTGCGTGGGTCGCTGAACGGAACAAGGTCTTCGCCACGCCGATGACCGGGATCCCGAACGCGTGCGCGGCATGCGCTCCGAGGCCGGCACGGCCATCCGGATCGAGCGTGGCGTAGCCGTCGACGACGAGGAGCTCGATGGGCGGCGCCAACGCCAGCACCGCCTCGATGCACGGGAGCTCCCGCTTGTAGAGCGCCCCTGATTCGTAAGGGAGGGCGTGGGTGGTGGTGGCCACGTGCTCGGAGGTGACTGTCGACAGTGCCCGGTCGCGGCAGACGACCAGTGCTGACCGTGCGCCGCCGCCCTCGTCGTAGTGGACATCGACCGCGCCGACTGCCGTTGCGCGATCCATCGTCCCAGCCTACGGAGAGCCTGACGCTCGGCCCGCTCAGCGCGGCGCGACCCGCACCGACGCCGTGCTGAGCGGGCCCCACCCGACGGCGTTGCGGGCCCGGACCCGCACGACCCAGCGTCCGCGCGGCAGGCGCAGCGACACCCGGTGCGTCCCGGCCGCGAGCGTGCGGGCGGCGGAACGGGCGACGACGCGACCGGTGACACCGATCCGATAGGCAGTGATCTGGTAGCCCGAGATGGACGTCCCGCCGGTGACCGCCGGGGGAGTCCAGCGCGCCACGATCGTGCGGATGCCGCCACGGGTGCCGGGCAGGGCCCGCGGCCGGGCAGGAGCGCCCGGCCTGGTCAGCGGAGTCGTGGTCGGCGGCTCGAGCACGGGGGGCTCGTCGACGGGCGGGTCGTCCCCGGGCGGAACCTCGCCGGCGCTGCAGCCGGAGACGGTGAGGTGGTACGCGCCGAGGCTGCCGTAGTCGTCGTACCCGGTGGAGGGCCAGGTGCTGGGGCTGGTCGTGCCGGAGCCGATGCCGTCGACGACGACGTGGTACGGGCCGCCGCTCAGCGTGCGGGAGAACGCGGCGCCGAGGCCGGTGACGCCGGACGTCGTCCGGTTCGTCGCCGTCGCCGCGGTGGTGATCAGGGTCCCGGTCGGGCCCCGCAGCTCGAGTCCGATGTCGAGGTCGGCGCCGACCGATGCCGGTTCGGCCTCCACCGTGACCGTGCCGGAGCAGTCGGTGACGGTGAGCCAGTCCTCGTCGCCACGGGAGGTGATCAGGCCCCGGCCGCCGGGCAGGGTGGCCAGCGGGACCGCGGTGGCGACCGAGTCGCCGGCCTCGTCCTCACGGAGGGAGATGCCGTTGGTCTGGGCGATCGCGAGGTCGTCCTCGTGATTGCTGGCGCCGGCGTAGTCGCCCTGGGACCACTGGGTGACGCCCGCCGCGTAGGGGCTGCCCATCAGCGGCCCCCACAGCGACGTCCCGCTGTAGTAGCCGCTGGTCGTCGTACCGTCGTGGCCCAGGCCCAGTGTGTGCCCGGCCTCGTGACTGCCGGCCTCGGCCATGCTCTTGGCGCGGTTGCCGAGCGAGCTGGGGAACACCCAGGCGGGGCTGCGGGTCTCCCCGCCGCTGAGGATCGCGTCGAAGGTGCCGATCCACGCGAGGCCGCCGCAGTTGCTCCTGCACAACGCCGCCGAGATCGAGGTCCCCGACGAGAACGCCACCCGCGTGCCGTAGGTCGTGTCGCTGGAGGTGCTGCGGAACAGCCCGCCCGACGGCGGCTCCTCGGTCGTCACGTCGACGTCGAAGGGTGCGAAGTCCTCGGCCATCCGCGCCCACACCTCGATCACGACGGACCGCTCGCTGTCGGAGAACGCCGTGGAGCTGTCGACGGACCAGCCCGGGAAGAGCAGCGCGCTGAGGCCCTGCAGCAGCCACGAGTTCGTCGAGAGCAGGCTGCCACCGTCGAAGTCGAGGAAGATCGTCCGCGACGCCCCCGGGTTGCTGTGCAGCGCGAACGCATCCGCCACCGTGTACGACGCCAGCGCGGTCGCCACCGAACGGCTGGTCAGCGTCGGGGTGCTCGGCGGCGGACCCCACTCGTCGACGTAGAAGCTGCCCCCGTCGTCGGTCTCGACGAGCCCGGTCGGCGCCGGGGCCGGGCTGGTGTCGTCCGCGGTGGCCGGCAGCGCGACGCCGGCCACCGACAGGGCGAGGGTGGTCAGGCTGAGCAGGCCGGATCGCAGCATGCCTTCCCATCGGCGTGCCGCGGGGCCGGATGAGGGGGGACGGGGTCCCGTCCCGGGTGCGCCGAAGGGGTCAGGAAGACACGACGGACGTGGCTTGCGCGACGGCCACGCACCAGCGCCCGGCCCGGGCGACGAGGTCCGCCTCAGGGGCAGCGACGCCCTGGCTCAGCGTGCAGGTCAGCCAGGCGTCGCCGAACAGCCCTCGCCAGGAGACCGTGCGCCTCTCGCCGCTCGTGCAGGTGGTGGCGAGCGACGGGGCGCCGAACGCGGCGGCGCCGGCGGTCGTCGTACACCCCTTCGCCGGGGCGGCCTTGACCAGTGCCTCCGCGCGGGTCCGGGTGACCGGGGGAGCGAACACCCACGCCCGCGCCTCGGCGCCCGAGCCGGCCCAGGCGCAGCCGTACTCGTGTGCGACGTCGCCCCCCGGTACCGCCGCGGCCTGCTCGCCGTTGCTCCAGGCGGTCAGCTCGCCGTCGCCACCGAGGGCGTCGGCGACGGCCTCGTCGGCGACCAGCTCGCAGAACGGCGCGCGCTGCACGACGGCCGTCGTGCTGTCGAAGTCGGCGAGGTCGGTGCCCTCGTAGGAGGCGACCTCGGGTGCGGGCGTGCGGTCGCCGGCGACGCCCACGCCGATGCCCACCGGCACGAGGGTCAGGAGCGCGGAGAGCCCCAGCGCACGGACGACGGTCGACACGTCGATCCACCCTAGAGGACGCCCGTCAATGTGACGCACCGGACGGACCGGGTCCGCAGGGAGCACAGGTCCGTCGCGTACCGTCTTGCCAGTGATTCGCTTCGAGAAGGTCACCAAACGCTATGCCGGTCCGGGCCGCCCAGCGCTCGACCAGGTCACTCTGGACATCGACAAGGGAGAGTTCGTCTACCTCGTCGGACAGTCCGGCTCCGGGAAGTCGACCGCCCTGCGGCTGGTCCTCCGCGAGCTGCGCCCGACGACCGGCCGGCTCTACGTCGCCGGCAAGGAGATCAACCGGATGGCCGGCTGGAAGGTGCCCCGGCTGCGCCGCGAGATCGGCACCGTCTTCCAGGACTTCCGCCTGCTCCCCAACAAGACCGTCGCCGAGAACGTCGCCTTCGCACAGCAGGTGATCGGCAAGTCCCACAAGGAGATCAGCAAGGCGGTCCCGGCCACCCTCGAGCTGGTGGGCCTGAAGGACAAGGCCGACCGCATGCCCGACGAGCTGTCCGGTGGTGAGCAGCAGCGCGTCGCCGTCGCCCGCGCCTACGTCAACCGGCCGATGATCCTCATCGCCGACGAGCCGACCGGCAACCTCGACCCCCAGACCTCGGTGGGGATCATGAACCTCCTCGGTGACATCAACCAGACCGGTACGACGGTCGTGATGGCCACCCACGACCACGGGATCGTCGACCAGTTCACCAAGCGGGTGATCGAGCTGGAGAACGGCAAGGTCGTGCGCGACGAGGCCGCGGGGAGCTACGGCTTCCAGCACCTCGACAACCAGCAGGAGGACTGATCGATGCAGCTGCGCCATGTCTTCAGCGAGCTCCGGATCGGCCTGCGCCGCAACCTCACCATGCACCTCGCGGTCGTCGTCACGCTGTTCGTGTCGCTGACCCTCGCCGGCATCGGCATCCTCGTGCGGAGCGAGGCGGGCAAGGCCGTCGACGAGCTCGGCAACGAGCTGCAGATCCGGGTCAACCTGTGCACCGAGGACGACCCCTCGCTGCGCCGCGGCACGGCCAACTGCGCGAGCGGTGAGGTCACCGCGGCCCAGAAGGAGCGGATCGAGCAGGAGCTCGACTCCAGCCCCGAGGTCGAGTCCTTCGAGTTCGAGACCAAGCAGCAGAGCTTCGACACCGCCTACGAGCAGGCCAAGCGCAAGGACCGCGGCTACCTGTTCGAGGGGGAGGGCGCGGTCGTCTCGGTCGAGCAGTGGCCGGCGGCGTACTGGGTGACGCTCGAGTCGCCCGACGAGGCCGACGGCGTAATCAGCGCCGTCGAGGGCCTCGACGGCGTCGCGAGCATCCTCGACCAGCGTGATGCGATGAAGCAGATCTTCGGCATCATGACGGTCCTGAAGTACGGCTCGTGGATCGGCTCCGGCTTCCTCCTCTTCGCGGCGCTGCTCCAGGTCGCCAACACGATCCGGCTGGCCGCACTGGCCCGTCGCCGCGAGATCGGCATCATGCGCCTCGTCGGCGCCTCGACGCTCTTCATCGCGCTGCCGTTCCTCCTCGAGGCGCTGGTCACCGCGATCGTCGGGGTCGGGCTGGCCGCCGGCGCGCTCGCCGCGTTCCAGTACTGGGGCGTCGAGCAGGGGATGGCCGAACGGGTCACCTTCCTGCCCTGGGTGGGCTGGAGCGACTACGTCGACGCACTGATCGGCACGTTCCCGCCGGGCATCGTGCTGCTGGGCCCGGCGCTGACGCTGATCCCGACACTCCTGCTGACCCGCAAATACGTCAAAGTCTGATCCGCGGCAGTTACGGTCGAGAACGTTCACTTCCCCGAACATCGATTGGTTGCACCGTGCGCTCCTTCCCCAGCGCCCCCTGGCTCCGCCGTACCCTCGACCGGATGCCGGCATGGGCTCATCCCCAGTGGCTGGTGACTGCCGTCGCCGTCGTCGTCGCACTGGCCGGACTCGCCGTGCCGATCGCGCACGCCGACGACCGCGACGACCTCGAGGACAAGCAGGACCAGGTCCGCGGACAGATCTCCGGCGTCAAGGACGACATCCACGAGGCCAGCGCCCGGGTCGCGAAGATCTCGGCCCAGCTCCGCAAGGCGCAGGGCCAGCTCAGCGCGGCCCGGACGCGGCTGGCGGACGTCCGCGGTGAGCTCGCGGCCGCCCGGACCATCGCGACCCAGCTGAAGGCGAAGCTCGCCACCGCCGAGGCCAAGCTGGTGAAGGCCAAGGCCGACCTCGCCCAGGCGAAGATCGAGGTCGCCCAGCAGCGCGAGGAGGGGCGCGACACGCTCATCCGGATGTCGACCGAGGCCAACCCCGAGCTCGACGTGCTCATGGCGTACGCCGAGGGCGACAGCCTCGAGGACGTGCTGGTCAGCCAGACCGCCAACGGCGTCATCACCGGCCGGCAGCAGCAGGCACTGGACGCCCTCGAGGTGGTCCAGGCGCTGATGGCCGACCGCGAGGCCGCCGTCCGCGACGCCCGCAACGAGGTCGCGAGCGCCAAGAAGGAAGCCGACGCCAACGTCGCGACGATCACCACGCTGGTCAACAAGGCCGCCGCCACCGAGGCCACCGTGTCCTCCCTGGTCAGCCGTACGTCGACCGCCCGGGCCGCCGTCGTGGCCGCCCGTGCCGCCGACCGGGCCGCACTGCGCCGGCTCGAGGAGCGCGAGGCGCGGATCAAGCGCCGCATCCTCGCCCTCTCCCAGGCGCAGGGCGGCAGCTACAACGGCGACACCGGCGGCCTGCTGGCCAAGCCCGGCCCGGGCCCGGTCACCTCGCCGTACGGCTGGCGCATCCACCCGATCTACGGCTACTGGGGCCTGCACAACGGCATCGACTTCGGCACCGGCTGCGGCGCCCCGCTGGTCGCCGGCGAGTCCGGCAAGGTGATCGACACCTACTTCGACGAGATCTACGGCAACCGCCTCTACCTCGCCATCGGGCGGGTCAACGGTGCGTCGATCGTGCTGGTCTACAACCACATGACCAGCTACGCCGTCGGCGAGGGCGCCCGGGTGCGGCGCGGCCAGGTGGTCGGCTACTCCGGCTCGACCGGGTGGTCGACGGGCTGCCACCTGCACTTCATCGTGATGCGCAACGGCGAGGCCGTGGACCCGGCGCCGTATCTGTAGGGCCTCCGGGCAAACCCGTTGCGCCGTTCTGGGAGAATGGACGAATGGCCAAGGGTAAGTCGGGAGCGTCCGCCGGCAAGGGGGACGACGGCGCACGCAAGCTCGTCGCGTCCAACAAGAAGGCGCGCCACGACTACCACATCGAGGACACCTACGAGGCCGGCCTGGTCCTCCAGGGCACCGAGGTGAAGTCGCTGCGGATGGGCCGAGCCAGCCTGGTCGACGGCTTCGTCGACATCGACGGCGGCGAGGCGTGGCTGCACGGCGTGCACATCCCCGAGTACGCCCAGGGCACCTGGACCAACCACGCCGCACGCCGCAAGCGCAAGCTGCTCCTGCACCGCGACGAGATCGACAAGATCGAGCGCAAGGTCAGCGAGAAGGGCCACACGGTCGTGCCGTTGGCGCTCTACTTCGTCAAGGGCCGGGCCAAGATCGAGATCGGCCTCGCCAAGGGCAAGAAGTCGTGGGACAAGCGCCAGGCGATCGCCGAGCGCACCGCGGACCGTGAGAAGGAAGAGGCCATCGGTCGCCGGCTCAAGGGCATGAGTGACTGAGCGCCCCCCGGTCGTCGAGGAGGTCGCGCAGCGACCGTCACGAGACGCCGAGGTCCGCGACGTCCGGTCGTTCTGGGAACCGCTCGGGCTGCCCGGCCTGATCGACCTGCACACCCACTTCCTGCCGCCGGGCATCCAGCGTGCGGTGTGGGCCGTGTTCGACGAGGCCGGCCCGAAGATCGGGCGGCCCTGGCCGATCCGCTACCGGCAGTCGCTGGAGGAGCGGGTCGCCCTCCTGCGCGACTTCGGGGTCCGCGCGTTCCCGACCCATCCCTATGCGCACAAGCCGGGTGTGGCGTCGTACCTCAACGAATGGTCGGGCGAGTTCGCCGCGAGCGTGCCGGAGGTGCTGCGCTCGGCGACCTTCTACCCCGAGCCCGAGGCCGCGCAGTACGTCGCGGAGCTGGTCGAGGACGGCGTGCGGATCTTCAAGATCCACCTCCAGGTCGGCGAGTTCGTCGCCGACGACCCGGTCCTGGACCCGGTCTGGGCGGTGCTGGAGGACAGCGGGACACCGGTCACGGTGCACGCCGGCTCGGGCCCGGTCGGCAACGCCTTCACGGGCCCGGACTCGGTGGCGCGGCTGCTGCGCCGGTTCCCGCGGTTGCGGCTGGTGATCGCGCACATGGGGGCGCCGGAGTACGAGGACTTCCTGGTCCTCGCGGAGCGCCACGAGAACGTGCACCTCGACACCACGATGGTCTTCACCGACTTCTTCGACACCGATGCCGCCTATCCCACGGCCCTGCTCCCGCGGTTGAGGGACCTGCAGGCCAAGGTGCTGCTCGGCTCGGACTTCCCGACCATCCCGTACCCCTACCACCTCCAGCTCGAGGGTCTCGCCCGGCTCGAGCTGGGCGATGACTGGCTCCGTGACGTGTGCTGGCACAACGCCTTGCGGCTGCTCGGGCACACCGCCGGAGATTCTTGGGGGTGAACCCCTTCCCCCGGGAGGCTCCACGGGTGCAGTCTTGGCGCCGACCTGTCGTTCCTTTCCCGAGGAGAACCATGCGTGCTCGTCTCCCGATCCTGGCCGGCGCCATCCTTGCCGGCCTCGGTCTCGTCGCCCCCGCACCCGCGACCGCCAGTACCGGCGGCACGGCTGACGGCGACACCCACCCGAACGTCGCCATGATCGCGTTCTACGACGCGGACGGCCGTTTCCGCTGCTCGGCGACGCTGATCAGCCCGACCGTGCTGGTCACCGCCGCCCACTGCACCGACGGCACGCTGGGCAAGACGCTCGTCACCTTCGACAGCGTGATCGCCGAGGCGCCGCCCTCGCCGCTGCCCGTCGCGGGCGACGTCACCGCCGGCTACACCGCCGAGGAGCTCGCCGCCGCCGGCTACCTGTCCGGCACCGCGCACACGCACCCGGACTACAGCGACTACACCGACCTCGACAACTGGAACGACGTCGGTGTCATCGTCCTCGACGCGCCGGTCACCGACATCGCCCCGGCGCCGGTCGCCGACCTGGGCGCCGCGGACGCGATCAAGCAGCCGCGCAAGACCATCTTCACCGCGGTCGGCTACGGCACCGAGGTCCGCCAGGCCGAGTCCGGTCCGCAGAAGCCGACGCCGCAGAGCTATCCGCTCATCCGCCGGTACGTCGACATGCCGGGCCAGAAGATCACGCCGCAGATCATCCAGACCAACGGCAACGAGAACGACATCTTCGGCACCGGCGGCACCTGCTTCGGTGACTCCGGCGGCTCGCTCTGGCTGGGCGGCAAGGTGGTCGCGGTGACGTCGTACGGCTACACCTCGAACTGCCGCTACATCGACGGCTACCAGCGCATCGACATCCCCGTCGTCGCCGAATGGCTGGCCGGCTTCCTCGACGACTGACCCGTCGGACTGCCTGCGCACGGGCCCACCGGGAACAATCCGGTGGGCCCGTGTCGTTCCCACCCAGTAGGCTGGTGCTGTTCACAACTCAAGAGGGGCTGATCGGTTTCGACTTGGGACGTTAGTTCCAGGGGAAGCGGGTCGAGAAGCCAGCGTCATCTCGTAAACGATCGCTGGAAACCAATAACTGCCAACGCTAAGCGCAGTTCCTTCGCTCTCGCTGCCTGAGCAGTGATCGAAGCGTCTGACCGGGCATCCGTCTCCGTCCCGGACCCAGGCGTCATCCAGGAGACTTGCTGATCCGCTGCTGTCAGGGTGGCTGATCGGGACTCAAACCTGACTGGGCCTGTCGGCGACGTGTCAGTGCGAGCGCCGGGGCCGAGAAAGCGCCACCACTGACTGCACCCGGAGAAGACCTGGATCGACTCTCGAGGACCGGGGTTCGATTCCCCGCAGCTCCACGATTCCCCTCTGAACGCAGAAGGGCCCGCGCACCGCGCGGGCCCTTCTG
>DATLIG010000298.1:0-4979 GCA_035539555.1 Nocardioides sp. | reverse complement strand
GACAGCGCGATGACCGGGATCTCGAGCTCCTTGGCGAGGAGCTTGATCTGACGGGAGAACTCGGAGACCTCGAGCTGGCGGGACTCGACCTTCTTGCCGGAGCTCATCAGCTGGAGGTAGTCGATGACCATCAGGCGCAGGTCGTGCTTCTGCTTGAGCCGTCGCGCCTTCGCGCGGATCTCGGTCATCGTCATGTTGGGGGAGTCGTCGATGAACATCGGCGCCGCGGAGACCTTCGCGACGTGGCGGGCCAGGCGGTCCCACTCCTCGGTGCTCATCTTGCCGTTGCGGATGTGGTTGAGCGGGATCCGCGCCTCGGCCGAGAGCAGGCGCATCACGATCTCGGCGCGCGTCATCTCCAGGCTGAAGAAGGCAGCGGTGAGGTTGCTCTGGATGGCGGCGGCCCGGCAGAAGTCCAGGGCCAGCGTCGACTTGCCCATGGCGGGACGCGCCGCGACGACGATCATCTGGCCCTTGTGGAAACCGTTGGTGAGCTCGTCGAAGTCCGCGAACCCGGTCGGCACACCGTAGATGCCGGCCTCACGGTTCTCGATCGCCTCGATCTCGTCCAGGACGCCGTCCATGATGTCGGACAGCGGCGCATAGTCCTCGGACTTGTTGCGGTCGGTGACCTTGTAGATCTCGGACTGGGCCTCGTTGACGATGCCGTCGACCTCGCCCTCGCCGGCATAGCTGATCTGCACGATCTTGGTGCCGGCGTCGACGAGGCGGCGCAGGATCGCCTTCTCGTAGACGATCTCGGCGTAGAAGCCGGCGTTCGCGGCGATCGGGACGTTGGCCGCCAGGGTGTGGAGGTACGACGCCCCGCCGATCTTCTGCAGCTGGCCACGCCGCTGCAGCTCGCCCGCCACGGTGACCATGTCGGCCGGCTCGCCGCGGCCGAAGAGGTCGAGGATCGCCTCGTGGATCTCCTCGTGGGCGGGGCGGTAGTAGTCGACACCGCGGATGACCTCGACGACGTCGGCGATGGCGTCCTTCGAGATGAGCATGGCGCCGAGAACCGACTGCTCGGCCGCGAGGTCCTGCGGCGGGACGCGGCCGCCCGACGGCGCCTCGCCCGGGGCGTACGGGGCTGGGCCGTCGCTCCATTCCTCGGGCGGCTCGGCAGTCCAGGACGGCGAGTTGTCGGTGAGGCTCACGGGTCTCCGGCTCCTGGCTCGATCGCGGATGGCGCCGCCGCGGCGCCGGGTGGACGTCGTACTGTGACGATCGTGCCGGCGGGGTCCGAGACAACCTCCTGCGCCCACGAACCTAGACGCCGTGCGGCCCGCCCGTGAAGCCGACGCGGCGAAGTTATCCACAGGGCCTGGGGATAACCCGCGGGGGCAGGTGGACGACACGCGGCGATCGTGTGCACCGGCTGGGGACAACGCTGTGGAACAAGGAGGTGGACAACTGTGGAAAGCCGCTCTGACCTGCGGAAACACTCTCCCCTGCCTGTGGATTCAAAATTTCTGCCGGCGAGTCTCGTTCATCTGGTGGTCAACCTCGGGCCACGTGGCGGCCGCCACCAGAACTGGTCCCTCCGGCCGTTCGCACGCGTATTTCCACAAGTTCCCCCCAACGCGCCACCGATGTGTTATCCGATCCGGTGACGACGTCCTCGACTTCCGCTGACCGGCGCTCACTCGACCGGGAGATCGCCCGGCTCGCGGTGCCCGCGTTCCTCGCCCTGGTCGCCGAACCGCTCTTCCTGCTCGGCGACGCAGCGGTCGTCGGCCACCTCGGCACCCGCGAGCTCGCCGGCCTCGGCCTGGCCGGCACGGTCCTCTCGACCGTCGTCGGCCTGTGCATCTTCCTCGCCTACGGCACCACCGCCGGCGTCGCCCGGCAGCTCGGCGCCGGCCACCGCCGCGAGGCGCTCGCCCAGGGCGTCGACGGCCTCTGGCTCGCCGTCGCGATCGGCGTCCCGGTCACCCTCGCCACCAGCCTGCTCGCCCATCCGCTGGTCACCCTGTTCGGGGCGTCGTCGGACGTCGAGGACGCCGCGACGACGTACCTCCGGATCGCGGCCGCCGGCATCACCCCGCTCCTGCTCGTCCTCGCCACCACCGGCGTGCTGCGCGGGTTGCAGGACACCCGCACCCCGCTCGTGGTCGCCGTCGTCGGCAACCTCGCCAACATCGGCCTCAACGTCCTCCTCGTGTACGGCGCCGGGCCGGTCCCCCGGCTCGAGCTGGCCGGGTCGGCGGTGGGCTCGGTGCTCGCCCAGACGGGGATGGCGGTGGCGCTGGTGACGGTCGTCGTCCGCGCTGCTCGCCGCGAGGGGGCCGGCCTCCGCCCGCACCCGGCCGGGATCCGGGCAGCCGGCCGCGCCGGCGTACCCCTCCTCGTGCGCACCCTCACCCTGCGCGCCTCGCTGCTGGTCACCACGTGGGCGGTCGTGCTCGCCGCCGGTGAGGTCGCGGGCGGTGAGGTCGCAGCCGGGTCGGACGCGGTCCCGATCGCGACCCACCAGCTGGCCCTGACGATCTGGGGCTTCCTCGCCTACGTCCTCGACGCGATCGCGATCGCCGCGCAGGCCATCACCGGGCGCCACCTCGGCGCCGGCGACACCGCCGCGACCCGGGCCGTGACCGCCCGGATGGTGCAGTGGGGCGTGCGCAGCGGCATCGTCACCGGCGTCCTCCTCGCAGCGGTCAGTCCGTGGCTCGGCGTTCTGTTCACGCCCGACCACGCCGTTCGCGACGCGCTGGTCCCGGTGCTCCTGGTCGCCGCGGCCTTCCAGCCCGTCGCCGGCGTGGTCTTCGTCCTCGACGGCGTCCTGATCGGTGCCGGCGACGGCCGGTACCTGGCCTGGGCCGGGCTCGCGGTGCTGGGCGGCTACGCTCCGCTCGTGCTGCTGACGAGTGCGCTGGGTGCCGGACTGACCGGGGTGTGGGTCGTGTTCGGGGTGCTCTTCATGGGCGGCCGGCTGGTGACCCTGGTACGCCGCTCCCGCAGCGAGGCCTGGCTGGTCACCGGAGCGGGCGCGTGAAGCCGCTCCAGGCCGTCGGGCTCGGCCTCGTGCTGCTCGCGCTCGGTCCCGCGGATGCCGAGCCGGGCACCTTCGACCCGCTGCCCGACCCGCTGGGCTGGCTGCTCGTGCTGGTCGGCCTGCACGGCCTCGCCCCCGTGCTCGACGAGCGGCGGCTGCCGACGTTGCGCTTCCTCGGCGTGCTCGCGCTCGGGTTCTCGGTCGCGCTGGTCGTGCCGGCGGTCGCCCGCTGGCTGGAGACGGACCCGTCGCTGGGCTGGTCGGCCGACGTACCCCGCTTCGCGTTCTTCGCCGTCCTGTGCCACCAGCTCAGCCAGGCCGCGCTCAAGGGCCGCTCGAGCGCCGGAGCCAGCTGCTTCAGCATCGCCGGCTTGGTCCTGCTGTTCGTGATCGCCGCCCCGCCCCTGGCGTTCGGGGCCGGCTGGGACGGCGTCGGCACCGCGGGCGAGGTGGCCGCACAGGCGGTGCAGATCGGGCTCGTGGTGCTCTGCTTCGTGTTCGCGAGCCGCCGATGGGCGGGCGCCCCGGAGTCCGAGGCCCCCGCCGAGGCGTGATGCAGGCTCAGCCCTGCAGGCCGCTGAGCACCAGGCCGGCGATCTGGGCGGCCTGCTGGCGCGGGTCGCCCTGGTAGTCGACGCCGTCCTCGTAGTCGAGGTCGACGTCGACGTTCGCCGTCCTCGAGCAGGCGCGGAGCGTGGCCTCCAGCGGCGGGGCGTCGCTCACCTTCCACCAACCGTCGGTGGAGCCGGGCACGTCGTCGGCGGGCTCGATGATCGAGGCGATCTCGCTCGGCTGGACACAACCGAAGCTGCCCTTCACGAAGTCCGAGGGGCCCGTGACCTTCACGGTGACCTCGACCAGGTCCTCGGCCTCGAACGAGCAGTTGTCGCTGCGCCACTCCAGGTCGCCCTCGCTGGTGGTGCCGCCGCCCGTCTCGGCCGGTCCGAAGGTCACGCCCATCGCCTTGGCGATGTCGTTGCCGGTCACCAGGTCGCACGCGGCGGGCAGGTTGCTCGCGGGCGGCTCGCTGGTCTCCTCGACCGGCGGCGCGGTCGGCGTGGACGCCTCGGTCGGCGTCTCCGTGGGAGTCGCGGTGGTCGGTGCCGCCGAGGTGGTCGGGTCGTCGACCGCGTCGGGCTCGTCGTCGCCACAGGCCGCGAGGACCGGGGCGAGGGCGAGCAGGGCGGCGGGCCAGAGGCGGCGCAGGCGCATCACGGAACTCCAAGGGGTTGGGGGAAGTGCCCCAAAAATGCCACGTGGCCGGCCCCCGGAGGGACCGGCCACGCCGTAGCGTCAGGACGGGATGACGTTGAGCGTCACCGCGACCGAGACCTCGTCGTGCAGCTTGACCGAGACCGCGTGGTTGCCCAGCGACTTGATCGGGTTGCCGAGGACGATGGTCCGCTTGTCGATCGACTCGCCGGCGGCCTCGCCGAGCGCGGCGGCGATGTCGGCAGGGGTGACCGCGCCGAACAGCCGGCCGCCCTGGCCGGCCTTCACCTTGACGTCGACCGGGCCGCCCTCGAGCTTGGCCTTGATCTCGGCGGCGTGCGCCTCGTCGCGGACGGCACGCGCGGAGCGGGCAGCCTTGATCGAGTCGGCCTGGGCCTGCGCACCGCGGGTCCAGCGGATGCCGAAGCCACGCGGGATGAGGTAGTTGCGGCCGTAGCCGTCCTTGACCTCGACCACGTCACCGGCGGCGCCGAGGTTCTCGACCTCCTGGGTCAGGATGATCTTCATGAGTTCAGCTCTCCTTCTCTACCGACGGTCTCAGCGGCCAGCGGAGGTGTAGGGCAGCAGCGCGACCTCACGAGCGTTCTTCACCGCGATGGCGATGTCACGCTGGTGCTGGACGCAGTTGCCGGTCACCCGACGGGCGCGGATCTTGCCGCGGTCGGAGATGAACTTCTTCAGAAGGGCGGTGTCCTTGTAGTCGACACCGGTGGCCTTCTCCTTGCAGAACTGGCAAACCTTCTTCTTC
>DATLIG010000297.1:0-10127 GCA_035539555.1 Nocardioides sp. | reverse complement strand
CGACCTCCGCAGGGGTCGCTCCGAGACCGGGCGTCGCCTCGGGGTGTCGGCCGGGCACCGGCTTGCCGCAGTTGGTGCAGAACCGCCCGACCCCGAGCTCGTGCCCGCAGCTGGTGCAGTACGTCGGGGTGGTCATCGCGGGCTCACCGTACCCCGACCGCACCGGGGCGTGCGGAAACGTCGGGACCCGCGTGGACGCGCCCCGTCCTCAGCCCGCGGCCGTCGCCCGGCGGCAGGCCTCCGCCTCGATGTCCTCCAGGTCGTGCTCGAGCACCTTGCGGCTGTGGTCGTAGCTGAACCCGCCGAACACGGCCCACATGGCGCGCGACATCGCCGAGCGGTGGCTCATCTCGACCGTCGTGGTCATCGCCAGCCTCGTGCTGTGGCGGTCCGGGCCGGCAGGCGTGAGCCGGTACGCCGTCCGGATGACGTCGTCGCCGACCTCGGCCTCGACGACGGTGCGGACCGGTGCCTCGGCCTCGACGACCTGCAGCTGCTCGGGACCGTGGTGACCGAAGAGTGTCCGCTTCTCGCGCCAGGCCGTTCCGACGCCGTACGCACCCTCGGTCAGGACCTCGGTGTCGCTGACGCTGCGCAGCACCTTGTCGGCGTGCGCGACGTCGGTGATGACGTCCCAGACGTGCTCCGGCGGCGCCGGGATCGTGGTGTGGACGTGGATGATGTGACCAGCCATGGTGACTCCTCAGGGACACCCCCCAGACCCCCATGGTGCGCCGGTGGGGCGACGAAATCCAGACCCGCTCGGCCGCTCGGCCGCTCACACGGCGAGGTGGGTGACCTCGGCCTCGATCTTGCGGCGCGGGAGTGCCTCCACGACCACCATCGCGGCCAGGACCATCAGTCCACCCGCGAGCATCCGCCCGGTGAGCGACTCCCCGCCGAGCAGGACCGCGAAGAAGGCCGCGAAGACCGGCTCCATGCTCATGATGATCGCGCTGCGGGTCGGCGGCAGGTGCGACTGCGCCCAGGTCTGCGCCAGCATCGCCGCGGCACCGGCCGCGAGCGCCATGTAGACGAGCGTGGCCCAGTCGCCCGCACGGTCCGGCAGTACGACGCCCGGTGCACCGCTCACGAGCGCGGCCACCAGGCAGATCACCGCGATGACGAGCACCTGCAGGATCGACATCCCGAGCGCGTCGGCCGGGGTGGACCAGGCGCCGAGGCCGACGATGTGGGCGGCGTACAGCAGCGCGGCGACGAGCGTGATCGCCTCGCCGTACCCGATCGAGAAGCCGTCGAGGGTCAGCACGCCCAGGCCGGCCGCTGCCAGCAGCACCGCGGCCCAGGTGACGCCGGTGATCCGGGTGCGCAGGACGGCGGCGGCGAAGAGCGGCGTCGCGACGACGTACAGGCCGGTGATGAACCCGGACACGCTGGCCGGCGTGTGCGCGAGCCCGGCCGTCTGGAGGATCTGCGCGACGCCGTACAGGCAGCCGAGCACCAGGGCGTGCCGCCGGACCTCCGGTCCGAGCCGTGCGACCGCGCGCGGCGCCACGGCCAGCATGGCGAGGCCGGCGATCAGGAACCGCACGGCCAGGAAGTCGACGGTCGGCACCCGGTCGAGGAGGTCCTTGATCAGGAAGAACGTCGAGCCCCAGCAGGCGGTCATCGCGAGCAGGGCGAGTGTGGCGAGCAGGGTCGTACGACGGGTGCCGTGGTCGGTCATGCGGGCCTCGCCCGCGTCAGACGACGTACAGGATGATCGTGCTGCCCTTGCGGGCGCGCGTGCCGGCACCGGGGCTGGTGTCCCAGGCGACGTTGCCGGAGAGGTAGATCGTCGCCCGCTCCTTCTTCACCTTGAACCCGAGGTCCTCGAGCCTGTCGACGGCGTCGTCGGTCGACTGGTAGCGGACCGACGGCACGGTCACCAGCTCCGGGCCCTTCGAGACCACGAGGCCGATCTCGTCGCCCTTGTGGACGACGCCGGACTTCGGTGTGTGGCTGATGACCCGACCCTCGGGGATGTCGTCGCTGTACTCGGTGTCGGTGACCTTGACCTGAAGGCCCTTGGCCTCGAGGGACTTCTCGAGCTTCTCGGCGTCCTTGCCGACCCAGTCGCCGACCTTGATCGGCTGCTTGCCCTTGCTGACGACGACCGCGACGGCCGTGTCGACGGGCAGCGCCTTCGACTCCTCCGAGCCGAACGCCGGGTTGCTGCGGACGATCTGGCCCTTCGGCACCGTCTCGGAGTAGCGCGGGACCTGACGCCCGAGCACCATCTTCACCTCGGCCAGGGCGTCCTCGGCCTCGTCGACGGTGAGGCCGGCGAGGTCCGGCACGTCGTACACCTCGGGGCCGCGGGACACCGTCAGCGTCACGTCGTCGCCGGGCAGGATGCGATCGCCGGGCCCGGGCTCGGTCGTCACCACGACACCCGGCTCGACGCTGTCGGAGTAGACCTTCTCGACCTCCACGCCGAGCCCGGCGTCGTCGAGCTTGGTCTCCGCCGCCGTCTGCTCGAGGCCGACGACGCCCGGCGTGGAGGTGTAGCGGCCCCAGCCGAACCAGTAGCCGCCGGCGGCGAGGCCGGCGACGAG
The DNA here is from genome assembly GCA_035539555.1 of Nocardioides sp. Taxonomy (GTDB): domain Bacteria; phylum Actinomycetota; class Actinomycetes; order Propionibacteriales; family Nocardioidaceae; genus Nocardioides. Next base: position 7,569 of record DATLIG010000297.1, on the reverse strand, counting down.
GACCACCAGGACCAGGGCGAGCACGAGGCCGCGCCGGCTGCGCTCGCGCACCGGACGGCCGCCGTCGGCGGGCGCGGGACGCGCCGGTCCCGGACGCGAGGACGCCGGACGGGAGGACGGGGGAGGCGAGGCCGGCGCAGCGATGACCGAGGTCCGCTCGCCGCCGAGGTCGGGCTCCTGCGACGCACGCGGCTCGGCCGGGCGCCGACCCGGCTGCGGCAGCAGGTCGGGTGCGCCGTCCCACAGGGAGCTGACCGGCTCGGGCGTCGTGTCGGAGCCGACCGGCCGCGCAGCAGGCAGCAGGTCGTCGACCAGCTCGGGGTCCGCACGGACGCCGTCGTGGAGTGCATGCATGACGCGGCGCACGTGGTGCAGCAGCACGGTCGCGTCCGACGGGCGCAGGCTGGGGTCGCGGGTCGTCGCACGGGCGACGAGTGCGTCGACGTAGTCGGGGATGCCCGGCACGACGGACGACGGCGCGGGCACGTCGTGGTGGACGTGGCGGTAGGCGACCGCGATCGGCGTCTCGCCGGTGTGCGGCTTGGTGCCGGTCAGCAGCTCGAAGAGGATCACGCCGACGGCGTACACGTCGGCGCGGGCGTCGGCCCGCTGCTCGACGACCAGCTCGGGCGCGAGGTAGGAGACGGTGCCGATCAGCACGCCGTTGGTGGCGGTGTGCTGCGTCTCGGCGCTGACCGCCTTGGCCAGGCCGAAGTCGGCGACCTTGATCCGGCCGTCGTCGGCGATCAGGACGTTCTCGGGCTTCACGTCGCGGTGGATCAGCCCTGCCCGGTGGGCGGTGCCGAGTGCCGAGAGCACCGGGTCGAGGATCGCCAGCGCCCGCTCGGGCGACATCGGCGCTTCCTTCGTGATCGTGTCGCGCAGCGTGTGGCCGGGGACGTACTCCATGACGAGGTACGTCGTGCCGTCGCCGCTGTCGTCGCGTCCCTGGTCGTAGACCGCCACCACGTTGGGGTGCGACAGGCCGGCGGCCGCCTTGGCCTCGCGCACGAACCGCCGCGCGAAGGAGTCGTCCTGGGTGGTCGCGTCGCCCAGTCCCGGGTGCATGACCTTGACCGCGACGGTCCGGTCGAGACGGGTGTCGACGGCCTCGTAGACGCTCGCCATGCCGCCGCGCGCGATCCGTGGGCCGATCCGGTAGCGACCGTCGAGCAGCCGTCCGAACTGGTGGTCCTCGGTACGGGAGCTTCCTGAGGGGTCGCCGGGCCGCGCGGCGCCCTCGCCGCGGGCACGCTTCTCTTCGTGCACAGCGACCCTCCTGTGCAGGTTCCCGGGTCCGGCCGGGGAAGTGACCGGAAGGGCCATGGTACGGCGCAGCCCCACGCGGGCCCGGCGGCCACGCCGGTGTGATCTTGGCGTGCAGGTTCATGGAAGATGGGCCCCATGAGCGATGCACCACTGGCCGAGCAGGACCTCGCCGCCCTCGTCGAGGACTGGCTGTCCTGGGACGAGGCCGCCGAGCTGATCGGTGTCACGCCGGCGAAGGTGCGCACCATGGTGCGCGAGCACCAGCTGGCCGCGGCGGTGCCGGGCGAGCCCGGAAAGGGCGTCCGGCAGGGCATCCCCGCATTGTTCGTCGTCGACGGCGAGCCGGTGAAGGGCCTGCCCGGCCTGCTCACCATGCTGCACGACAACGGCTTCGACGACCGCGAGTGCATCGCGTGGATCTTCCTCGACGCTGACCTGCCCGGGCGGCCGATCGACGCGCTCCGTGAGAACCGCGCCTCCGAGGTCAAGCGCCGCGCCCAGGTCCTCGGGTTCTGAGGCAGGACCCGGTGCCGCGACTCGGGAAGCGGACCACGCAGGTCCTCTCGACCGTCGCCAGCGTGCTGCTGCTGGTCGCGGTCTGGTGGATCCAGTCGCAGGGCGACGACGACACGGGCGGTCGGGCCGACGACCGCTCGGCGAGCTCTTCCAGCTCGACGGACGCTCCGTCGACCTCGGCGTCCGACGGTGCCGACGGTGCCGACGGTGCCGACGGGGCCGACGACAACGGCTTCGCGTACGTCGACCTGGCGGACCTGCCCCCGGAGGCGGCCGAGACGGTCGGCCTGATCGACGCCGGCGGACCGTTCCCGTACCCCGGCAAGGACGGCTCCACCTTCGGCAACTTCGAGGGTGTGCTGCCCGACCGCGCACGCGGCTACTACGCCGAGTACACCGTCGAGACGCCCGGCCTCGACCACCGTGGCGCCCGGCGGATCATCGTCGGCGACGGGGGAGAGCTCTACTGGACCGAGGACCACTACGAGTCGTTCGCGAGGATCAGCCGATGAGTGGCCTGGCTGCCGTCCTCGCCGGACGCCACGCCCCGGGCGTGCACCGGTGGGACTCCGCTCTCGACGTTCCGGACGTCCGCCACGCCGTCGAGCACGCCGGCTGGGCGTTCGGGTACGTCGACACGGTGGCTCTCGACTCGTCGACCGACGTCCTGCGCGCGATCGGCGACGCGCTCGACGACGTCCCGGACCACTTCACCGGCAGGAGCCTGGACGCCTTCAACGACGTCCTGCGCGACCTCACGGGCCCCACCGTGCTGTTGTGGGACGGCTGGGGCGGCTTCGCCCGCGCCGAACCGGAGCGCTTTGCGCTCGTGGTCGAGATCCTGGGCCGGCGCGGCCCCGACGACCCGCTGATCGAGGTCGTCCTGCGCGGGCCGGGGCCGGAGGACGCCGTACCACTGCTGGCGTGAGGGACCACCCGTGTGGGCCATGGTCAACCCCGCCGGGCGTGGCTAGTTTCGGCTCATGGCCGACACCGATGCACTGGCCGGGCTGACGGCCACCTCCTTCCACCGCGGCAACGTCGCCGAGGATGCCGCCGCGGACACCGCGGGGCAGGTGTTCGTCCTCGACATGCAGGAGTCCCTGCCGGGCGTGCTGCGGCTGCGTGACTGGGCGCTCGCCGCGTTGGCGCCGCAGCCGGGAGAGACTGCGGTCGACGTCGGCAGCGGCACCGGTGCCGAGGTACGACGACTGGCCGCGGCCGTCGGCGAGGCAGGGCGCGCGATCGGCATCGAGCCGCACGCAGGCCTGCGGGCGGTGGCGGTCGAGCGGTCGGTGGGCACCGGCGCGACCTTCGTCGATGCGGAGGCGACGCACCTGCCGTTCGAGGACGGCGTCGTCGACGTGATCCGGTGCGAGCGGGTCTTCCAGCACCTGACCGATCCGGCCGGCGCGGTGCGGGAGTTCGCCCGGGTGCTGCGGCCGGGTGGCCGGGTCGTGGTCATCGACTCCGACTGGGGCTCGGCGGTGCAGACACCCGGCGACTCCGACGTGGTGCGACGGCTCTCGGACTTCCGCGACAGCCAGTCCCCGAACCCGCATGCCGGCCGGCACCTGCCGGGTCAGCTCGCCGCGGGCGGCCTCACGGTCGACCCCGACATCGCCGCCACGGCGGTCATTCCGCCCATCGGTGCCCTGCTGGTGCTCGTGCAGAAGTCCGTGGAGGAGGCGGTGGAAGCGGGCGTGGTCACCCGGGCCGAGGCCGACGCGCTGCTGACGGACATCCGGACCGCCCAGGACGCCGGCGAGGCGTTCATGGCGGTCACCATGTTCGCCGTGCTCGGGCGGCGCTGACGCGCCGCTGCGTGCCTCGGCTCAGCGGGTGCGCCGGGTCGCCGCGGTCGCGAGCTGCTCGAGCACCTGGCAGGCGCCGGCGTCCCAGCCCTCGTCGGCCTGGCCCGATCGCAGGGAGCCGACCGCCTGGGTCGCCAGGTCATCGATCATCGTCTCGACCCGCGCGCGCGCTCCGCTGCCGTCGATGATCCCGCGCAGCTCCTCGATCCCGGCCTCGTCGAGTGCGGTGCCGAGGGCGGCGTCCAGCCGGGTGGCCTCTGCCGGCTCGGCGGCGTCGAGCGCCAGCGCGACCAGGACGGTGCGCTTGCCCTCGACGAGGTCGTCGCCGGCCGGCTTCCCGGTGGTCGCGGGGTCGCCGAAGACGCCGAGCAGGTCGTCACGCAGCTGGAAGGCCTCACCGAGCGGCAGGCCGAAGGCGGTGAGCCGGTCGAGCGTCGCGGCCCCCGCGCCGGCCAGCGCCGCGCCGACGTGCAGCGGGCGCTCGATGGAGTACTTCGCCGACTTGTAGCGCAGCACGGTCGTGGCCTGCTCGACCGAGGCGCGACCGCGCGCCTGCACGGAGACGTCGAGGAACTGGCCGGCGATGACCTCCGAGCGGCACAGGTCGAACACGTCGAGGGCGGGGCCGACCCGGTCCCAGCCCAGCCCGCAGCGGCGGACCAGCTCGTCGGCCCACGACAGCAGGAGGTCGCCGAGCAGGATGGCCGCCGCGGCGCCGTACTGCACAGGGTCGCCTCGCCAGCCGTCGGCGCGGTGCTCGGCCTCGAACCCGCGGTGGGTGGCGGCGCGGCCGCGGCGGGTGTCGGAGGCGTCCATCAGGTCGTCGTGGACGAGGGCGCTGGCGTGCAGCAGCTCGAGCGCGGCGGATGCCCGCAGCACGGCGGCGGCGTCGTCACCGGTGGGCACGCCCGCGACGGCGGCGTACCCCCACTGGCAGAAGGCGGCACGGAACCGCTTGCCGCCGGAGACCGTCGCGCGCGCCTCGGTGAGCAGTCGGGCAGCGTCCGCGCCGAGGGGTGCGAGGCGCTCGGTCTGCTCGGAGAGGAAGGAGTCGAGCGTGACCTGGACCTCGGCACGGAAGGAGGTCGGGTCCCACTGCTGTGCGCTCACCCGGCCAGAGTAGTGATGCATCACAGTTGCCGAGACGACCGGGTCCGCGAGGCAAGGTCCACCTACACTTCGCCGCATGGTGACTGGTGCAGGGCGTTCGCTCGGCGAGCTGATCCGCGAGGGCGGGCGCTCGTTCTCCTTCGAGTTCTTCCCCCCGAAGGACGAGGCGGGCGAGGCCCAGCTGTGGGACGCGATCCGCGCGCTCGAGCCCTACCAGCCGACCTTCGTGTCGGTCACCTACGGTGCCGGCGGAAGCACCCGCGACAAGACGGTCGCGATCACCGGGCGGATCGCCCGCGAGACCTCGCTGATCCCGATGGCTCACCTGACCTGCGTGGGGCACACCCGCGAGGAGCTCGAGGCGATCCTCGACGCCTACGACGCCGAGGGCGTCGCCCACGTGCTCGCCCTGCGCGGGGACCCGCAGGAGGGTCCGCGCGCGGACTGGACGCCCACCGACGGCGGCCTCAACTACGCCGTCGAGCTCGTCGAGCTGGCGCGTGGGCGCGGCAGCTTCCGCGTCGGCGTCGCCGCCTTCCCCGAGGGTCACCCGTCCGCGGAGTCGCTCGACAACGACGCCGACGTGCTCGTCGCCAAGGCGAAGGCGGGTGCCGAGTTCGCGGTCACCCAGATGTTCTTCCGCGCCTCCGACTACTTCGCGCTGGTGGAGCGGGTGCGCGAGCGTGGCGTCGACATCCCGATCCTGCCGGGCATCATGCCGATCCTGAACCTCAGCGCCATCCGCCGCCAGGGTGAGCTGATCGGAACGAGCGTGCCCGAGGAGATCGTCGAGCGGATCAGTGCGTACGACGGCGATCCCGCCGCCGTCCGTGCCGAGGGCATCCGGATCGCGGCCGAGCTGTGCGACGAGCTGCTCGCGGGCGGTGCGCCCGGGCTGCACTTCTACACGCTGAACCGGTCGAAGGCGACGCTCGAGATCTTCGAGGCGCTGCAGATCACCGTCTGAGCGCGGCCGGCCCGGTCAGGGGGCCCGGTCAGGCGGCCCGGTCAGGCCGGCCCGGTCAGGCCGGCCCGATCAGGCCGGCCACCAGTGCCGCCGACTGGGTCACGAACGGCACGCCGGCACCGGGCGCCCCGTGTGCACCCGCGAGGTAGACGTTCCCGATCGGCGTCTCCGGCCCGATCCGCGAGCGGACCGTGCCACGGCCCTGCCAGAGCACGCCCATCGGGGATCCGCGCCACTGCTGCACGAGGTCGCGCGGGGTCAGGTCGATCCGGGTGACGACGTTGTCGCGCACGTCGAGGCCGTGCCGGGCGAGCGCCGCGACCATGTCCTCGGCGATCTTGCCGCGACCGTGGAGGGTCCAGGCCGCGCCGCCGTCGGGGGCGGCGACGCCGGGCCGCACGACGATCATCGGCTCGGCGTTGAAGACGACCTCGTGCGTGAGCGGCGGGACGTCGCCCGCGAGGCCGAGGTGGGAGACCACGGGCGGGATGGCCGGCATCGTCTTCTCGACGTACGACGCCAGTGCGGGCAGGCGGCGCGGGTCGACCGCGACCACGACGACGTCGGCGTCCGCATCGCCCTCGCTGGTCCGGACCGCGACCGCCCGGCCGTCCTGCACGACCAGGTCGGTGACCTCGACGCCCGTGCGCACGGCGACCTCGCGCAGGGCCAACCGGGACTCGAGCAGCTCGACGATCCGGCCCATCCCGCCGGGGACCCGCCACCCGCCGAACGTCTGCTCGAGGTAGGAGCTGACCCCGACCCACGACGGGACGTTGCGCAGGTCGTGGCCCTCTGCGGTGGGGACATGGCCGGCGACGAGGGCGAGGCGCTCGTCGCGGAAGTCGTGCCGCAGCCGCTTGAACAGCGTCTCGCGGATGTTGAAGAGGTCGTCGAGCTCCTTCGGCAGGTTGCGCCGGTCGGCGGGCCGGGCGGGAGCCTCGACGTAGTGGCGCCGCAGCAGGTCCCACACCGCGCCGTAGATGTCGACGTGCCGCGCCCAGATGTCGCCGAGGCCGGGCCCGAGCTCGTCGAACGCCGCGATCTGGTCGGCCCGCGAGCCGCCCGGCAGCTGCACCGAGGTGCGGTCGGCGAACCGGTGCTCACGGAGCACGGGCAGCGGCTCCAGCTCGATGCCCAGGTCCTTCTCCAGCGGGCGCCCGGACTTGCGGAACAGGTCGCGCAGCGCCGCAGGGAGCAGCGTGCTCGCCGGGCCGCCGTCCCACTCGTAGCCGTCCTGCACGACGGGTGCCAGGGCGCCCCCGACCCGGTGCGAGGCCTCCAGCAGCGCGACCTCGTGGCCCTGCTTGCCCAGCCGCGCGGCGGTGGCGAGGCCGCCGAGCCCGCCGCCGACGACGACGACGCGTGCCACGGCTACTCCACCTCGATCGGGGTCGCGCCGGTGAGCGCGAGCAGCTCGTCGTACGACGTCGAGAAGACCGCCGCGGGATGGCCCGCCGCGGCCCAGACCACGTCGTGTCGGGCCAGCCAGCCGTCGAGGTAGGTCGGCACGGGCGCGGGGTGGGCGATCGGGGACACGCCGCCGATCACCTGCCCGGTGTGCAGGCGCACGAAGTCCGGGCTCGCTCGGCGCAGCGGCCCGCGGCCGATCCGCTCGGCGGCCAGTGTGGTGTCGACCCGGTGATCGCCCGAGGTGAGGATCAGCACCGGGGATCCGTCGGCATCGAAGAGCAGACTGTTGGCGATCGCCCCGACGGCGCAGCCGAGTGCCTCGGCGGCCAGTGCGGCGGTGTGGACCGAGTCGGGGAGAATGACGACCTCACCGGTCCCTCCCCGTCGGGCGTGCGCGTCTCGAAATCGGGTGATCGACGGGTGCTCGGTCGGCATACTGCGACCCTAGGCCAGCCGGACCCGCACGGGACGGCCCTGGCC
>DATLIG010000296.1:0-6439 GCA_035539555.1 Nocardioides sp. | reverse complement strand
GGCCTCCTCCCCGGAGGGAGGCTGCCGACGGCCGGATCGCCGGCGGCAGGCTCGGACGACAAGCAGCCGCGCTCGTCCGGCGCAGCGTCGCCGAAGCCGGGCGGCGGTCTCGTCCCGGACCTGCTCGGCGGTGTCGGCAACCTGCTCGACGGCCTGTTGTCCCCGCGTACCGACCGGACCGGTGGTGTCACCGGCCTCACCCCCCGCCAGGAGAGCCGCGCGCTCGACCTGCTCCTCGGAGGTTCCTGACATGTCCGCCATCGCCCGCAAGGAGCGCTCCCGCTCCCGCTCGGTGCGCGTCGGCAGCGTGACGCTGCTCGGCGCCGCCGCCGTCACGGCGTTCGCCCTGACCGCGCAGAACGGCATGCCCGACTACGTCCCGGGGGTCTCGCGCACCTCGGTCGAGGTGCAGTTCGAGGACGCCGGCGCCCTCCGCGCCGGCGACGACGTCCGGATCGCCAACGTCCGCTCCGGCTTCGTCGAATCGATCGAGCTCGTGGACGGCACCCCGGTCGTCACGCTGGAGCTCGACGACGGCCGCACGGTGTACGACGACGCGTCGGCCACCATCGGCGCCCGCTCCGCCCTTGGCCAGAAGTACGTGGAGCTCGACCCCGGGACACCGGACGCCGGCGTGCTGGCCGGACCGATCCCTGCCGAGCGGACCAGCGAGTCGGTCGAGCTGGACGCCGTGCTGGACACCCTCGACGCCCGGACCCGCAAGGCCACCGGCACCGCGCTGCGTGAGATCGGCGGCGGCCTCTCCGGGCGCGGCGACGACCTCAACGACGGCCTGGCCCACCTCGACAAGGACCTGCGCGACGTCGGTGCGATCGCCACGGCGCTCGACTCCGGTGGCGGCGCCGACCTGACCGTCCTGCTGCGGACCACCGCCGCGCTCGCCTCCGCGCTGGACGGCCAGCAGGAGCAGCTCGCCGGGCTCACCCGCGACTCCGGGGTCACCCTCGACGCGCTCGCCGTCGACGACGGCCGCCAGGTCGGCGCGACCGTCCGGCAGGCACCGGACACCCTGCGCGACGTGCGTACGGCCCTCGCGTCGCTGGACGGTCCACTCGGCGACACCCGCACGGCCGTGGTGGCGCTGCGGCCCGGCGTGGAGGCACTCGGCGCCGCGCTGCCGGACACCCGCGCGTTCCTGCGCGACGCCGTTCGGCCGCTCCGCAAGGTCCCGGGCGTGGCCGGCGACGCCGACCCCGCGGTCCACGACCTCACCCCGGTGCTGGCCGACGCCCAGCCGCTCGTCCGGGACCTGGGGACCCTGTTCACGAGGGCCCGGCCGCCGCTGGCCACGCTGGCGCCGTACTCGGCGGAGGTCTCGCTCTTCTTCAGCAACGCCGCGAGTGCACTCGGACAGCGCGACGGCACCGGCGGCTGGCTGCGGTTCTACCCGGTGGTCAACGCGGAGAACGTCATCGGCAACCTGCCGATCCGGAACCCGCTGCTGCAGCGCGAGCCCTATCCCGCGCCCGGCGGCGCGCCGGCCCACCTGACGAACGACACGAAGGTCCTGCCATGAGCGCGCCGCGCATCCTCTCCGGATCGGCACGGATCGGTGTGGTCATCCTCGCGGTGACCCTGCTGGTCTCGGTCGGCCTCTTCAACAAGGACCGGATCAGCTCGCTGCTGATGGGCGGGGAGACGATCGAGGTCCACTTCGACCGCGCCTACAAGCTCCGTGCGGACGTCAGCGAGGTGAAGGTCGCCTTCGTCGTGGTCGGCAAGGTCACCGGTGTGGAGGCCGACGGCGACGACGCCGTCGTCCGGCTCAAGGTGCAGGACGACGTGCTCGACAGCCTCGGCAGCGAGCCCACGGCGACGATCCGCCCGACGACCCTGCTCGGCGGCTCGTACTTCGTCGACCTCCAGTCGGGCGGCGACCCGGGCGAGTTCACCGCCGGTTCCATCCCGGTCGAGCGCACCACGGTGCCCGTCGAGCTCGACAAGGTCGCCCGCGCCGTACAGCCCGAGGCCCGCAAGGGCGTCCAGGGCACGGTACGACGCCTCGACGCGGCCCTCGACGAGGAGGGCGAGCGGGCGTTGCGCGACCTGGTCGCCACTGCCCCCGACACGCTCGACCCCGCTGCGGACGTGCTCGACGCGGCCCAGGGCCTGCACCCGAAGAGGGACCTGGCGGACCTGACGTCGGGGATGGAGACCCTCGGGCGGGTCCTGAGCCGCGAGGACGGCCAGCTCGACGGCATCCTCGCCGACCTCGCCACCACGACGGGGACCCTGGACCGCCGGGCGCCCGACATCGCCGCCGCCATCGACCGGATGCCGGCGGCCCTCGCCGCGACCCGGACCGGCCTGGCCGACCTCGACGGCTCGCTGACCACGCTGCGCGAGGTGTCCGCCGACACCAGGCCCCTGGTGCGCCAGCTCGGCACCACGCTCGGTGTCGCCGGTCCCGTGGTGCGCGACGCCCGGCCACTGGTCGCCGACCTGCGCGGCCTGCTGCGCGACGCGCGCCCGGTCGTCGACACGCTGGTCCCGACGTCTCGCAGCGCCGACGAGGTCCTCACCGACCTCGAGGGCGACGTGCTGACCCGCGTCGACCGCAAGGTGATGCCCTGGCTGCACCGTCCCTACGACGGCAGGGGTCCCTACTCCCACACGTCGAGCGAGAAGCCCACCTACGAGGAGCTGGCCTACATGTTCGCCACCCTGGACCGTGCTTCCGGCATGGTCGACCACAACGGCCACGCGGTGGCGTTCCAGCCCGGCATCGGCAGCGGCACGGTCGGCGGGATCCCGATCTCGGTCGAGCAGATGTTCAAGGTGCTGACCGAGTCCCTCTACCTCGACCAGCCGGTCGACACCCTTCCGCCGCTGGGCGGTGGTCGCTGATGGGCCTCCGCAAGCGGCTGCACAAGAACTGGGAGCGGGTCCGCACCGAGCCCGGCCTGAAGAAGAACGTCATCACGATGGCGCTCCTGCTCGTCCTCGCCACCGCCGCCGGGTCGTGGGTGCTGGGCAACCAGCGGTTCACGGCGCCGTGGGCCGACCGGTTCGAGCTCGCTGCGGAGTTCGAGGCGGTGCCGGGCGTCGCGCCCGGCAACGGCCAGGAGGTGCGCATGTACGGCGTGATCGTCGGCCAGATCACCGACGCCCGGGTGAACGACGCGGGCCGCGCCGAGCTGGTCATGTCGCTCGACCCCGGCCACCCGGTCTACGAGGACGCCCGCCTGGTGCTGCGCCCCAAGAGCCCCCTCAACGAGATGTACGTCGAGATCGACCCGGGCACCCCGGATGCCGGCCGCGTGGAGTCCGGGGCGACGCTGCCGGTGACGAACACCGAGCGGCCCGTCCAGGTCGACGAGGTGCTGGGCCACCTCGACGACCGCGCTCGCTCGGCGCTCACGACCCTGCTCGCCGAGGCCGATGTCGCGCTCGCCTCCGCGGACCGGACCCTTCCGGCCGGACTGGACGAGACGAAGGACGTCGCCGGCGACCTGCGGCCGGTGCTCGCCGAGCTGGAGAAGCGGCGCGGCCAGCTGGCCACGCTCGTCACCGCGCTCGGTGACATCTCCGGCGCGGTCGCCGCGGACGACGAGCGACTGGCGCGGCTCGCCGACGGCCTCAGCAGCACGCTCGGCACGGTGTCCGATGAGTCGGACAGCCTCGACGCCGCACTCGCGCAGCTCCCGGCACTGGCCGGCCGGCTGGAGTCGTCCACCCGCGCGGTCAGCCGGTTGACCGAGCAGCTCGACCCCACGCTGCGGGACGTGCATGCCGCTGCCGGCGTACTCCCGAAGGCGCTCGAACGGGTCGACAGCACGGTGCGGCGCCTGCGGACGACGGTCGACGTCGCGCGGCCGACGATCGCCCACGCCCGCCCGCTCGTGGCGGACCTCCGCCCGGCCGTTGCGGACCTCCGCTCGGCTCTACCGGTCGCCGCCCGCTCCACCGCCCGGCTCGACCCGGCCACGGCGATGCTCGTGAAGTACCTCCCGGACCTGGGGGCCTTCTTCGTCAACACCCACTCGATGACCAGCATGCGCGATGCCAATGGCGGCATCCTGCGCGGCCTGCTGATGGTCAACAGCACCACCGTGCCGTCCGACGTACTGGCCGGCCTGGCGAAGAACTGAGGACGACGGACATGAGCGAGACGGACCAGATCGGCCTCGAGCCGCGCAGCCGGATGCTGGTCGTGGTGGCCTTCACCGCGTTCTGCGCGCTGATCTTCGGCTTCCTGTGGACCAACTCCGGTGGCAAGGTGCCGGTCGTCGCATCGACCGGCTACACGGTGCAGGTCGACATCCCCCGCGTCGGCAACCTCGTCTACTTCTCCGACGTGATGGTCGCCGGTGTGAAGGTGGGCAAGGTCGCCGAGGTGACCGAAGAGGGCGACCACGCCCGTGTGGTCATCGAGCTCGACGAGTCGGTGGCGCCGCTGCACGAGGGCGCGACCGTCCAGGTGGGCGCGAAGTCGCTCGTGGAGGAGTCCTTCGTCGAGGTCACCGACGGCGAGGGCGCCGAGCTGCCGACCGGAGCGGTGCTTGCCGCCGACGCGGGCAAGGGGCCGGTCCAGCTGGACGACGTGCTCAAGACGCTCGACGCCCCCACCCGGACGTCCGTGCGGGCCGTCCTGCGGTCGATGGGATCGGTCGGCGAGGGCAACGAGCAGGCAGTGGCCGATGCGGTCCGCGGTCTCGGCGACCTCGGCCGCAACGGCCGGACCGTGCTCGACGCCCTTGCCCAGCAGGGCCGCGACATCAAGGGCCTGACCCGCAACGGCGCCCGCGTGCTGACGGCCCTGTCGGAGCGTCGTACCCAGCTCTCGGCACTGGTCGACGACGCCAACGACGTCGTCGCGGCGACCGCGGGACAGGCGGAGGACGTGCGCGCCGTGATGCGGGCGCTCCCGCCGCTGATGGGCACGGCCCGCGACAGCAGCGACGACATCACCCGCCTGAGCACGGCCCTCGCGCCCGTCGCCCGCAATCTCACGGCGGCTGCGCCGGACCTGACCGCCGCGCTGCGCCAGCTGCCGGCCACGACCCGCGACCTGCGGGCCACGCTGCCCTCGCTCGACGCGGTCCTCGACAGTGCGCCGGCGACGCTGACCCGGGTGCCCGGGCTCGCCGACGACATCGACGGCCTGCTCCGGCCGGCGCAGGACGTGCTCGCCGACGTGAACCCGATGCTCGGCTACCTCGCGCCCTACGACCGCGACCTCGCCGCGTGGTTCACGAACTTCGCGCAGACGATCGGCCTGGGTGACGTGAACGGCAAGGCCTTCCGGGTGATGCCGGTGCTCAACGACCAGTCGTTCAAGGGCTACCCGCTGTCGACCAACATCGGTCCGCTCGACCGCTACAACCCGATGCCCGCGCCCGGCTCGCTCGAGGACCCCGGTCCCTACGGGTCGACGACGTACCCACGCATCGGCAGGGAGGACTGACGGCGATGGGCAGCAGGCAGGTGCGCACGGTCCTCGGGGTGCTCGGGGCGGTCGCCGTCGTGGCGGTGACGGTGCTCGGCCTCGCCCGTCTGGAGGTGCGCACCAGCCTTGGGTCGTTCCTGCCCGCGCACGACGAGCAGCTGGCGTCGTACCAGGCGGTGGGGGAGGACTTCGGTGCCGAGCCCGTGGTGGTGCTGGTCGAGACCGGCGAGCGGTCCGACCCCGTGCTCACCACCGACCGGATGCCCGCGCTGGTGCGACTCGAGGGTGAGCTCGCCGGCCTGCCCGGCGTCGCCAGCGTGTACGGGCCCGGCACGACGCTCAACCAGGTGGCGGGCCGGGCGAAGGACCTGCTCTCCGAGCTCGTCGGCCGGCGCGACGCCGAGATCGCCCTCGCGCAGTCGAAGGCGCGCGCCCGCGGCGCGTCCCGCGCGGCGGTCCGGCGCGCCGGTGACCTCGCCCGGACCCGCTTCGACGCCCGCTACGGACCGCTGCTCGTGTCCGGGATGGGTGGCGGCCTGCCGACCCTCGGCAACCAGCGCTTCATCGACGGCGTCGTGTACGGCGACGACGGGAACCCCCGTGGGCGTTGGCAGTTCGTCGTCCCGCGACCCCAGACGGTCGCCGTTCTCGTGCGGCCCTCGGCCGGGCTCGACGCCTCCGGCCTGGCGCGACTGGTCGACCGCGTCGACGAGGTCGTCGAGGAGCGCCGTCCGGATGGCACGACCACCACCGTCACCGGCACTGCCGTGATCGTCGCCGCCCTGTCCGACCGCGCGGTGGCCGACGCGCCCCTGCTCGCCGTGCTCGCCGTGGCCGGACTCGCGATCTGCTTCGCCCTCGCCGTGTGGATCCGCCGCCGTCGCCGGCTCCTGCCGCTCGGGGTGACCCTGGCCGGGCTGGCCGTGGCGCTGTCGGTCTTCGGGTGGGCCGGGCGACCGGTGACGCTCGGGATGATCGCCTTCGCCTCGGTGCTGCTCGGCGTCGGCTGCTACTACCCGACCTATGCGC
>DATLIG010000295.1:0-27029 GCA_035539555.1 Nocardioides sp. | reverse complement strand
GGCCCACGGCTCCGTCGCCGACCACGACCGCCGTGCCCCCCTCGCGTACGTCGGCCGCGACGGCCGCGTGCCAGCCGGTGGCCATGACGTGGGAGAGCGTCAGCAGCGACGGGATCATCCCCGCATCGGGCTGCCCGTCGGTCTAGACCATCGTGCCCTCGGCCTGATGGATCAGGGCGTACTCCCCCAGGCCGCTGGCGGTGAAGCCCTGGTTCTCGCAGGCGGAGTGCATCCCGGCCCGGCAGTGCGGGCAGGTGTTGTCGCTGTGGCAGAAGGGCACGACCACGAAGTCGCCCGGCCGGAACGAGACCACGTCTCCCCCGACCTCCTCGACGACGCCGACGCACTCGTGCCCGATCGTCGAGCCCGCGTCGATGTCGTTCTCCCCGCGGTAGGGCCACAGGTCCGACCCGCAGATGCAGCCGGCGGTCACCTTGACGATGGCATCGGTGGGAGCCGAGATCGTGGGATCGGGTACCTCTGAGACCCGGACGTCCCCTGGCGCGTGAATGGTGGTGGCTCGCATCCGGGCATCCTTGCACGGCGGATCCAGCCGTCCTGCGCGTGCCGATGTTGGCTCATCTCATATCTGAGATACCGTGGCTGGCATGACTGCCGACTACAAGGGCCGGATCGGGAACCTGATCCGCGACGCCCGCAAGCACCGCGGCCTCACCCAGGCCCAGCTCGCCGAGCGGCTGGCGACCAGCCAGAGCGCGATCAACCGCATCGAGAAGGGGCACCAGAACCTCTCCCTCGAGATGCTGGCCCGGATCGGCGCCGCGCTGGACTCCGAGATCGTGGCGCTCGGCGCCGGCCCGACGCACCTGCGCGTCAAGGGGCCCACCACGCTGTCCGGCAGCATCGACGTCAAGACGTCCAAGAACGCCGGTGTCGCGCTGCTGTGCGCCTCGCTGCTCAACCGCGGCCGCACGACGCTGCGCAAGGTGGCCCGCATCGAGGAGGTCAACCGCCTGCTCGAGGTGCTCGACAGCCTCGGCGTCCAGACGCGGTGGATCAACGCGGAGAACGACCTCGAGATCGTCCCGCCCAAGGAGTTCGACCTCACCAAGATCGACGAGGAGGCCGCGCGTCGTACCCGCTCGGTGATCATGTTCCTCGGCCCGCTGCTGCACCGGATGGACACCTTCGAGCTGCCCTACGCCGGCGGCTGCAACCTCGGTACCCGCACCGTCGAGCCGCACATGTCGGCGCTGCGCCCCTTCGGCCTCGAGGTGAAGGCGACCGACGGCTGGTACCACGCCCAGGCCAACCGGGCGATCGTCCCCGGCCGCCCGATCGTGCTCACCGAGCGTGGCGACACGGTCACCGAGAACGCCCTGATGGCCGCCGCGCTCCACCCCGGCACGACCGTGATCCGCAACGCCTCGTCCAACTACATGGTCCAGGACCTGTGCTTCTACCTGCAGGCGCTCGGCGTCGAGGTCGAGGGCATCGGTACGACGACGCTCACCGTCACCGGCCGTGAGTCGATCGACGTCGACGTCGACTACTCCCCCAGCGAGGACCCGATCGAGGCGATGTCGCTGCTCGCCGCGGCGATCGTGACCCGCTCGGAGATCACCATCCAGCGCGCGCCGATCGAGTTCCTCGAGATCGAGCTGGCCGTGCTGGAGGAGATGGGATTCCGCTACGACCGCTCCGAGGAGTACCTCGCCGCCAACGGCCGCACCCGGCTGGTCGACATCACCACGCACGCGTCCGACCTGGTCGCCCCGCGCGACAAGATCCACCCGATGCCGTTCCCGGGACTCAACATCGACAACCTGCCGTTCTTCGCGGTGATCGCGGCCGTCGCGGAGGGCACGACCTATCTCAACGACTGGGTCTACGACAACCGCGCGATCTACCTCACCGAGCTCAACAAGCTCGGCGGGCGGGTCACGCTGCTCGACCCGCACCGGGTGCAGATCGACGGCCCCACCTCGTGGACCGGCACCGAGCTGGTGTGCCCGCCGGCGCTGCGGCCCGCGGTCGTCGTCCTCCTCGCGATGCTGGCCAGCAAGGGCACCTCGGTGCTCCGCAGCACCTACGTCATCCACCGCGGCTACGAGGACCTGGCCGAGCGGCTCAGCTCGCTGGGGGCCGAGATCGAGACCTTCCGCGACATTTGATGAGCTGCCCGCTGCCGAGCCTGCGAGGCAGCGGATCCTGCAGCCAGATCGAGTAGCGCCGCGACCGAGCCTGCGAGGTCGCGACGCGCGTATCGAGATCGACCAGCGAGGCCTACGACATGACCTACCTCCCGGCCGGCAAGGTGCTGGCCTTCGCCCACCGCGGTGGTGCCTACCACCCGGAGATCGAGGGCCTCGAGAACACGATGGCGGCCTTCCGTCACGCTGCTGCGCTCGGCTACGACTACCTCGAGACCGATGTCCACCTGACCGCCGACGGCGTGCTGCTGGCCTTCCACGACGAGGTGCTGGACCGGGTCTCCGACCAGCAGGGCGCGGTGCGTGACCTCACCCTCGAGGAGGTACGACGAGCGCGGATCGGCGGCCGGGAGCAGATCCCGACGCTGGTCGACCTGCTCGACGCCTTCCCGCAGGCGCGGTTCAACATCGACATCAAGTCCGCGGACGCGGTCGCCCCGCTGGCGGCGCTCGTGCGCGAGCGGGCGCTGTGGGACCGGGTGTTCATCGGCTCCTTCTCCCGCAGGCGGATCCGGCGGTTCCGGGCGCTCACCGACGGCCGGGTGCCGACGGCGGCCGACCCGTGGGAGGTCGTCGCCTGGCGCCTCCTCCCCAGCACCCGCCTCGCCCGGCTGGTCGCCGGAGGGCGCTTCGCCGCCTTCCAGGTGCCGCACCGCCGGGGCCGCTTCGTCGTGGTGACACCCGGACTCGTCCGGCGGGCCCACGCGGCGGGCCTCCAGGTGCACGTGTGGACGATCGACGAACCCGCGGAGATGGACGAGCTGCTCGACCGCGGCGTCGACGGGATCTTCACGGATCGCACCGACCTGCTCAAGGATGTGCTCGAGGGACGCGGCCAATGGTGGTCCGCGCAGGGAGGGACGACCACATGAGCATCGCGGACCTGGGCCCGCTCAACCGCGCGAGGGAGCAGCGCGCCTGGTACTTCACCGACTGGGCGGCCTCGGCGTTCCAGACGACCGTCGCGGGTGTGCTCTTCGCGCCCTACCTGATCTCGGTGGCGGAGAACGCGGTCGGCGAGCACGGACGCCTGCACGTGCTCGGGCTCTCGATCGCGCCCGGCGCCCTGCCGTCGTACGTCATCACGCTGTCGACGGTGCTGAGCGTCTTCTTCTACCCCGTCATCGGTGCCTACGCGGACCGGATCGCGCGCAAGCCGGACCTCCTCGCCGCCTTCTCCTGGGTGGGCGCGGCGTTCGCCGGCCTGCTGTTCTTCATGAGCGGGGAGAACTGGCTCTTCGGCAGCATCGCCTTCATCGTCGCCAACCTCGCCGGCGGCGCGGCCATCGTGGTCAGTGACTCGATCCTGCCGGTCATCTCGACCGAGAGCGAGCGCGACCGGGTGTCCTCGGTCGGCTGGGCCTACGGGTACGCCGGCGGCGGGCTCCTGCTCGCGGTGAACTTCGCCGTCGTGAGCCTCCACGACTCGATCGGCCTCGACAAGGAGATGGCGGTCCGGCTGTCCCTGCTGTCGGCCGCGGTGTGGTGGGCGGCGTTCATGATCATCCCGTGGCGGGGCATCAGGAGGCACCAGCCGGTCGCCGTCGAGGCGGTCGAGGGTGGCGTGCTCACCCGGTCGTTCGGCCAGCTGTGGGCGACGCTCAAGGACCTGCGCAACTACCCGGTCGCGCTCACCTTCCTGGCGGCCTACCTCTTCTTCAACGACGGCATCCAGACGGTCATCAACTCCGCGTCGACGTTCGGCACCAAGGAGCTCGGGTTCGGCGACGGCGTCGTCCTCGGCACCTACCTGCTCGTCCAGCTCGTCGGCATCGGCGGCGCGATCCTGTTCGCCCGGGTGGCCGGGCGCCACGGCGCGAAGAAGGTGATCCTGGTCGGCCTGGTCGGCTGGATGGGCATCGTCACGGTGGCGCTCGTCGTCCCCGACAAGAGCGTCCTGCCGTTCCTGGCCCTCGGTGTCGCCATCGGCCTGGTCCTCGGTGGCACGCAGGCGCTGGCCCGGTCGTACTTCTCGCTGTTCATCCCCCGCGGCAAGGAGGCCGAGTACTTCAGCCTCTACCACGCCATGGACCGCGGGACGTCGTGGTTCGGGACGCTCACCTTCGGGCTCGTCTACCAGTTCACCGACTCCTACCGGCCGGCGATCTTCGCGCTGATCGCGTTCTTCGTGATCGGTGGCCTGCTGCTGCTCCGTGTCGACACCGCACGCGGCATCCGTGAGGCGGGCAACACCGCTCCCCCCGTCATCTGAGGCACTCCGGGGCGCGACTCCTCCGACTGGTGGTCGGCCCGCCGATCTGTCACTGTGATCTGATCCGGCAATTGAGCGGGGATTGGAACTTTTTACCGCTGGGTAGCGTTGTCAGACAGAGACGAAACACGGGAGGTGGAGTTCTCATGGCTGAGCGGACACTGCGCGGCGCCCGACTGGGGGGCCAGTCGTTCGAGGACGAGCGCGGCATCGAGTTCGCGGCTCGGCAGCAGGTGGGTTATCGCTGTCCCCAGGGTCACGACTTCGAGATCACGATGTCGATCGAGGCCGAGGTGCCGGCGATCTGGGAGTGCCCGCGTTGCGGGCTCGAGGCCGAGAGCACGGCCGGCATCGAGCGTGAGGTCAAGGTCGAGAAGCCGCAGCGCACCCACTGGGACATGCTGCTGGAGCGGCGCTCGGAGAAGGAGCTCGAAGAGATCCTGACCGAGCGGCTCGAGCTGCTGCGGGGCGGAGAGATCGGCCCGGCGCACCTGCACCGCGCCAACGCGCGCAAGAAGAAGCCGGCGAAGGCCTAGCCTTCGTCAGTCTTCGACGACCTCGCCCTGGACCACCTCTGGTCCGGGGCGAGTGCCATTTCCGGACCCGCGCGGGTCCGCGGCGGAGCCCGGACCGAAGCCGGTACGACGCACGACCTGCCGGCCGGCGTACGACACCAGCAGCCCGCGGAACAAGGGCCGCGTCACCGGCAGGATCAGCAGGATGCCGAGCGCGTCGGTCACGAACCCCGGGCTGAGCATGAAGGCGCCGCCGAGAACCACGAGGGCGCCGTCGGCGAGCTCCTTGTGCGGCATCCGGCCGGTCTCGACCTGCTCGCGCAGCGCCTGCCACGCGCGGCGGCCCTCCCGCTTGATCAGCCAGGCGCCGAGGATGCTGTCCAGGACGAGCAGCAGGATGGTCCACCAGGGTCCGATGGCCTGGCCGACCTGGATCAGGACGTAGATCTCCAGGATCGGCATCACCACGAAGGCGAGGAACAGCACGACTGCTGCTCGCCGGCTCCGGCGGCTCATCGGGACCTCATGGGGTGCTCATCGGCTGGAGACCAGCTCCCGACCGGTCGCGCGGGAGCGGCCCTTGACCCGTGCCCACCGCTCGCGGATGCCCCACGCGGTGATCCGCTTGAGGGACTCCACGGCCACCTGCCCGCTCATCTTGGACTCGCCGCGCACCCGCTCGACGAACTCGATCGGCACCTCGCGCACGGTCAGGCCGGCGCGCAGCGTGCGGGTCACCAGGTCGGTCTGGAAGACGTAGCCGGTCGAGCGCACCTCGTCCAGGTGGATCTTCTCGAGGGTGGTGCGGCGGAAGAGGCGGTAACCGGCCGTCGCGTCGCGGACCTTGATCCCGAGCAGCATCCGGACGTAGAGGTTGCCGCCGCGCGAGAGGACCTCGCGCTCCCACGGCCAGTTCACGACCGAGCCGCCGGGGATCCAGCGCGAGCCGATCACCAGGTCGGCGTCGAGCAGGCCGGTCAGCAGCCGCTGCAGCTGCTCGGGCTGGTGGGAGCCGTCGGCGTCCATCTCGCCGACGACGTCGTAGCCGCGGTCCAGCGCCCACGCGAAGCCGGCGAGGTACGCCGCGCCGAGGCCCTCCTTGGCGGTGCGGTGCAGGACGTGCACCTGGGCGTCGGTGGCGGCCAGGCCGTCGGCGATGTCGCCGGTGCCGTCCGGGGATCCGTCGTCGACGACGAGGACGTCGAGCGAGGGCTGCGCGGCGCGGAGCCGGCCCACGATCCAGGCGATGTTGTCCGCCTCGTTGTAGGTGGGCACGACCATCACGACACGTCCGAGGTCGGGGGTGTGGTCAACAAGCATCGCTGGGCTCCTTCGCCGGGACTTCCACGGGTCCGGCAAACTCTCGCCCTCGACGGTACGCGATGGCACCACAGACGAGAGCGGCAAGGGTCGATCCGGTGAACAACCGGGTGGGCCAGGCCCCCAGCCACATGGCGGGCGTGAGCCCGGTGGCGAGCCCGACCTTCTCGACCATCACTGCCGTCTCCAGCTTCGGCGCCGTCGCGACGACCGTGCCGTCGGGCGCGATCACGCCACTGCGGCCGTTGGTCGAGGCGACGGTGAGCCAGCGGCCGGCCTCGATCGCGCGCAGCCGGGTGATGGCGAACTGCTGCTCGATCTGGTGGGTGAAGATGAAGCTCGCGTTGCTGGTCTGCACCGCCAGCAGCTCGGCGCCGTCGCGGACCTGGGGCGGCATCACGTCGTCGTAGGCGACGTCGAAGCAGATCGCGTCGGCGACCCGGATCCCGGCGATCCGCAGCGGCTCGGTGCGGGTGCCGCTCTTCATGTCGCGGGAGATCAGGGCCAGCTGGCCGAACTTCGGGTCCCAGATGTCGCGGAAGGGGATGTACTCGCCGTACGGCACCGGGTGGTGCTTGGTGTAGCGGTCCCCCGGCCCGGCCAGCGGGTCCCACACGATCCCCTGGTTGAGGACGAAGTCCGGCCCGTAGTCGACGATGCCGCCGACGACGACCGGTACGCCGGCCGCCCGGACCGCCTGTTCGATGCCGGTGTTGACCGCGAGGTCGTCGAACGGGTCGACGGCGGTGGAGTTCTCGGGCCAGAGCACGAAGTCCGGCGCCGGCTCGTTGCCTGCTGCGACGTCGGCCGCGAGCCGCACCGTGGCGTCGACGTGGTTCTGCGTGACGCCGCGTGCGTCGTACAGGATGTCGTTGCCGGGACCGGGGACATTGCCCTGGACGACGGCGACGGTCGTCGTGCCCGTCTCCGGGACCGTCCACGGGAACACCGCCGGTGCGACCACCAGGGCGCACATGCCCACCAGCGCGCCGCTCGCCCGCAGGGTGCGCTCCTCGACCGCCCGGGCGAGCAGGAAGCCCAGCAGGGCGAGCAGGAAGGACAGGCCGGTCATCCCGACGTAGGCGACGGCGGGTGCGGCCGGCGTGTCGATGGCGGCGAAGGACAGCCGCCCCCACGGCATCCCGCTGAACGGCCAACCACTGCGCACCGTCTCCATGCTCGTCCACGCCGCGGCGAGCCAGACCGGCCACCACGGGAGCCTCCGCAGCAGGGGCACCGCCAGGCCCAGCAGGCCGTAGAACAGCGCCTCGACGGTCGCGAGCGCCACCCAGGCGTCCGGGCCGACGGAAGCGCGCATCCACTCGATGTGGCTGAAGTAGAAGGCGACGCCGAACACCAGGCCGACCACGCCGGAGCGGCGTACGGACAGCCCGGAGGTGAGCAGCGCGAAGGACGCGACGCCGAGGGGCAGCAGCCAAGCGAGCGCGATCGGCTCGAAGGACGCGGTGAGGAGGACGCCCCCGAGGACCGCGAGGAACAAGCGCTGCAGCACGCGCCGAGCCTAGATGACGGGTGGAGCGCCACTTCCTGCAGGCGCGAAAGGGTTCGAGCCGCCTTCGGACCATCCCGACTTCCGACCGGCTGCCGATGCGCGCGACGTTGTCTAGGGAGGCCCGAACCCTTTCGGTCCGCCCTCGAGGAGCGAACCGACCTCCGCGAACCGCAACCCAGGAAGAGCTGGTGCTACTCCCCCGGGCGATGCGGCCACTCGGACGTCGGTCCGCCTACCACGACCTGCACGGGCGAACGGTTCCGTACTTTTGTCAGCCGGACCGGCCCTGTCAACCGGCCGCTGACCTGCGCAGACGCGCGTTGTCGCAGGTCAGGAAGGCCTCACCGAGAAGGAAAAAACTCAAGAAATTCAGACGTTGTCCGGCGTGTCGCGTCGCGCCACGCCGACGGACGTGCGTCGGTCAGCTCACCGGGCGGTTCTCGTAGTACGTGGAGAGCACGATCGTGGTGCGCGTCGACACGTTCGCCGCGATGCGGATCCGGCCGAGCAGGCCCTCCATCTCGGCGGGCGAGGTGGTCCGGACCTTGAGCATGTAGGACTCCTCGCCGGCCACCGACCAGCACGACTCGATCTCCGGCATGTCGATGAGCCGGTCCGGGCAGTCGTCGGGTTGCGAGGGGTCGATCGGCCGGATCGCGATGAACGCGGTCAGTGGTAGCCCGATCTCTGCGTAGTTCACCGTCGCGCCGTAGCCGAGGATGAGGCCGCGCTGCTCGAGTCGCTTGACCCGCTGGTGCACGGCCGAGGTGGAGAGCCCCGTGGCCCGCCCGAGATCGGTGTAGGACATCCGCCCGTCCTTGGCCAGGAGCTCCAGGATCTGTCGGTCGGTCGCTTCGACCGCTGGATTGCTGCTCTGGCTCACGCGACCCACCCTAGTGGCCGGTGCGGCCTGCCGCCGTGATGTCTCGCCGCGACGCTCCGGCGGGCCCTACTAGGCTGGACCGGTGACGGACCGCCTGCTGCTCCTGGACACCGCCAGCCTCTACTTCCGGGCCTTCTTCGGCTCCCCCGAGATCCTGTCCCCCGGCGGCACCAACGTGAACGCGGTGCGCGGTCTCCTCGACTACATCTCCCGGCTCGTCGAGCAGTACCAGCCCACCCACCTGGCGTGCTGCTGGGACGACGACTGGCGCCCGCAGTGGCGCGTCGACCTGATCCCCACCTACAAGGCGCACCGGGTGGTCGAGGAGGTCGCCGGTGCGCCCGACGTGGAGGAGGTCCCCGACCCGCTGGAGCTGCAGGTGCCGATCATCCGCGAGGTGCTCGACGCGTTCGGGATCGCCGTCGTCGGGGCTCCCGGCTACGAGGCGGACGACGTGATCGGGACGCTCGCCACGGGCGCGGGCATGCCGGTCGACGTGGTCACGGGCGACCGCGACCTCTTCCAGCTGGTCGACGACGCCGCCGGCGTCCGGATCCTGTACGTCGGCCGCGGGGTCGGTCGCCACGAGCGGGTCGACGAGGAGTGGGTCCTCGCCAAGTACGGCGTGCGGGCCGACCAGTACGCCGACTTCGCGACCCTGCGCGGTGACGCTTCCGACGGCCTGCCCGGCGTGAAGGGCGTCGGCGAGAAGACCGCGGCCAGCCTCCTGCAGAAGTACGACGACATCCCGGGCATCCTCGCCGCGGTCGAGGACGCGGGCAGTGACCTGGGGCCGGGTCCCCGACTGAAGATCCGCGATGCGGCGGCGTACCTCGAGGTGGCGCCGACCGTCGTCGCGGTGGCCCGCGACATCGACCTCCCCCGCGACCACCTCGCCCTCCCGCAGCAGCCGATGGACGCGGACCGGCTCGGTGGGCTCGTGGAGCAGTGGGGCCTCGCCAGCCCGGTCGCGCGGCTCACCGCCGTGCTCGCCTCCCTCGGGATGGCGCCCGCAGCGGACGTGTAACACCAACTTCATTCCATTTGGTAGGAGTTGGAAATCAGCCCTTCCTAGGTTCGTCGCCACCGGGGCCCGCCGTCGTGCCCCCTGGCCCAGCGGCCGCCTCCCGAGAGGGCGGTCGCGATGACCGAGAGGGTTGTCCCTTGTTCCATTCCCGTTCCCGCCTTGCGACCGGCTCCGTGCTCGTGCTCACCGCGGCACTCAGCCTCAGCGCCTGTGGCGGCTCCAAGTCCGGGGAGTCGAGCTCAGCCGAGAGCTGCGTCGACACCTCGGGTGACACCATCAAGCTCGGGTTCCTGAACTCCACCTCCGGCGCCATGGCGATCAGCGAGCAGACCGTTCGCGACTCGCTCGTGATGGCCCTGGAGGAGATCAACGCCGACGGCGGCATCCTCGGGAAGAAGATCGAGCCGGTGGTGGAGGACGGGGCCAGCGACCCGGCCGTCTTCGCCGAGAAGATCGAGAAGCTGCTCACCGGCGACTGCGTCGCCGCGGTCTTCGGTGGCTGGACGTCCGCATCCCGCAAGGCGATGCTCCCGGTCGTCGAGGCCGACAACGGGCTGCTCTTCTACCCGGTGCAGTACGAGGGCCTCGAGGCGTCGAAGAACATCTACTACACCGGCGCCACGACCAACCAGCAGATCATCCCGGCCATGGACTTCCTCAAGTCCGAGGGCGTCAAGACGCTGTTCCTCGCGGGCTCGGACTACGTCTTCCCGCGCACGGCCAACAAGATCATCAAGCAGTACGCCAAGGAGCTCGGGATCGAGATCGTCGGCGAGGAGTACGTCCCGCTGGACGACGACGACTGGACGACCCAGGTCGCCAAGATCGTCGACGCCAAGCCCGACTTCGTGTTCAACACGATCAACGGCTCGTCCAACGTGGGCTTCATCAAGGCCTACTACGAGCAGGGCCTCAGCCCCGAGACCTCGCCCATCATCTCGGTCTCCATCGCCGAGGAGGAGGCGCCGGCGATGGGCAAGGACGTCACCGGGCAGTACGCCGCGTGGAACTACTTCCAGTCGGTCGAGAGCCCCACCAACGAGGCGTTCATCAAGGCGTTCAAGGCCAAGTACGGCGAGGACCGGCCGACGTCGGACCCGATGGAGGCGGCGTACACCTCGCTGTACCTCTACAAGGCGCTGGTCGAGAAGGCCGACTCGTTCGCCGTCGACGACATCAACGCGGCCGCCGACGGCGTCACCTTCGACGCGCCCGAGGGCACGGTCACCATCGACGGCGACAACCACCACATCGCGAAGACGGGCCTGATCGGCCGGATCAACTCCGACAACCAGTTCGACGTGGTGTGGTCGTCGGACGAGCCGATCGAGCCGGACCCGTTCCTCGAGGGCTACCCGTGGTGGGACGCCAGCGGCGAGTGAGCTGACCCGGCCTCCCTCCGGATCGTCCCTCCCCCGGGGTGTCGTGCTCGCGCAGCACGGCACCCCGGGGCCACCCGTCAGGAGTCCCCCGTGGACGCGTTCACCACCCCGCTGCTCGCCGGTGCCGCCACCGGCGCGCTGCTGCTCATCGCCGCGCTCGGCCTGGCCCTCACCTTCGGCCAGATGGGCGTGATCAACATGGCGCACGGCGAGTTCCTCATGGCCGGCGCCTACACGGCCTACCTCACCCAGCAGGTCGTCACCAACACCGACATCTCGATCCTGCTCGCGTTGCCGGTGGCCTTCGTCGTCGCCGGCTGCCTCGGGCTCCTCCTCGAGGTCGCGATCATCCAGTGGATGTACCGGCGGCCGCTCGACACGCTCCTGGTGACCGTCGGGGTCAGCCTCCTCCTCCAGCAGCTCGCCAAGGACGTGTTCGGCGCCCAGGGCGATCCCGTGCACACGCCGGGCTGGCTGGACGGGAACATCGACGTCTTCGGCTACCACTGGCCCTACCGGCAGATGTTCACGATCGTGCTCGCGCTCGCCGCGCTCGGCGCCCTCGGTGCGCTGCTGAGGTACACCGCCTACGGGCGGCGGATCCGGGCGACCGTCCAGAACCGCGACCTGGCCGAGACGATGGGCGTGTCGACCCGCACCGTCGACCGGGTCACCTTCTTCGTCGGCTCCGGCCTCGCGGGCATCGGCGGCGTCGCCGTGTCGCTGATCTCCGGCACGAACCCGAACCTCGGGACGTCGTACATCATCTCGGCGTTCCTCGTCGTCGTCGCCGGTGGCCTCGGCCAGCTCCGCGGCACCGTGATCGCGGCGTTCGCGGTCGGCATCGTCACCGCGTACCTCACCGACTGGTACAGCTCGAGCATGGCCCAGGTGGTCACCTTCGGGCTCGTCGTGGTCTTCCTCCAGCTCCGGCCCCAGGGCCTGTTCACCGTGCGCACCAGGGGGCTCGCATGAAGCACCTGCAGAAGTGGGGGCCACTGCTCGGCATCGCGCTGATCGCCGTCGCGCTCCTCGTGATCGCGCCGGCCGTGCTCAGCCCGTTCCGGCTCAACAACCTCGGCAAGTACGTCTGCTGGGCCATCGCGGGCGTCGGCATCGGCCTGGCGTGGGGCCGCGGCGGCATGCTCGTCATGGGCCAGGGCGTCTTCTTCGGGCTCGGGGGCTACGCGATGGCGATGCACCTCAAGCTCGAGGCCGCGATGGCGACGGGTGGCCCGGACGCCATCCCCGACTTCATGGTCCTGTACGGCGACGGCACGATGCCCGGCTGGTGGGAGCCGTTCCGCAGCGGCGCCTTCACCCTGTTCGCCGTGGTCGCCGTGCCGGCCGTGGCTGCTGCCGTGCTGGGCTGGGCGATCTTCAAGCGCCGGGTGAAGGGCGCCTACTTCGCGATCCTGACCCAGGCGCTGGCCGTCGCCTTCGCCACCCTGCTGGTGGCGACCATCAAGCAGACCGGCGGCTTCAACGGCCTCAACCAGTTCACCGTGTTCTTCGGCTACAACCTCTACGACCCCGTCAACAAGAGGATGATCTACTCGATCGCCGCGGCCGTCCTGGTCGTGTGCCTGCTCGTGGTGTGGCAGCTCTACCGCAGCCGTTTCGGGGAGTTGCTGGTCGCGACGCGGGACGCGGAGGAGCGGGTCCGGTTCCTGGGCCACGACCCGGCCAACGTCAAGCTGGTCGCCTTCGTGGTCGCCGCCGTGATGGCGAGCATCGGCGGCGCGCTCTTCGCGCCGATCACCGGCATCATCTCGCCGTCCGACGTCGACGCGACCGCGTCGATCTTCCTCATCGCCGGCGTCGCGCTCGGCGGACGGGCCCTGCTGCTCGGACCGGCGCTCGGCGCGCTGGCGGTCGGCTACGGCCGCACCTCGCTTTCGGAGTCCTTCCCGGACCAGTGGACCTACTTCCTGGGCCTGCTGTTCATCGTCGTGATCCTGTTCCTGCCCGCCGGCCTCGGCAGCGTCTGGGCGCAGGGCGTGGCAAGGCTGCGCTCGATGGTCCGCGCCCCTGCCGCCAAGCACCGCACGGCCGAGCCCGCGGTCGACGACCTGGAGGTGGCTCGATGAACGACGACTACCTGGAGATCCGGGACCTCAGCGTCGAGTTCGACGGCTTCAAGGCCATCGACGGGGTCGACCTGACCCTGCTGCAGGGCCGGCTCCACTTCCTGATCGGCCCCAACGGCGCGGGCAAGACCACCCTGGTGGACGCCGTGACCGGGCTGGTGCCGGCAACCGGCCTGGCGCGCTACCGGCACCAGGACCTGCTCCGGACGAAGTCGCACCGGATCGTGCGGGCCGGGATCGGCCGCACCTTCCAGACGGCCACCGTCTTCGAGGGTCTGTCGGTGCTCCAGAACCTCGACATCGCCGGCGGGGTCCACCGGTCGGCATGGAGGATGGCGCTCGCTCGACGCGGGACGCCGTCGTACGTCGAGGAGGCGCTGGAGACGATCGGGCTCGCCGCGCTGCGGGACAAGCCGGCCGGCGTACTCGCGCACGGCCAGAAGCAGTGGCTGGAGATCGGCATGCTGCTCGTGCAGGACGCGCGCGTGATGCTGCTCGACGAGCCGGTCGCCGGCATGAGTG
The DNA here is from genome assembly GCA_035539555.1 of Nocardioides sp. GTDB lineage: Bacteria > Actinomycetota > Actinomycetes > Propionibacteriales > Nocardioidaceae > Nocardioides. Next base: position 13,391 of record DATLIG010000295.1, on the reverse strand, counting down.
CCGAGGAGCGCGCCGAGACCGGCGAGCTGCTGCGGCGGATCGGCAAGGAACGGACGATCGTGGTGATCGAGCACGACATGGAGTTCGTCCGCAGCTACGCCGACGTCGTCACGGTGATGCACGCCGGCAAGGTGCTGGCCGAGGGCAGCGTGGCGGAGATCCAGGCCGACCCCCGGGTCCAGGAGGTCTACCTGGGCCGGCAACCAGAGACGAGTGGGGCCGAGCAGGTCCAGGAGGCCGACCATGCTTGAGCTGCGAGGGGTGACGGCGGGCTACGGCCGCACCCGTGTGCTGGAGGACGTGTCGCTCGAGGTTCCCGACGGCGGCGCGGTGGCGGTGATGGGCCACAACGGAGCAGGCAAGACCACCCTCCTGCGGGTGGCGGTCGGCCTGCTGCCGGTGATGCAGGGCCAGGTGCTGCTCGACGGCGAGGACGTGACCCGGCTGCGGCCCAACAAGCGCGTCGCCCGTGGACTCGGGTACGTGCCGCAGGGCCAGCTCTCCTTCCCGCAGATGACGACGCTGGAGAACCTCCAGCTCGTGACCACCGACCGGGCGGCGATCGAGGGCGTGCTGGACACCTTCCCGGCGCTGCGTGACCTGCTCTCCCGCCGCGCCGGTCTGCTGTCCGGCGGCCAGCGCCAGCAGCTAGCGATCGCGCGGACGCTCCTGACGAAGCCGCGGATGCTGATCCTTGACGAGCCGACCGAGGGCATCCAGCCCAACGTCGTCGCCGAGATCGAGGCGGTCATCTCCGCCCTCACGGCCCGTGGCGACCTGTCGGTGCTGCTGGTCGAGCAGCACGTCGGCTTCGCGTTGCGCAGCACCGGCTCCTACTACGTGCTGGAGTCGGGCCGGGTGACGTCGAGCGGTGTCGGCGGCCCCGGAGCGCTGGAGGCGGTTCGCATGGCGATGGCAGTCTGATCAGCATGCACCTGACACCCTCCGACACGGAGAAGCTGCTGCTCAGCGTCGCCGGCATGGTCGCGCGCGACCGCCTCGACCGCGGGGTGCGGCTCAACTACCCCGAGGCCGTCGCGCTGCTGTCCTGCTGGGTCATCGAGGAGGCGCGCGCCGGGGCCCTGGTCGTCGACCTGATGGAGCGCGGCCGCGACGTGCTGCGCCGCGAGCAGGTCATGGCCGGCGTCCCGGAGATGCTCGTCGACGTCCAGGTCGAGGCCACCTTCCGCGACGGGCGCAAGCTCGTCACCCTCCACCACCCGATCGCGTGAGGAGCCAGCAACCATGGGCATCGTGAGCGACGGGCCGGGCGCGACCCGGACCGCACCCGGGACGGTGGTGCTCAACGCCGACCGGTCCCCCGACGAGCGGGGCGTGCTGGTCGTGACGAACACCGGCGACCGCCCGGTGCAGATCGGTTCGCACATCCACCTACCCGACACCAATGCGGCGCTCGAGTTCGACCGCGCCGCGGCGCACGGCTTCCGGTTGGACATCCCCTCCGGGACGTCGCGCCGGTTCGAGCCGGGCGCCTCGCAGGAGGTCGCGATCGTCGCGCTCCGCGGGGCGCGGGTCGTGCCCGGCATCCAGGTGCGGACGGACGGAGGCACGGCCTGATGGTGGAGATCACGCGAGCGGCGTACGCCGCCCTCTACGGCCCCACCGTCGGCGACCAGGTCCGCCTGGGCGACACCGACCTGTGGATCGAGGTCGAGCAGGACTGGGTCATCGGCGGCGAGGAGGCGGTCTTCGGAGGCGGCAAGTCGATCCGCGAGTCGATGGCGCAGTCGACCCGCACCTCGGCCGACGGCGCGCTCGACACCGTCATCACCAACGCCCTCGTCCTCGACCACTGGGGCATCGTCCGCGCCGACGTCGGGATCCGGGACGGGCGGATCGTCGCCCTGGGCCGCTCCGGCAATCCCGACATCGCCGACGGCGTCCACCCCGAGCTGGTCATCGGTCCCGGCACCGACGTGATCTCCGGCGAGGGCAAGATCCTCACCGCCGGCGCGATCGACGTGCACGTGCACCTGCTCTCGCGCTCGCAGCTGGTCGAGGCGCTCGCCACGGGCATCACGACCATCGCGGGCGGGGGTACCGGCCCCTCCGAGGGCTCGAAGGCCACGACGGTGACCCCGGGTGCGTGGCACCTGGCGACCGTCCATCGTGCGCTGGACTCGGTGCCTCTCAACATCCTGCTGTTCGGCAAGGGCAACACGGTCAGCGCGGGCGGCCTCGCCGAGCAGGCGCTGGGCGGCGCGGCGGGCTACAAGGTGCACGAGGACTGGGGCTCCACGCCGGCGGCGATCGACGCCTCGCTCCGGGCAGCGGACGAGTTCGGCCTGCAGGTCGCGCTGCACTCCGACAGCCTCAACGAGGCCGGCTACGTCGAGTCCACGATCGCGGCGATCGCCGGGCGTGGGATCCACGCCTTCCACGCCGAGGGCGCGGGCGGTGGCCACGCGCCGGACATCCTGACCGTGGCCTCGCTGCCGCACGTCATCCCGGGGTCGACCAACCCGACCCTTCCGCACACGGTCAACACCGTCGCCGAGCACCTCGACATGCTCATGGTCTGCCACCACCTCAACCCGCAGGTGCCCGAGGACCTGGCCTTCGCCGAGTCCCGGATCCGGGCGACGACCATCGCGGCGGAGGACCTCCTGCACGACCTCGGCGCACTCTCGATCACCTCCTCCGACGCGCAGGCGATGGGCCGCATCGGCGAGGTGATCTGCCGGACCTGGCAGGTCGCGCACGTCATGAAGGCGCGGTACGGCGCCCACGGCGACCTGGCCGACGGGCCGGCGGACAACGCCCGGGCCCGGCGCTACGTCGCGAAGTACACGATCAACCCGGCCGTCGCGCACGGCATCGACCACGAGGTCGGGTCGGTGGAGCCCGGGAAGCTCGCCGACCTCGTCCTGTGGGATCCGCGGTTCTTCGGGATCCGGCCGCAGGTGGTGATGAAGTCCGGAGCGCTCGTGTGGGGGGCGCTCGGGGACCCCAACGCCTCCATCCCCACGCCGCAGCCGGTGCTGATGCGGCCGACGCTCGCGGACGACGGCAGCGCCCACGGGGTGAGCTTCGTGTCGCCGGCTGCGCTCGAGGACGGGTTGGCCGACCGGCTCGGGCTGCGCCGCCGGCTCGCTGCCGTGAAGCCGACCCGGGGGGTCACCAAGGCCGACATGGTCAACAACACCGCGCTGCCCCGCATCGACATCGACCCGGAGACCTTCGCGATCGACGTCGAGGGCGAGCGGATCGTCCCAGCCCCGGCGACCGAACTGCCCCTCGCACAGCTGTACTCGATGTTCTGAGGCGTGATGGCGCATCCCGACCTGCTCACCCTGCTGCTCGCCGACGCGCGGCTGCCCGTCGCGGGGCACACCCAGTCCGGCACGCTCGAGGGCGCGGTGATGGCCGGTCTCGGACCGGCCGACGTGCCGTCGTACCTCCGGACCCGGCTGCTGGGCGTCACCCGGGTCGAGGCCGGCACGGCAGTGGCGGCCCGGCGGGCGGTGCTCGACCGGAGGCCGCTCGCGGATGTCGAGACGGCCTGGGCGGCACGGACCGTCGCGCCGGCGGTCCGGAGCGCGTCGCGGGTCCAGGCCCGCGCGCTGCTGCGGCTGTGCACGCGGGTCTGGCCGGACGCCGCCGCGCCGCTGCAGGCGGTGCCCGGCGCGAGCCGGGCGGTGGCGCTCGGAGCGGTCGCCGCCGGCATCGGCATCGCCGCGGACGGCCTCGCCCGCCTCGTCGCGTACGACGACGTGCAGACCGTCTGCGCGGCGGCGCTCAAGCTGCTCCCCCTCGACCCCGCAGCCGTCACCGGATGGGTGGTCGACGCTCTTCCGCTCGTCGAGGAGGTCGTGGCAGCGACCGCCGGTGTCGCGGACGCCGATGACATCCCCGCCGTCGGGGTCCCCCAGATCGAGGTGTGGGCGCAGGCCCACGCCCGCACCACCAGGAGGTTGTTCCGTGCCTGACCACGACCACGCCCACGTCCACGTCGACCGGCCGCTGCGGCTGGGCGTGTGCGGCCCCGTCGGCACCGGCAAGAGCTCGCTCATCGCACTGCTCTGCCGCGAGCTGTCCGAACGGCTCAGCCTCGCCGTCGTCACCAACGACATCTACACCGACGAGGACGCGCGCTTCCTGCGCTCGGCAGGCGTGCTGGCCGCCGACCGGATCCGTGCCGTGGAGACGGGTGCCTGCCCGCACACCGCGATCCGCGACGACATCAGCGCCAACCTCATGGAGGTCGAGGAGCTGGAGCGCGACTACCCCGACCTCGACCTCGTGCTCCTCGAGTCCGGCGGCGACAACCTCACCGCCACCTTCTCCCCCGCGCTCGTCGACGCCCAGGTCTTCGTGCTCGACGTGGCCGGCGGCGGCGACGTGGCGCGCAAGGGCGGGCCCGGCATCGAGCGGGCGGACCTGCTCGTGGTGAACAAGACCGACCTGGCGCCGTACGTGGGGGTCGACGTCGCGCAGATGAGGGCCGACGCCGTCGCGGCGCGCGACGGGCGGCCGGTGATCGCCCTCTCCCGGACCGACCGGGACAGCATCGACGCGATCGTCGCGTGGGTCCTCGAGGTCCGCTCCTCCCACCAGCACGGCCTGCTGGTGCCGGTGGACCCGGGCCCGATGGCACCGCACTCCCACGCGGGCGAGCATGCTCACGAGCACTGAGGGGCTCGGTCAGCTGGGTCGCACCCGGCTGCGGGTCTCGGCCGGACCCGCCGGCGGGCGTTGCCAGGTGCGCACGGCCGTCACCCGCTCGGACCCCACGGCCCCCGCGTTGCGGGCCGTGGTCCTCGAGCACACCGCGCGAGCCGCCCGCGTGGCCCTGGTCCCGGAGGGTGCCCTGCTCCTCGCGGGCGACGGCATCGAGGTCGACGTGTCCGTCGACGAGGGACTCGAGGTCGACCTGGTCGAGACGGGTGGCACGGTCGCCTACGACATGCGGGGGTCCTCCGCGCGCTGGGACGTGCGGGTCGACCTGGCCGCCGGCGCGACGCTGCGGTGGGCGGGGCTGCCGTTCGTCGTGGCCGCGGGGGCCGACGTCACCCGGTCCGTACGGATCCGCTGCGGCCAGGGCGCACGCCTGGCCCTGCGCGAGACCCTGGTCCTGGGCCGGTACGGCGAGCTGCCGGGCTCGGTGCACCAGACCACGACCGTGCACGACCCGACCGGCCCGGTGCTGGTCGAGGACCTGCCGCTCGACGCCACCTCGGCGGCATGGCTCCTCGGCGGCTCCCGCGTGCTGTCCAGCGTGCTGTCGATCGGCGCTGAGGTGGCGGAGACGGCGGACGACCTCCACCGCTACGACCTGGACCGCCCCGGCGCGGTGCTGTGGCGGCGGCTGGGACTGCAGGCGCACGAGATCGAGCTGACGCACGCCTGGGGCCGCGCCACCGAGGCGAGGACCTAGTGCACGCGCGCGATCTGCTGCTCGACCCGGAACTCGAGTCCGTCGGCCGCCGCGAGGTAGACGTCCTGGTCGAGCAGGTTGCCGTCGAGGCGCATCAGCCCGCGTGGGCTGGAGTAGAAGTGGCCGGAGGGCAGCGAGGCCGCGGCGGCGACGCTCAGGGACCCGCACACCTCGCCGACCCGCGCCAGGAACGTGATGGCCTCGTAGCAGGACTCGCCGACGGCGTTGAGTGCCGGCGCCCAACGGCCCCATCGCGCGTAGTAGTCGCGCGCCAGGGTGGAGCTCTCGGCGGTGCCCATCCCGTCGAAGTACGCCGCCGCGGCGTACAGCCCCTCGCTCGCGTCCGCTCCGGCGGCCAGCAGCGTGTTCTCCTCGACCGCGGGACTGAGCCGTGGGAGTGCCGCGGTGAGACCGGCGCGGGCGAACTGGCGGTTGAAGTGCACGGCGTCCTGGCCCATCAGCAGCATGATCACGCCGTCGACCGGCTGCCGCTCGAGCTCGGTGATCACGCCCGCGAAGTCACTGGTGCCGAGCGGCACGTAGGTCTCGCTGACGATCTCCGACGCGGTGCCCTGCAGGGCGAGACGGGCCGTCGTGCCCGTGACGCGCGGGAAGACGTAGTCGTTGCCGAGGATCGCCCAGCGGCCGACCCCCAGCTCCTCCCGCATCCAGTGGGCAGCCGGCAGCAGCTGGTTGATCGGGCGCTCGCCGATCATGAACACGCCCGGCGTGGAGTCGCCCCCCTCGTGCATCGCCCCGAACGCGTAGACCACCCGTCCACCGACCCGGCGGGTGATCGCCTGCCGGACCGCGGAGGTGTGCCAGCCGGCGACGGCCTCCACCGCGCCACCGTCGACGAGGCGGCCCACCTCGTCGGCCACGACCGCGGGCTCGCGGCCGCCGTCGACGACGACCAGCTCGACGCGGCGCCCCGCGATGCCGGCACCGGAGTTGAGCTGCTCGACGGCGAGCTCGCCGCACGCGAGGCACGACGGGCCGTAGATGCCGGTCGGTCCCTGCAGGGGGACCACGAAGGCGACCGGGAGGGCGTCGGCCTGGCGCGTGCGGAGCACGGGGACCTCCGTGCGGGGCGTCGGCTGGTGCTGCCGGCGACATTGCGGGCGACGGATCAACCGGGGGTCTTTCGTGGTTGGTCCTAGGATAGGGGCGACGCCGCGGCGTGGCAGCGTCGTTCACGGGATTGTCACAATCCGCCCGAGGAGATCGCCGTGACCCAGCAGCCGCCGGCCCTGGTCCCCCGCAGCAGCCTCGCCGTCCACGTGCGCCAGGTGGAGGCCCGGCTGCGCGGCGTGCTGCAGCCCGTCCTCGACGAGCACGGCCTCGCGATGGACCACTGGCGGATCATCGCGGTGATCGGCGACGAGCCCGGCCTCGGCATGGGCGAGATCTCGGCGCTGGCCGTCGTACCGGCTGCCAGCCTGACGCGTCACATGGACCGGCTGGTGGAGCGCGGCATCGTCGTACGGCGTGCCGACCCGGACGACAAGCGCCGCTGCGTGGTGGCGCTGTCACCGCGGGGCGAGGAGTACGCCGTACGGCTGCGGGAGGCCGAGCGCTCGGTCGCGCCGAGCGGGCTGGGCTGACCGGGCGGCATCCGGCGCTCGGCTCTGCGGTTTGGTCCCAGACCACGTGCGACACGCCGACCGGTACTGCGGTTCCTGCCCTATCGGTGCTGTTGCGGACGGCTGCTAGTCGCTCGCGACGATCCCCCGTCGCAGCAGCTTGACCAGTGCGCGCGCGTTGTCGCGCACCGGCGTCCCGGCGGCGGCGTCGGCGATCTGGCCGGCGAAGTCGATCAGCTGCTTCATCTGCCGCACGAAGTCCCCCGCCGTCTGGTCGTTGCGGGTGATGATCTCGTCGAGCTCCTGGCCCTCCGCCCAGCGGTAGGCGGTCCACGCGAAACCGCCGTCGGGCTTGCGGAGGAAGTCCAGCCGGTGCTGACGCTCGAGCCGCTCCAGCTCGTCCCACAGGCGGGTCATCGTGTCGATGGTCGTGCCGATCGCGCCGCCCGGGACGTTCGGTGGGCCGTCCTCCGGCCGCCGCGCCTCGTAGACGAGGGCGGAGAGCACGGCGCCGAGCTGGGCCGGGGAGAGGTCGTCCCAGAGGCCGCTGCGCAGCGACTCGGCAGCGACCAGGTCGAGGTCGGAGTAGATCCGCATCAGGCCGCGGCCGCGCTCGGTGACCTCGTCGTCGTGCAGGTAGTCGAGCGCCTCCAGCACCTCGCACACGCGGTCGAAGGTGCGCGCCACGGTGTTGGTACGCCGCTCGATGCGCTGCGAGAGCGTCTGGGTGTCCTTGTCCAGCTTCGCCCAGCGCTCGGCCCACCGCGCGTGGTCCTCACGCTCGGCACACCCGTGGCACGGGTGCTCGCGCACCTGGGCACGCAATGCTGCGATCTGCCGGGCGACCTCCGGGTCGACCTGGCCACGCTCCCCCTTCGGTCGGGTCACCGACAGCGGGAGCCCGCGCACGGCCTCGCGGACGGCCTGGGCGATGTCCTTGCGCTGGTGCGGGTTGCGCGGGTCGAGCTTGCGCGGCAGCCGGATCCTCGCGACCGCCTCCACCGGAGTCGGGAAGTCCATCATCGCCAGCCGGCGGCCCTGTCGCTCGGCGGTGATCACGAGCGGGCGGTGCCCGTGCTCCGACAGTCCCGGGTCGACGATGACCGCCGGCCCGGCGAACTTCCCGACCGGCACCACGACGATGTCGCCGGGCTTGAGTCGCTCGAGGGACGCCTCGGCCTCGCTGCGCCGGTCGTTCCGGCGGACCTTGCTCGACTCCTTCTCCAGCTCCGAGATGCGCCGGCGCAGGGCGGCGTACTCCATGAAGTCACCGAGGTGGCACTGGGCCGCCTCGGCATAGCCGGCGAGGGCGTCCTCGGCCTTGCGCTGCTGGCGGGCGAGCCCGACCACCGCCCGGTCGGCCTGGAACTGGGCGAACGACTGCTCGAGGAGCTCGCGGGCGCGGTGCCGGCCGTAGGAGTGCACCAGGTTGACCGCCATGTTGTACGACGGCCGGAAGCTCGAGCGCAGCGGGTAGGTCCGCGTGGAGGCGAGTCCGGCGAGCTCGCGCGGGTTCATGCCGGGCTGCCAGAGCACGACGGCGTGGCCCTCGACGTCGAGCCCGCGGCGTCCGGCGCGACCGGTCAGCTGGGTGTACTCCCCCGGCGTGATGTCGGCGTGGGTCTCGCCGTTCCACTTGGTGAGCTTCTCGAGCACCACCGTGCGGGCCGGCATGTTGATGCCGAGCGCCAGGGTCTCGGTCGCGAACACGATCTTGACCAGGCCGCGGAGGTAGAGCTCCTCGACGCACTCCTTGAAGGCGGGCAGCATGCCGGCGTGGTGGGCGGCGACACCGCGGGAGGCGGCGTCGAGGAAGTCGTGGTAGCCGAGCACGTGCAGGTCGTCCGCGGGGAGGACGCCGAGGGTGCGCTCGACGTACTCGATGACCTCGTCGCGCTCCTCGCCGTCGGTGAGGCGGAGGTTGGCGTCGAGGCACTGCTGGACGGCGGCGTCGCAGCCGGCCCGGCTGAAGATGAAGTCGATCGCCGGGAGCAGGTTCTTGCGCTCGAGCTCGCTGATCACGTCGAGCCGGCTGGGGATCCAGATCCGGCGACCGTTGCCGACGTTGCGGCTGCCGGGCCCACCCTGGCGCCCGCGAGCCCCCTTCGGCGTCCGCCGGTCCTTGAGGCGGCTCGACGCCCAGTCATCGCGGGCCAGCTTCATCAGCTCGTCGTTCACCGGCGCGCCCTCGCGCACGAAGCCGGCGGCGGCGTCGACGTCGGACGAGGCGAAGAGGTCGAGCAGGCGACGGCCGACCATCACGTGCTGGAACAGCGGCACCGGCCGGCGCTCGGCGACGATCGTGCGGGTCGAGCCGCGGACGGTCTCCAGCCACTCGCCGAACTCCTCCGCGTTCGACACGGTCGCCGAGAGGGACACCACCGACACCGACTCGGGCAGGTGGATGATCACCTCCTCCCAGACCGCACCGCGCGAGCGGTCGGCGAGGTAGTGGACCTCGTCCATGACGACGAAGCCGAGCCCGACGAGGGTCCGTGACCGTGCGTAGAGCATGTTGCGCAGCACCTCGGTCGTCATCACGACGATGGGGGCCTCGCCGTTGACCGTGGTGTCGCCGGTGAGCAGGCCGACCCGGTCGGCGCCGTACCGCTCGGCGAGATCGCTGTACTTCTGGTTCGACAGGGCCTTGATCGGCGTCGTGTAGAAGCACTTGCGGCCCGTCTCGAGCGCGAGGTGGACCGCGAACTCCCCCACCACCGTCTTGCCGGCGCCCGTGGGCGCGGCGACGAGGACGCCGTCGCCGTCCTCGACGGCCTTGCAGCCCTCGACCTGGAAGTCGTCGAGCGGGAACGGGAAGCCGGCCGCGAAGTCGCGGAAGACCGGGTGTCCCTTGTCCCGTCGGTACGACGCGTAGCGCTCCGCGGCACCCTGCTCCCTGCCTGCGTCGTGGCTCATGTGCGCACCGCCAGGGTGCCGGGAACGACCTCGACCGTGAGGGGCAGCGGGCCGAAGCGCTCGCCGTCGGCGTACCCGACGATGCCGGCGCAGGCCACCGTCACCCGCTTCACCCGGTGGTGCTCGTACTGCGGATGGGTCACGTGGCTCCCGTCGAAGAGCTTCGGATAGGTCCGGACCAGCTCGATCCGGCTCAGCGGCTTGATGAGGACGACATCGAGCAGGCCGTCGTCGAGCTCGGCGCCGTGGGTGATCCGTAGGCCGCCGCCGAAGGACGGCCCGTTGCCGACCGCGACCAGCATCGCCTCGACCTGCTGCTCCGCGCCGTCGAGCTCGAGCGTGTAGCGCAGCGGCTTGAACGTGCGCAGCTCGGCGACGGTGGCGAGGTTGTAGCGCATCTGCCCCTTGGGCCAGCTCATCCGGTTGGCGCGCTCGTTGACGACCGCGTCGAAGCCGGCCGCGAGGACGCCGCCGAAGTAGCGGTCCCCGATCCGGGCCAGGTCGACCGTCCGCGTCGTACCGCGCACGATCCGCGAGGCGGCCGCCGCCGGATCACCGAGGGGGACGTCGAAGTAGCGGGCGAAGTCGTTGCCCGTGCCGGCGGGCAGGATGCCGAGCGGCACGCCGGTCCCGGCCAGGGCCTGCAGGGCGATGTTGACCATGCCGTCCCCACCGCACACGGCCAGCACATCGGGCTTCTCGGCGGCGGCCACCCGGGCGAGGTCGAGCGCGTCGTCGGCACTGCGGCTGGTCAGCGACGTGGTCTGCCACCCGGCACCGTGGAACCGCGGCAGTGCCTCGTCCCGCACCCGCGCGGCACGCCCCTTGCCCGAGGCCGGGTTGGTCAGGACGACGACGCGTGGCACAGGGTGAAGGTTAGCGACCTAGAGGTCGAGGGGGCTCGCCTCGTCGGGCGACAGGCCGGCATTGATGGTCCGGCCGGCACGGCGCTTGTCGTTGACCCGCGCGATGACCTCGGAGATGAGGAAGAGGATCACCATCGGAACGGCCATGAAGCTCATCGTGAACGGGTCGCCGGAGGGCGTCATCACGGCGGCGAAGATGAAGCAGCCGACGATCATCCACGGCCGGTGGGCGCCGAGCGACTTGCCCTTGACGACGCCTGCGAAGTTGAGCAGGACGACGAAGACCGGGATCTCGAAGGCGATGCCGAAGCCGAGCAGCGTGCGCGTGAAGAACGTGAGGTAGTCGTTGAACTCGACGAGGTTGGTGAGGTCCGCCTGGGTGAACCCGATCAGGATCTCGAGGCCCTTGGGCAGCGTCAGGTAGCCCAGGACGATGCCGGCGATGAACAGCGGCCCGGCGATGATCGCGAAGATCAGTGTCCAGCGCTTCTCCTCCCGGTGCAGGCCCGGGAGGATGAACGCCCACACCTGGTAGAGCCACACGGGACTGGTGCCGATGACGGCCGCGAGGCCGCACAGCTTGAGGTACAGGATGAAGCCGCCCGCGACGCCACTGGTCGTCGCCATCGTGCGGTCCGCTCCCAGCGCTTCACGGGCCTGCTGGTAGGGCTCGTTGACGATCGCGAAGATCGGGTCGAAGAAGAACAACGCGACCACGAACGCGACCAGGATCGTGAAGACGGCCTTCAGGATGCGGGCGCGCAGCTCGCGAAGGTGGTCGGACAGCGCCATCCGGCCGTCCTGGCCGATGGGGTGGACGGGCTTGCCGACGAAGAGCCGGGCAACCCCGGGCAGCGACATGGCGGTGGAACCTGCGGGCGGGTCGGGTCAGGCGTTCTTCTCGCGCTGCTCGTCGACGATCTCGCCCTCAGCGATGTCGTCGGCCGAGGTGAGCTCGCCCGTGGAGGCCGGCGTGGCCGGCTTCTTGTCGTCGTCCTTGAGGCCCTTGGTCTCGGCCTTGAAGATGCGCAGCGCCTGGCCGGTGCCACGGGCGAGGTCGGGCAGCTTGGCCGCGCCGAAGACCAGGATCACGATGGCCAGAATGATGAGCCACTCGGCTCCCTGGGGCATTCCGATCAGGGCAGACATCGTGGGGGACCAACTCTCGCTTCACGGGTACGACGGACAGGCCCATGCTACGCCCACGTCACCCGTAGAGGCTGAGTGTGTCCTGTGCACTGGCCGTGAAAGAGTCGATGAACTCTTCGGGCGCCACCACCTCGGCGTACGGCGCGAGCCGCAGCAGCAGACGGTTGAGCCACCGGCGGTCGACCACCACGAGGTCGACCTCGGCCGTTCCGTCGGGCTCGATCCGGACCTCCCGGACGGGGTAGTACTCGGTCGCCCAGCGTGCCTCGGGACCGAGCCGGAGGGTCGCGACGACCTGGTCGGGGCCCTCGACGTCGGTGAACAGGCCATCGCTCAGGTCGCGCGGTGGCTGCGGGTCCGTCGCGGTCGGCGAGTCGAGGACCTCGAGCTTCGTGATCCGGTCGAGACGGAAGAGCCGTTCGCCCTCGGCGCGGTGGCACCAGGCGTCGAGATAGGAGAAGACGCCGTGGCTGACCACGCCGCGGGGGTCGACCACGCGGTCGGACTCCTCGTCGCGGGAGGGGACGTAGTACGTCAGCCGGACCTGGCGGCCGGAGGCGACGGCGTCGTTGAGCAGCCGGGTCCGCTCGACGATCGCGACCTGCTCGGCGTCGCGCGGCGACGGCGTCACGGCGACGTGGGCGGCGCCGGCGGTGGCAGCCGCACCCTCGAGCTTGTCGAGCACCCGCGCGACCAGGGCGCGGGTGTCACCGCTCGAGGTGTCGCGGAGCATCCGGAGCGCGACGATGATCGCCGACGCCTCGGTGGCGCTCAACCGCAGTGGCCGGTTGAGGTACTCCGCGTTCTCGACGCGGATCACGCCCTCGGTGATGACGCTGCCCTGCTCGGTCTGGATGGCGTCGAGGTCGACATCGATGAGGTCGCCCGGCAGGCCACCGGGCAGGCCGCACATGAAGAGCACCTTGAGGTCGCGCAGGACCTGGTCCGAGGTGGTGCCGAGCAGCCGGGCCGCCTCGTCGAGGCGGACGCCGTCGCGGTGGTGCAGGAAGGGCACGAGCGTCAGCAGGCGGGCGACCTGGTCGCGCGCACCGGAGGGGGGTGGGGCCTGGCGGCTGCGCGTGGTCGTCATCCGACGACCTGCCGCAGCCGTTCGACCACCCGCTGCCGCACCGGCGCTGGCTCGAGGATCACCACGTCGGGACCGTGGGCGAGCACGTCGTCCGCCAGCCCCTGCGCCTGCCGGACCAGCTCCACCCGGTCCCACCGTGAGCGCTCGTCGGGGCCCGGTACGCCGACCTCCACCCGCACCGCGGAGCGCCGGAAGCCGTGGCCGGCTCCCTCGCGCACCAGCAGGACGGCATGCTCGGTGGCCGTGGGCGGGGCCAGCCGCCGCGCGATTTCGCGGACGTCGGTGTCGGCCGGGACGTCGTACGCGCCGGGCGGGCCGACGAGGCGCACCTCGCCCTGGACCCGCGAGAGCCGGAACACCCGCTCGTCGGCGCGGTCGCGGTCGTAGCC
>DATLIG010000294.1:0-4266 GCA_035539555.1 Nocardioides sp. | reverse complement strand
CCGGTGCCACGACGCCCCCGGCTCCGCCCGCGCCGCGGCCGACGTCAGCGCCGCGACCGGCTCCTGCGTCCGGCCCGATTCCCGCCCCGACTCCCTCACCGGCACCCCCCGCCTGGCTGAGCGCGACGCCGACCCCTCGTCGTACACGTGGGGGCCGGAGGTGGTGGATCGCCGGGGTCGTCGCCACCACCGTCGCCCTGGCCGGAGGGATCGGCGCCGCGCTGCTCACTGGCGACGACGACCCCGGCGGGACCAGCGGCGACGACTTCCTCGCCCTCGAGCCCAAGGAGATCCTGCAGGCGGCCGAGAAGGACATGTCGGTGGTCCGCAACGCCCGCATCCGTGGGCAGTTCGAGGACGGCGGCGACACGATCACCGTCGACGTCACGGCCACGACCAGCGGCGACTGCACCGGCACGATGAAGTCGGCCTCGTCCGGTGGCACCGCCGAGATCCTCCGGGTGGGGGAGACCGTCTACCTCCGCGCCGACGAGGCGTTCTGGAACGCCAGCACCGGCGACCCGACCACCACGACGCTGATCCTCGGCGTGATCGGCGACAAGTGGGTCGCCGAGGACAGCCTGCTGGAGAGCACCGAGGCCTTCTGCGACCTCGACGAGTTCCTCGAGCGCGACGGCCGCGAGGACGCCGAGGCCACCCAGCTCGGCACCAGCTCCGTCGGTGGCGAGAAGACCGTCCAGGTCGAGCAGACCGAGGGCTCGCAGCGCGAGGTGCTCGACGTCCGGGTCGACGAGCCGCACTACCTGATGCGGATCGAGGAGAGCGCGGTCGACCACTTCGAGTTCTCGGACTTCGACGAGGACGTCACCATCGAGAAGCCCGCGGACGGCGACGTCTTCCCGCTGCGGAAGTACCTCGACACGATCCAGAAGGGGCTCGGCGCGCTGCCCGGCGCCGAGGAGTCGCCGTCGGGGGCTCCGTCGGGGTCGCCGAGCGAGTGACGGCCAGCGCCCGCACGGGCGTCCGCTCCTGCTGCTGGTCGCCGTCGGGTTGCGTCATCCGAGTCGAGCGTCCGGGCGACCGCTTCGCATGACGTCTCGTGGCCGAGCGGGCCTGGCGGGTTGCGTCAGACGAATCGAGCGCCCGGACAGCCGCTTCGCATGACGTCCGGACGGCGCCGTCGCACCGGTGCCCTCGCACCGGCCCTCGCACCAGCCGCCGCGCCATCGGTGCCCACCCTCAGGAGTTCTCCTTCCTGAAGACCGCCGTACCCCACCACACGGCCAGCGCGAAGAGTGCGAACGTCCAGCCGACGCCCCACAGCATCGAGCTGTCGAAGTCGCCGAAGAAGGACGCGCGGACGGCGTCGACGACGTGCTTGATCGGCATGAAGTCGCTGAGCCGCTCGAGCCACCCGGCGCCGAAGCTCATCGGGAGCAGGATCCCGCTGAGCAGCAGGACCGGCATCATCACCACGTTGATGATCGGCGCCATCACGTCCTCGCTCTTCGTGGTCAGCGCGAGGGCGTTGGAAGCGGCGGCGCACGCGCCGCCGAGCAGGAGCGTCAGCGTGACGCCGACGAGGATCCCGCCGACGGAGGCGTCCATGCCCAGCACGAGACCGAGTACGACGAGGATGACCGCCTGCACGAAGAGCTGCAGCAGGTCGCGGTAGAGCCGCCCGAAGAGCAGGGCGGAACGGTGGGCCGGGGTGACCCGCTCGGCCTCGATGACTCCCTCGCGCCACTCCCCGATCAGCGAGAAGCCGGCGAAGAAGGCCCCGAAGATGCCGAGCTGCACGAGCATGCCGGGCACGAACCACGTGTACTGGTTGCCACCGAGCTGCTCGATCACGGGCTTGAGCAGCGGGCCGAACAGCAGCAGGTAGAGGACCGGCTGCAGCATGCCGATGATCACCCAGGCGGGGTTGCGCAGGTTCATCCGCAGCTGGCGGTTGAACACGATCCACGACTCGCGGAAGAAGGTCGTCATGGTCAGGCTCCCTCGGCGGCGAGGTCTGCGGGGGCGGTGGATCCGGGACCGTCGGCGTCGGCGGCCGCCTCGGCGTCGCGCAGCGAGCGGCCGGTGAGGGTGAGGAAGACGTCGTCGAGGGTGGGGCGCACGACCTCGATCGACTCCAGCGCGACACCCGAGGCGTCCAGGTCGCGGAGCAGGCCGGGGACGGCCTTGCCGGCCCGGGCGACCCGACCGCGGACGTGGTGTCCGTCGACCTCGACGTCGCCACTGATGGTGCCGAGCTTGTCGCGGGCGATCGCCACCTGGTCGTCGGCGCTGACCTCCAGGTCGACGAGGTCGCCGGCCACGGCGGCCTTCAGGTTGTCCGCGGTGTCGCTGGCCACGATCGTGCCCTGGTCGATGATCACGATCCGGTCGGCGAGCGCGTCGGCCTCGTCGAGGTAGTGGGTGGTGAGGAAGACGGTCGCGCCCTCCTTCGCGCGGAGGTCGGCGATGTGCTGCCACAGGTTGATCCGCGCCTGCGGGTCGAGTCCGGTGGTCGGCTCGTCGAGGAACACCAGCGACGGCGAGTGGATGAGTGCCATCGCGATGTCGAGGCGGCGCTTCTGCCCGCCGGACATGTTCTTCGGCATTCGCCGCCACAGTCCCTCGAGCTGGAGCTTGCCGAACAGCTCCTCGCCCTTGGCCACGGCGGCCTTCCGCGACATCCCGTAGAGCATCCCGTGGTCGACGACCTCGTCGCCCGCGTAGGCGCTGGAGAAGGTCGAGCCGACCTGGGAGCAGTAGCCGATGCTGCGTCGTACGTCGACGGGGCGGGTCGCGACGTCGTACCCGGCGACGCGCGCGGTGCCGGCCGTCGGGGTCAGCAGCGTGGTGAGCATCCGCAGCGTGGTGGTCTTGCCGGCCCCGTTCGGACCGAGGAAGCCGACGACCTCGCCCCCGGCGACGTCGAGGTCCACGCCGCGCACCGCGTGCACCTCGCGTCTCTGCTTGCCCTGCCCGGTGTGGAAGGTCTGCACGAGTCCCCGTGCTTCGATCATCGTCGAGTCCCCTCGTCGTCAAGGTCTGCCCCCTGCACGACCCTGCCACGCCGGGAAAGTCATCGGCATCCGAGATGTCGGGCTGCGGTGCCCCGGTGCGCGTGGTCGGTCTGGGGTGGCCGCCCCGCTTCGGCCCGTCCCTCCGGCCCCCAGGGCCGATCGCCGGACCCGTGAGGAGAGCCGGGACCTCGGGCAGCCGGGAATGCGATCGGCACGAGGGCGGTTGCGGCTGGTCGTGACGTCCTCCACCGCCGCCCCCGTGACCCGGGCGAGCGTCGGGCTGCGCAGCGACCGGGGACCGATCCTCGCCTCGGTCATGCTGAGCACCGCGTTGGTCGCGATCGACACCACGATCCTGGCCACCGCGGTGCCGGCGGTCGTCGAGGACCTCGGCGGATTCACCCAGTTCCCGTGGCTGTTCTCGACCTACCTGCTCGCGCAGGCCGTCACGACACCCATCTACGGCAAGCTCGCCGACGTCTTCGGCCGCAAGCCGCTGATGCTGCTGGGGATCGGTCTCTTCGTGCTCGGCTCCGTGCTGTGTGCCCTGTCGTGGAGCATGACGGCGCTGATCGTCTTCCGGGCGGTCCAGGGCCTCGGCGCCGGCGCGATCCAGCCGGCGGGCGTGACGATCATGGGCGACATCTACTCCGTCGCCGAGCGGGCCGTCGCGCAGAGCTACGTGGCCGGTGTCTGGGCGACGGCGGCCGTCGTCGGCCCCACCCTCGGCGGCATCTTCTCCGAGCACCTGTCGTGGCGCTGGATCTTCTGGATCAACGTGCCGCTCGGCCTGCTCGCCGCCGTCGTGCTCGCGCGCCGCTTCCACGAGACCGCCGCCGCCGAGGCCCGCTCCGAGCGTCGCCCGATCGACGTCGGCGGCGCCCTGCTCCTCGCCGCTGCTGCCGTGCTGGTGCTGCTCGGACTGCTGGAGGGCGGCATCCGCTGGGCCTGGTGGTCGCCTGCGGGCGTCGCGATCTTCGCCGCCGCCGCGGTCCTCCTGGCCGCCTTCCTCGCCGTCGAGCGACGGGTCCCCGACCCCGTGCTGCCGCTGTGGGTCTTCCGCGACCGGGTCCTCAACTCCGCGACCATCGGCGCCTTCGTCGTCGGCATGGTGATGCTCGGCGTCACCTCCTACGTCCCGGTCTACGCCCAGCGGGTCCTCGGCGCCGGCGCCATCGTCGCCGGCCTCGCGGTCGCCGCGCTCGCCATCGGCTGGCCCATCGCCGCCAGCACGGCCGGCCGGTTCTACGTGCGGTGGGGCTTCCGTCCCTGCCTGCTCGCGGGCTCG
>DATLIG010000293.1:0-2724 GCA_035539555.1 Nocardioides sp. | reverse complement strand
CGACGACCCCCGGAGAGAACAACGCGCCTCCCGGCCCGACGTGACGGTCGAACCGGGAGGCGCGTGTCGTATCCGGTACCGGACCGGCGCTCAGCTGCCGGTGTACAGCAGGTGGTTGGCCGGGGTGGCGGGGGAGCAGATGATCAGCAGGACGCAGGTACGCGCCGTGCCGGTGACCTTGCCCTTCGTGGTCGCGTTGACGATCGCGGTGTTGACCGCGCTCGGCGACGCGCTCGGGTGCGACTGCAGGTAGAGCGCGGCGGCGCCGGCCACGTGCGGGGTCGCCATCGACGTGCCGCTGATCGTGTTGGTGCCGTTGTCGAGCCAGGTCGAGGTGATGTCGACGCCGGGCGCGAAGAGGTCGACGCAGGTGCCGCGGTTGGAGAAGCTGGCCCGGGCGTCGGCGCGGTCGCTGGCGGCGACGGTCAGCGCGTTCGGGACCCGGGCGGGCGACTTGGTGCAGGCGTCGGTGTTCTCGTTGCCGGCGGCGACGGCCATGGTGACGCCGTCGGCGATGACCCGGTTGACGGCGGCGTCGAGCGCCGTCGAGGCGCCGCCCCCGAGGCTCAGGTTGGCCGCGGCCGGCTGGCCGGCCTGGTGGTGGGCGACGACCCAGTCGAGGCCGGCGACGACGCCCGAGGTCGCGCCCGAGCCGTTGCAGTCGAGGACCCGGACGCCGATCAGCCGCGCCTGCTTGGCGAGCCCGTACGACGTGCCGCCGATCGTCCCGGAGACGTGGGTGCCGTGCCCGTTGCAGTCGGTGGCGTTGCCGTCGTCGTCGACCGTGTCGGTGCCGGACACCGCACGCCCGCCGAAGTCCGGGTGGGTCGTGAGGATGCCGGTGTCGACGACGTACACGTCGACGCCCGAGCCGGTGGCGGTGTAGCCGTAGCTGCTGTCGAGGGGGAGGTTGCGCTGGTCGACGCGGTCCAGGCCCCAGCTGGGGGTGGGGTTCTGGGTGTCGCTGATCCGCACCGGCCGGTCGATCTCGACGGACCGGACCCGCGGGTCGCCCTGCAGCTGGGCGAACAGGGCGTCGGACACGCGGGCCGCGAACCCGTCGACCGCGTGCGAGTAGACGTGCGTGACGGTGCCGCCCTTGCGGGTGGCGAGGGCCCGGGCCGCGGCGGGGGCGTCGGCCCCCGGCTCGAGCGTGACGATCACGTCGACCGGGCCGCCTGCCCCCGTCGCCGGGGGCGCGGCGTCGGCGGCTGCCGGGACGTGGGAGAGGCCGGCCAGTGCGAGCGCGCAGGCAGCGAGGAATCCTGGAATCCGAGACATGTGGGGAGCTGCTTCCTCTTCGTGGACGGCGACCCCATGTCGCCGTACCCATGAGTAGGCCGCACTCTGCCCGAGCGTGATGTGAGACACAAGGACACCCCCTACTAGGCTTGGGTCGTGACCCACTTCGATGTCCTCGTCCTCGGTGCCGGCCCCGGTGGGTACGTCGCCGCGATCCGCGCCGCCCAGCTCGGCAAGTCCGTTGCCGTGATCGAGAAGAAGTACTGGGGCGGTGTGTGTCTCAACGTGGGCTGCATCCCGTCCAAGGCGCTGCTGAAGAACGCCGAGCTGGCGCACACGCTGACCCACGAGAAGGCCAAGTACGGCATCGAGGGCGACGCGACGATGTCCTGGGGCCCGACGCACAAGCGCTCCCGCCAGGTGAGCGCCGGCATCGTCAAGGGCGTCCACTACCTGATGAAGAAGAACAAGATCACCGAGGTCGACGGCTGGGGCACCCTCACCGGGCCGAAGGCCGTCTCGGTGGCGCTCAACGACGGCTCGACGGCCGAGTACACCTGCGACAACCTGATCCTCGCCCCCGGCGCGACCGTGCGCAGCGTGCCGGGCGTGGAGCCCAACGGCAAGAACATCGTGACCTACGAGGAGCAGATCCTCGACGAGAGCGTCCCGTCCTCGATGATCATCGGCGGCTCGGGCGCGATCGGCGTCGAGTTCGCCTACATCATGAAGAACTTCGGCGTCGACGTGACGATCGTGGAGTTCCTCGACCGGATGGTCCCGACCGAGGACGCCGACGTGTCCAAGGAGCTCGCCAAGCACTACAAGAAGCTCGGCGTGAAGGTGCTGACCTCGACCGCCGTCAAGGGCGTCGAGGACACCGGTTCGGGCGTCAAGGTCCGCATCGCCCCCGCCGCCGGCGGCGAGGAGCAGGTGCTCGAGGCCGACAAGTTCCTCGCGGCCTTCGGCTTCGCCCCGCGCGTCGAGGGCTACGGCCTCGAGGCGACCGGTGTGGCCCTGACCGAGCGCGGCGCCATCGCGATCGACGAGTACTGCCGCACCAACGTCGACGGCGTCTACGCGATCGGCGACGCCACCGGCAAGCTCATGCTCGCCCACGTCGCGGAGGCGATGGGCATCGTGGCCGCCGAGACCATCGCCGGCGCCGAGACCATGCCGGTCGAGTACGACTTCGTCCCGCGTGCGACCTACTGCCAGCCGCAGATCGGCTCCTTCGGCTACAGCGAGCAGCAGGCCAAGGACAAGGGGTACGACGTCAAGACGGCCACGTTCCCGTTCTCGGCCAACGGCAAGGCGCAGGGCCTCGGCGAGGGCGTCGGCTTCGTGAAGATCGTCGCGGACGCCGAGCACAACGAGATCCTCGGCGCCCACCTGATCGGCCCCGACGTGACCGAGCTGCTGCCGGCGCTGACCCTGGCCCAGAAGTGGGACCTGACCGCCGACGAGGTGGGCCGGAACGTG
>DATLIG010000292.1:0-15150 GCA_035539555.1 Nocardioides sp. | reverse complement strand
TGACCCGAGTGGTGATCGTCGGCGGCGGACCCGGTGGCTACGAGTCGGCGCTGGTCGCCGCCCAGCTCGGGGCGGAGGTCGTGGTCGTGGACTCCGACGGCATCGGCGGCTCGGCGGTGCTCACCGACTGCGTGCCGAGCAAGACGCTCATCGCCACCGCCGAGGTGATGACCGACCTGCTGGAGGCGGGCGAGCTCGGGATCGAGGTCGAGTCGCCACGGGTCGACCTCGCCAAGGTCAACCAGCGGGTCAAGGCGCTCGCGCTCGCGCAGTCGGCCGACATCGAGAGCCGGCTCGCCCGCGAGGGCGTGACCGTCGTCCACGGCCGGGGCCGGCTCGAGGGTCCCTCGCGGGTCGTCGCCACCCGCGACGACGGCACCGAGACGTCGTACGACGCCGACGCGATCCTCGTCGCGACCGGCGCCGCACCGCGGACCCTCCCCAGCGCCCGGCCCGACGGCGAGCGGATCCTGACCTGGGAGCAGGTCTACGACCTCGACGTGGTGCCCGAGCACATGATCGTCGTCGGCTCGGGTGTGACGGGGGCGGAGTTCGCCAGCGCCTACCAGGCGCTCGGCATCCCCGTCACCCTCGTCTCCTCGCGCGAGCGGATCCTGCCGGGCGAGGACCAGGACGCCGCCCAGGTGCTGGAGGACGTCGCGACGCGCCGGGGCATGACCGTGCTCGGCCAGTCCCGCATGCAGTCGGTGGCCCGTGACGGCGACGTCGTCACGGTGACCCTCGCCGACGGTCGCGAGGTCACCGGCTCGCACTGCATCCTCGCGCTCGGCTCCGTCCCCAACACGGCCGGGCTGGGCCTCGAGGAGGCCGGGGTCCACCTCGACGACGGCGGCTTCATCGAGGTCGACCGGGTGTCGCGGACCTCCGCCCGCGGCGTGTACGCGGCCGGCGACTGCACCGGCGTCTTCATGCTGGCCTCGGTCGCGGCGATGCAGGGCCGGATCGCGATGCGGCATCTCCTCGGTGACGCCGTGGCCCCGCTGGACCTGCGGGACGTCTCGTCCAATGTGTTCACCTCGCCCGAGATCGCCACCGTCGGGGTGACCCAGAAGCAGGTCGACGCGGGCGAGGCGCTCGCCGAGGTCGTCCTCCAGCCGCTCGCCACCAACGCGCGCGCGAAGATGCAGGGCATCACCGACGGCTTCGTGAAGCTCTTCATCAGCCCTGGCTCCGGGGTCCTCCTCGGCGGCGTCGTCGTCGGCCCGCGTGCCTCCGAGCTGATCCACCCGGTCACGCTCGCCGTGAAGGAGCGGGTGACGGCCGACGAGTTCGCCAACACCTTCACGGTCTACCCGTCGATCAGCGGCTCGATCGCCGAGGCGGCCCGCCGCCTCCACCAGGCGTGATGCCTGAGAGAATGGTGGCCATGCGCGTTCACCTCGGCTGCGACCACGCCGGCCTGGAGCTGAAGTCCCATCTCACCAGCTGGCTGACGGAGAACGGCTACGAGCCCGTCGACCACGGCCCGTTCGTCTACGACGCGCTCGACGACTACCCCGTCTTCTGCCTCCGCGCCGCCGAGGGCGTGCGCGCCGACCGCGAGGCCGGCCTCGACAGCCTCGGCGTCGTGATCGGCGGTTCGGGCAACGGCGAGCAGATCGCCGCCAACAAGGTCGAGGGCATCCGTGCCGCGCTGGCGTGGTCCGAGGAGACCGCCAGCCTGGCTCGCGAGCACAACGACGCGTGGGTGGTGGCGGTCGGGGGCCGCATGCACACCCTCGACGAGATGACCCGACTGGTCGAGGTCTTCCTCAGCACGCCGTTCCCCGGCGACGAGCGCCACGTGCGCCGGATCGGCCAGATGGCGTCGTACGAGGTCACGGGCGAGCTCCCGCCGCTGCCCGAGTCCGCCCGCGGCCACGAGGCCTGATGCCCGAGGGACACACCCTCCACCGCCTCGCCGGCGAGATCACGACCGTCTTCGGTGGCCGCCTCGTGCGGGCCGGCAGCCCGCAGGGGCGCTTCGACGCCGGCGCCGGGCAGGTCGACGGCACCCGCCTGCTCGACGCCGACGCGTGGGGCAAGCAGCTCTTCATCCGGTTCGAGGGCGAGCGCTTCGTGCACGTCCACCTCGGCCTCTACGGCACCTTCGAGGTGTACGACGACGCGGCGGTCGTCCCCGACCCCGTCGGCCAGGTGCGGCTGCGCCTGGTCCGCCCGTCCGGCGCGGGGGTGCAGGCGGCGTACGCGGACCTGCGCGGCCCGACCCGGTGCGAGCTGGTCACGGCTGCCGAACGCGACGCCGTCACCGCGCGGATCGGACCCGACCCCTTGCGGGAGGACGCCGAGCCGGACCGGGCCTGGGAGCGGATCGGCCGCAGCAGCGCCCCGATCGGCTCGCTGCTGATGGACCAGGCGGTCCTCGCGGGCGTCGGGAACGTCTATCGCGCGGAGGTGCTCTTCCGGCACCGGATCCACCCGATGCGGCCCGGCCGGACGCTTCGCGTCTCGCAGTGGCGTGCGATCTGGGACGATCTGGTCGTGCTGATGCGGGAGGGAGTGCGCACCGGGCGGATCGACACCGTCCGGCCCGCCCACCTGCCCGAGGCGATGGGACGCCCCCCGCGCGTGGACGACCACGGCGGTGAGGTCTACGTCTACCGCCGCGCGGGACAGCCGTGCCACGTGTGCGAGCGACCGGTCCGCACCGAGGTCCTCGGCGGGCGCAACCTGTTCTGGTGCGCCGGCTGCCAGCCCACGTTCCGGTCCCGGGCGGCGCGATGATCGCCGTCAGCCGCCGGTGGGTGCTGAGCGACATCGGGATCGCTTGCGGGCTGGCCCTGATCACCGCCGTCGTGGTCGTCGGCATCTGGCTCGAGCCGATCGACGTCCCGATCAACCTGATCTTCCTGCCCCTGGTGCTCGGGATCCTCTTCCTGAGCAGCCGGATGCTGCCGTGGTTCGCGGGCTACATCCTGCTCGCCCTGGTGACGGCGGGCGTCCTGCAGGAGGAGTACACGATCCGGATCGCGACCGCGCTCGGGGTGATGGCGACGATCGCGGTGCTGGTCATCATCATGTCGCTGCGCCGCGGCCAGATCGGTGTCGGACCGCTGCGGGGCCAGTCGATGCTGGTCGACCTGCGCGACCGGATCCTGGCCCAGGGAGAGATCCCGACCCTGCCGGGGGAGTGGCTCGTCGAGTCCGCGCTCTCGTCCGCCGGAGGATCGCCCTTCGCGGGCGACTTCGTCGTGGCGACGAAGCGGGATCGCGGGAGCCTCGAGCTGGTGGTGGTCGACGTGTCCGGCAAGGGGGAGGCGGCCGGCACCCGCGCCCTCCAGCTGTCCGGCGCGATGGGCGGCCTCGTCGGGGCGCTGCCCCCGAGCCGATTCCTCCCGGCGGCCAACGACTACCTCCTGCAGCGCGCGTGGGAGGAGGGCTTCGCCACGGCGGTCCACGTCTCCGTCGACCTCGCCACCGGCGTCTTCGAGCTCCGCAGTGCCGGACACCCGCCCGCCGTCCAGCGCCACGCCGGCTCCGGCCGCTGGGAGATGCTCCAGGCGGAGGGCCCGGTCCTCGGGATCGTCGAGGACGTCGCGTACGACTGCCTGCGCGGCCGGCTCGACCAGGGCGACAGCCTGCTGCTGTACACCGACGGGATGGTCGAGGAGCCGCGCCGCGACATCGAGCTCGGCATCGACCACATGATGGGCGCGGCGGAGTCGCTGCTGCGCAAGTCGTGGGACGGCCTGGCGGACCGCCTCGTCGGCGCCGTCGGTTCCCCGGACGACGACCGCGCGCTCCTGCTCGTCCACCGGCGTCCCTGACCGGCGTCCAGCCGACGCCCCGGGTTGGGGGAGCGGCCCGCCTGTGTGGCACGATTGCCCGTGCCTTTCGGCCCGCGCGAGCGTGCCGTCGGCATCCGGGGATGTAGCTCAATGGTAGAGCCTCAGTCTTCCAAACTGATTACGCGGGTTCGATTCCCGTCATCCCCTCGAAGTTGCGGTCGGCTGCCGGTCAGCGGTCCGCTCGACGGGGCGTAGCGTAGTGGCTAGCGCGCCTGCTTTGGGAGCAGGAGACCGCAGGTTCGAGTCCTGTCGCCCCGACAGATCACCCCGATCGCCACCAGCGGGCCACGGCCCGCCGCCCCATCATCAGACAGTAGGAGAACACCTGTGAAGAGCGCCGTCGAGACCTTGAGCCCGACCCGGGCCAAGCTGACCGTCGAGGTGCCCTTCGAGGAGCTCAAGCCGAGCCTCGACGCGGCGTACCAGAAGATCGCGAAGCAGATCAACGTCCCCGGCTTCCGCCGCGGCAAGGTCCCGCCGCAGGTCATCGACCGCCAGGTCGGCCGCGGCGTCGTCCTGGACGAGGCCGTCAACGACGTGCTGCCGAAGGCCTACGTCGAGGCGCTGCAGGAGAACAACCTGACCCCGCTGGCCCAGCCGGACATCGAGGTCACCAAGTTCGAGGACAACGACGGCCTGGAGTTCACCGCCGAGGTCGACGTCAAGCCCGAGATCGACCTCCCGTCGTACGACGGCCTCGAGGCGTCGGTCGAGGACCTCGCGGTCACCGACGAGGACGTCGCCGAGCAGGTCGACGCGCTGCGTGAGCGTTTCGGCACCCTGATCGACGTCGAGCGCGCCGCGCAGGACGGCGACTTCGTGGTCATCGACCTCGTCGCCACCAACGACGGCGAGGTCGTCGACGGTGCCGAGATCGCCGGCTTCTCGTACAAGGTCGGCAACGGCGGCATGATCGACGGCCTCGACGAGGCGCTCACCGGCATGGCGATCGACGAGGAGAAGACCTTCACGACGCAGCTGGTCAGCGGCGAGCTGGTCGGCCAGGACGTCGAGGTCAAGGTCAAGGTCACCCAGGTCCAGGAGCAGGAGCTCCCCGAGCTGGACGACGACTTCGCCCAGGAGGCCTCGGAGTTCGACACCCTCGAGGAGCTCCGGGCCGACGTCCGCGAGCGGCTGACCCGCGGCAAGCGTCTCGAGCAGGCCGCTGCGGCCCGCGACGCCGTCCTCGAGGCCCTGCTGGAGAAGGTCGAGATCCCGCTGCCCGAGACGATGGTGACCGAGGAGCTCAACGCCCGCCGCGCCAACCTGGAGCAGCAGCTGCAGTTCTCCGGCCTCACCCTCGAGAAGTACCTCGAGGAGGAGGGCCAGACCCAGGAGGAGTTCGAGGCCGACCTCGAGCGCCGGGTCCGTGACGCCGTCGCCGCGCAGTTCATCCTCGACGAGATCGCGGACAAGGAGGAGATGGGCGTCGACCAGGGCGAGCTGACCCAGCACATGATCCGCCGCGCCCAGCAGTCCGGCCAGGACCCGCAGGAGTTCGTCAACCACATGTTCGAGCACAACCACGTGCCCGACCTGGTCCAGGAGATCCGCCGCGGCAAGGCGCTGCAGCTGCTCGTCGAGGGCGCCGAGGTCAAGGACGGTGCCGGCAACGTCATCGAGCTGAAGAACCTCAAGGCCGACGGCAGCATCGGTGACCCCGAGGAGGAGGCTGCCGAGGCCGCCGCCTCGGAGGAGGCCCCCGAGGCGGCCGCCGAGGAGACCACCGAGGCCTGAGCCCCGCTCGCTTCGACTACCCCGTTGAGTGTACGACTGTGCACTCAACGGGGTAGTCTCCGTTTTCATGAGGCAGCAACCGACCCTCGTCGACGCCGCGGCGCTGGCCACGGCCGTGCTCGAAGACCTGGTCGTCGCGACCGCGCGTGACACCCACGAGGCGATCTCCCGCCGTGCACACGGCGTGGTCGGGCTCGGCGTCGGGCCGGCCGGGCGACCGGTCGAGATGCTCCATCGCGGCATCGCCACCACCGTGTACGGCGCCCTCGGGCTCTCCCTGCGCGGCGCGAGCGCCGGGCTGTCCCGTCTTGCCGAGACGGGTCTCGGGCCGCGGCTGGAGGACGGTCCCCGCGGCCGGTTCGTCAGCTCGGCCGTCAACGGCCTGATCGGGGAGGAGCTGCGCCGCGAGCGTCCGCGGCTCGCGATCGAGATGGCCGTGCGCCGCGACGGTCGCGACGTGACGCTGACGCCGGGCCGGGTCGCGGCCGACTTCCCCGACGCCACCGGGCAGCTCGTCGTCTTCCTCCACGGCCTCTGCGAGACCGAGGACTACTGGCGACGGCACCGTGACCGCCACGGTTCCACGTACGGCGAGACGCTGGCCCGCCGCGGCTGGACGCCGGTCTACCTCCGCGCCAACACCGGCCTGCCGCTGCGCGAGAACGGCGTCGTGCTGGCCTCGCTCCTGCAGCGCCTCGTCGACGCCTGGCCCACCGAGGTCACCCGGATCGCGCTGGTGGGCCACTCGCTGGGCGGCCTGATCATCCGGGCCTCGTCCGCCGTCGTCGCCGACGGTGACGCGCCCGCCGCCTGGACCAGCCTGGTCAGCGACGTCGTCACGCTCGGCACCCCGCACCTCGGCTCCTGGTTCGCAGTCAGCGCCGACCGGGCCAGCCGGGGGCTGGCGCGCTTCCCCGAGGTCGCCGCCTTCGGCCGGATCATCGACCGCCAGGCGCCCGGGATCCACGACCTGATCGAGGGCCTCGCCCACGACGTGCCGCCGCTGGCGCACGCGCGCTACCGGCTCGTCTCGGCCACCCTGACGCAGTCGCCGCGACACCCGGTCGCCAGCACGATCGGCGACCTGCTGGTGACGCCGCGCTCGGCCACCGGGCGCGACCGCCGGGGTACCGAGCTGTTCCCGGGAGCAGAGGTGCTGCACCTCGCCCGCACGGACCACTTCGGCCTGCTCAACCACCCCGACGTCCACGTCGCGCTGGCCCGCTGGCTCGACGAGCCCGCCGGCCCGGCAGCCTCGGCCGCCGCGGGCGGCTGAAGCTGAGCCCGACTACTCACGTCGTGCGGCGCTCGCCGTACGACGCTGGGAGCATGACGACGCTCAGGCCCGACAGCCCGGCCACGCCCGACGCCCCGACCCGACGCGCCGCCGTGGTGACCGCCGTCGTCGCGCTCGTCCTGGCGGTCCTCGAGCTCGGCTTCGCCGCGTGGGCGTGGATCGCCACCGACGAGGCAGCGCGCACCTCCGACGACCCGCTGGTCGGCGTCGGCTACGTCATCGCGCTGGTGATCGCGGTCCCCGGCGCTGCCGGCGTGCTGCTGGCCGGGCTCGGCTGGTTCCTGGCCCGGCGGACCGCGGGCCTGGTGCTCGCGATCATCGCGGCCGTCGTCGCGGGCGCGCCCTTCGTGCTGTGGCTCGCGATGCTGGCGCCCTCGTTCTGACCCGGCGCCGTCCGGCTCCCACGGCGGACAGTGCGGTGACGCGGGCCCGGGTTGTTGCCAAGATGGCCCCATGGCGACACCGAATGCGGCCCGCGAGCTCCGCGCCGAGGCCGAGGTCGACGCACCGACGGATCACGTCTGGGCGCTGCTGACCGACTTCACCCAGCTGGCGTCGTGGAGCCCCGAGACCGTGAAGATGCTGCCGCTCAAGCGCGGCGGCCTCCGGGTCGGCCAGTGGTACCTCGGCATCAACCGCCGCAAGGGCTTCGTCTGGCCGACCCGCAGCGTGGTCGCCGACGTCGTCCCCGGCCGCCGGCTGGTCTGGGACACCCCGTCCAGCGGCGCCCGGTGGGTGTGGGAGCTGGAGGCCGTCGAGTCCGGTCGCACCCGCGTCGTGCACCGCCGCCCGGTGCCGTCCAAGCTCAGCCTCGGCAGCCGGATCGTGGCGCCGCTGGCCCTCGGCGGCAACGAGGAGCACGCCGACGAGCTCGAGCAGGGCATGGCCACGACGGTGGCCGGGCTCAAGGCCGCGGCCGAGGGCTGACGTCCCCGCTGCGCAGGGACGCGGTCCGGTGGTTTCGGCTGTCGGCGAACAGCGGCGCACAACGCGTGGATCTGCCGCCGCGGGCGGCTAGTGTCGGCCGGGTGACTCAGACTCTTCCCGGTGGCCACGTGGGTGGCCATGAGATGAACGGCGGCGCGGGGATCAGCTTCCTCGACGACAACATCTACAGCCGGCTGCTCCGCGAGCGGATCGTGTTCCTCGGCTCCGAGGTGCGCGACCAGAACGCCAACGCGATCTGCGCCCAGCTGCTGCTGCTGTCGGCGGAGGACCCGGAGGCGGACATCTTCCTCCACATCAACAGCCCCGGTGGCTCGGTCGACGCCGGCATGGCGATCTACGACACGATGAACTACATCCCCAACGACGTCGCCACGGTCGGCATGGGCCTGGCTGCGTCGATGGGCCAGTTCCTCCTCTGCGCCGGCGCGAAGGGCAAGCGCTACGCGCTGCCCCACGCGCGGATCATGATGCACCAGCCGTCGTCCGGCATGGGCGGCTCGGCCTCCGACATCAAGATCCAGGCCCAGCAGTCGCTGCACATCAAGAAGGTGCTGCTCGACCTGATCGCCGAGCACACCGGCCAGAGCGTGGACCAGGTCACCGAGGACGCCGACCGCGACCGCTGGTTCACCGCCCAGGAGGCGCTGGAGTACGGCCTGGTCGACAAGGTCGTCAAGAGCGCCAAGGAAGCCGTCGACGAGGGCCGTCCGGCCCACAAGAAGGACTGAGTGATCCAGGCATGAACTACTACATCCCGCAGTGGGAAGAGCGCACGTCCTACGGCATCCGGCGGATCGACCCCTACACCAAGCTGTTCGAGGACCGCATCATCTACCTCGGCACCCCGATCTCGGACGAGGTCGCCAACGCGGTCATCGCCCAGCTGCTGTGCCTGCAGTCGATGAACCCCGACCAGGACATCAGCATCTACATCAACAGCCCGGGCGGCTCGTTCACGGCGCTGACCGCGATCTACGACACGATCCAGTTCATCAAGCCGGACGTGCAGACCGTGTGCATCGGCCAGGCGGCCTCGGCGGCGGCGATCCTGCTGGCCGCCGGCGCCAAGGGCAAGCGGCTGGCGCTGCCCAACAGCCGGATCCTGATCCACCAGCCCTACACGGAGGGCACCTTCGGCCAGACCTCGGACATCGAGATCCAGGCCAACGAGATCCTCCGGATGCGCGAGCTGCTCGAGAAGATGATCAGCGACCACTCGGGCCGTTCGATCGACGAGGTCAGCCGCGACATCGAGCGCGACAAGATCCTGACCGCGCAGGGCGCGATCGAGTACGGCCTGATCGACTCCGTCCTGGAGTCGCTGAAGACCCCCGCACTGGTCTGATCCGGACCAGGGCTGCCGAAGAGTACGACGTACGACCGATGAGCTCCCCGAACCCGAGCCGGCACTCCCCGTGTCACGCTGCACTTGCGGCGCCGCAGGGAGTACCGTCGGGGAGTTCAGACCTGAGGAGGACCCGTGGCACGCATCGGTGACGGTGGCGACCTGTTGAAGTGCTCGTTCTGTGGAAAGAGCCAGAAGCAGGTCAAGAAGCTCATCGCTGGTCCGGGTGTCTACATCTGCGACGAGTGCATCGACCTCTGCAACGAGATCATCGAGGAGGAGCTCGCCGAGGGCTCCGACGTCGACCTCGCGGAGCTGCCGAAGCCGAAGGAGATCTTCGAGTTCCTGAACTCCTACGTCATCGGGCAGGAGCAGGCCAAGAAGTCCCTCGCGGTCGCGGTCTACAACCACTACAAGCGGGTCCAGGCCGGCGTGCAGCCCGGTCTCGGCTCCGACGGCAAGGGCAAGCACAGCAAGGACGAGGTCGTCGAGGTCGCCAAGTCCAACATCTTGGTGATCGGCCCGACCGGCTGCGGCAAGACCTACCTCGCGCAGACCCTGGCCCGCATGCTCAACGTGCCCTTCGCGATCGCGGACGCCACGGCGCTCACCGAGGCCGGTTATGTCGGCGAGGACGTCGAGAACATCCTCCTCAAGCTGATCCAGGCCGCCGACTACGACGTCAAGAAGGCCGAGACCGGCATCATCTACATCGACGAGATCGACAAGGTGGCCCGCAAGGCCGAGAACCCGTCGATCACGCGCGACGTCTCCGGTGAGGGCGTGCAGCAGGCGCTGCTGAAGATCATCGAGGGCACCACCGCCTCGGTGCCGCCGCAGGGTGGCCGCAAGCACCCGCACCAGGAGTTCATCCAGATCGACACCACGAACATCCTGTTCGTCGTCGGCGGCGCCTTCGCCGGCCTCGACTCGATCATCGAGAGCCGCATCGGCCGGAAGGGCGTGGGGTTCGGCGCCGAGGTGATGAGTCATCAGGACAAGGACCTCGGCGCGATCTTCGCCCAGGTGCTACCCGAGGACCTCACCAAGTTCGGCCTGATCCCCGAGTTCATCGGCCGCCTGCCCCTGATCGCGAGCGTCAGCCCGCTCGACCAGGACGCGCTGGTCCAGATCCTCACCGAGCCGCGCAACGCACTGGTCAAGCAGTACAAGAAGCTGTTCGACCTCGACGGTGTCGAGCTCGAGTTCACCGAGGACGCCATCGCCGCGATCGCCGACAAGGCCCTCGAGCGGGGCACCGGCGCCCGTGGCCTGCGGGCCATCATCGAGGAGGTCCTCCTCTACGTGATGTACGACGTCCCGAGCCGTGGCGACGTCGAGAAGGTCGTCGTGACCGGCGACGTCGTGACCGACGACGTCGCGCCGACGCTGGTCCTGCGCGAGTCGAAGAAGAAGAAGTCCGCCTGACGCTCTGCGGAGCGCGTCGTGGGGAAACCCTTGACGAAGCCTGTCTGACGGTTGACCGAACAGTGCGTCGTGCGGCGACGCAACGCCCGACGGCGACCCTAGGCTCGCCGCGTGCGGTGGCGTTGGCTCGTGCTGGGTGTGGTCGGTGTGCTCCTCATCGGCGGCGGCGTGCTGCTCCACCGGCACGGCGACACCGCCGGCTGGTGGGCCAGGCCGAGCGTGAAGGACGCGCCCGAGGCGGAGCCGGCGTCGGTGGAGACCGTCGCCGACGGGCTGGACGTGCCGTGGGACGTGGCCTTCCTGCCGGACGGCTCCGCGCTGGTCACCGAGCGGATCACCGGCCGGGTGCGTGCGGTCGGTCCGGACGGCGAGCTCTCCGAGGTGCGCACCTTCGACGAGATCGACCCCGCCACGGCCGAGATGGGCGGCCTGCAGGGCATCGCCGTCTCGCCGTCGTACACGCAGGACAAGTGGGTCTACGTCTACCTCACGACGCCGGCCGACGGCCGGGTCGTGCGCTTCCGGCTCGACTCCGACGCGGACGCGGAGCCGGTGCTGACCGGGATCCCGGCGGGCAACATCCACAACGGCGGGCGGATCCGGTTCGGCCCCGACGGGATGCTCTACGTGACCACGGGGGAGGCCGACGAGCGCTGGCGTGCGCAGGACCGCGCGGACCTCGGCGGCAAGATCCTGCGGATCACGCCTGACGGCGACCCCGCGCCGGGCAACCCGGTCGACGGTTCGCCCGTGTACGCCTGGGGGCTGCGGGACCCGCAGGGGCTGGCGTGGGACGACGAGGGCGTCCTCTACGCCACCGAGTTCGGCTTCAACAAGCTCGACGAGCTGAACGTCATCGAGCCCGGCGCCAACTACGGGTGGCCGGAGACCGAGGGACCGGCGGACGACCCGGCGTACACCGACCCGATCGCGACGTGGAAGCCGGTTGACGCCTCGCCGAGCGGGATGGCCTACTTCGACGGGCAGATCTGGATCGCCTGCCTGCGCGGCGAGCGGCTCTACCGGATCGACCCCGACGGGTCCGCCGACTCCGCCGAGCAGCTGCTCACCCACGACTACGGCCGGTTGCGGCTGGTGACCCCCGCACCGGACGGCTCGCTGTGGGTGCTCACCAACGACCGCGAGGACGCCGACGGCGACCTGATCCTGCGGCTGACGCCCTGAGCGGACGGCTCAGCAGTGCTCGGAGACGTACTGGTCGAAGGCCTGCTCGCCCGCCGGGTCGGGATCCTTGCCCTCGTCGAGGTCGAGCAGGTAGCGCCGCGCCTCGAACGGCAGGTCCTGGGGCGTGCCGAGCCGCTCGAGGGCGTCGTCGTACCCGCCCTCGGTGAAGTGGGGGCCGGTCACGACGTCGCAGAACTCCGACCGGTCCGCGTCCGAGGGCCACTCGGTCGCGCGGCAGCCGGCCGCCAGCGCCAGGACGACGGCCGCGGCCGCCAGCGCGCGGACCCGCATCACTCCGCGGGCTGCTCGGCGATCTCCGCGACGACGCGCAGCTCCGTGGCGTCCGCGTCGACCGTGAAGACCAGGTCACCGGTGATCTTGCCGGCGGCGACCAGGTCGGGGGTGGCCGACTCGGCGTCGCGGACGGCCTTCTCGGGTCCGGAGACCTCGACCCGCGACAGCGGGGTCTTCATGTTGACCTTGGCCTGCGACTTCGCGCCCCGGATGCCGGCCAGCGCGGCGGCGACCGCGTCGATCGCGGTGCCGTCGGAGGCCGCAGGGGAGCCGAGCTCGGTGACCGTCGGCCAGGCGGCGCGGTGCACCGATCCCTCCTGCCACCACGACCAGACCTCCTCGGTCACGTAGGGCAGGAAGGGCGCGAGCAGCCGGAGCTGGACCTGCAGTGCGGCGGCCAGGGTGGCCCGGGCCGAGTCGGAGGCGTCGCCGTCGTCGGCGTACGCCCGCTCCTTGACCAGCTCGAGGTAGTCGTCGCAGAACTCCCAGAAGAACTTCTCGGTGACCTCGAGCGCGGTCGTGTAGTCGTAGGACTCGAACGCCTCGGTGGCCTTGCGGACCACGCCGCCGAGGCGGCCGAGCAGGGCGGTGTCGACGGGCTGGCTGACCCGCGAGGCGCTGAACTCGGTCGCGCCGACGCTGCCGAGCACGAACTTCGACGCGTTGAGGACCTTCATCGCCAGCCGGCGGCCGACCTTCATCTGCGTCTCGTCGAACGGTGAGTCGAGGCCCGGGCGGGCGATCGCGGCGCGCCAGCGGACCGCGTCGGCGCCGTACTTGCCGAGGATCTCGTCGGGGACGACGACATTGCCCTTGGACTTCGACATCTTCTTGCGGTCGGGGTCGACGATGAAGCCGGAGATCATCGCGTGCGACCAGGGCGCGGCGCCGTTCTCGAAGTGCGCGCGGACGACGCGGCTGAACAGCCAGGTCCGGATGATGTCGTGGGCCTGGGTGGCGAGGTCCATCGGGAACACGCGCGACCACAGGTCGGGGTCGGACTCCCACCCGCCCGCGATCTGCGGGGTGAGCGAGGAGGTCGCCCAGGTGTCCATCACGTCCGGGTCGCCGATGAAGCCGCCGGGCTTGCCGCGCTGGTCCTCGGTGAAGCCGGCGGGCGCCTGCGTGGACGGGTCGACGGGGAGCTCGGCCTCGGTCGGCAGCAGGAGCCGGGTGTAGTCGGGCTCGCCCTCGGCGTCGAGGGGGTACCAGACCGGGAACGGGATGCCGAAGAAGCGCTGGCGCGAGATGAGCCAGTCGCCGTTCAGGCCGCCGACCCAGTTGTCGAAGCGGTGCTTCATGTGCGGCGGGAGCCACTGGATCTCGTTGCCGCGGTCGAGCATCTGGTTGCGGATGCTCGCGTCCCGGCCGCCGTTGCGGATGTACCACTGGCGGGTGGAGACGATCTCGAGCGGCTTGTCGCCCTTCTCGTAGAAGTTCGCCATCCGCTGGGTCGGCTTGGGGTCGCCGTCGAGGTCGCCGGTCTCCTTGAGCTTGGCGACCATCGCCTCGCGGGCGGAGTGGACGGTCTTGCCCTTGAGGTCCTCGTACGCCGCCGCGGCCGGCTCGGACCCGAGCCACTCCGGGGTGTCGCGGGTGAACCGTCCGTCGCGACCGATGACGGTGCGCACCGGCAGCTGCAGCTCACGCCACCACTGGACGTCGGTGAGGTCACCGAACGTGCAGCACATCGCGATGCCGGCGCCCTTGTCCTTCTCGGCGGCCGCGTGGGCGAGGACCGGGATCTCCACGCCGAAGACCGGCGAGGTGACGGTCTGGCCGAACAGGTCGGCGTACCGCTCGTCGTCGGGGTGCGCG
Organism: Nocardioides sp.; assembly: GCA_035539555.1. Taxonomy (GTDB): domain Bacteria; phylum Actinomycetota; class Actinomycetes; order Propionibacteriales; family Nocardioidaceae; genus Nocardioides. Next base: position 1,289 of record DATLIG010000292.1, on the reverse strand, counting down.
ATCAGCGCGACGACCGACGGGATGAGCTCGGGCCGGGTGGTCTCGATGAAGACAGGGGAGCCGTCTGCCTTGTGGAAGGCGACGCGGTGGTAGGCGCCGGCGTAGTCGCGCGCCTCGAGCTCGGCCTGCGCGACGGCGGTCTGGAAGGTGACGTCCCACAGGGTCGGCGCCTCCTGCAGGTAGGCCTCGCCACGGGCCAGGTTGCGCAGGAACGCACGCTGGCTCACGGTCTGCGCCTTGGCGCCGATCGTGGTGTAGGTCGTGTTCCAGTCGACGCTGAGGCCGAGCGTGCGCCACAGGTCCTCGAAGACCTTCTCGTCCTGCTCGACCAGCTGCTCGCACAGCGCGATGAAGTTCGGCCGGCTGATCGGGACCTGGCGCTTCGGGTCCGGCTTCTCCGGCGGCGTGAAGTCGGGGTCGTAGGGCAGCGACGGGTCGCAGCGCACGCCGAAGTAGTTCTGGACGCGGCGCTCGGTCGGGAGGCCGTTGTCGTCCCAGCCCATCGGGTAGAAGACCGACTTGCCCTGCATCCGCTGGAAACGGGCGATCAGGTCGGTGTGGGTGTAGGAGAAGACGTGCCCGACGTGGAGGCTGCCGCTGACCGTCGGAGGCGGGGTGTCGATGGCGTAGACGTTCTCCCGCGGCTGGGTGCGGTCGAAGCCGTAGGTGTCGTCGGCCTTCCACCGCTCGGCCCACTTGGCCTCGAGGCCCTCCAGAGCCGGCTTGTCCGGTACGACGACCGCGCCGGTCCCGGCGCTGGTCGGGTCCGGGATCTGCTGGCTCTCGAGCTCGCTCATGGTCATGAATCCTAGTTCGATCGCCGGTCAGGACTTGAACCGCGGGTTACCGTCGGACGATGCGTCTCCTGTCTCGGACCCTCCTGACCGCCCTGGCCACCGTGGCCGGCCTCACCGTCGTCCCCGGTGTCTCGACCCCCTCACCCGCCGCAGCGGCCACCTCGTGGGAGCTCCAGGGGCGCGGCTGGGGCCACGGCATCGGGATGTCGCAGTACGGCGCGCTCGGCGCGGCCAACAAGGGCCTGGGCTACCGGCGGATCCTCGGCTTCTACTACCCGGGCACCACGGTCGGCACCGCGAAGGGCAGCATCCGGGTCCTGGTGACCGCGGAGAAGCGGAACACGCTCACGGTGGCGAACCGGACCGGGCTGACCGTGCGCTCGACGACCACGGGGACGTCGTACGCGTTGAAGCGCGCGGGTGCGACCCGCTGGCGGATCCTGCCGTCGGCCGACAACGCGACCAGCCGGGTCTACGTGCTGGTCTCGGGCC
>DATLIG010000291.1:0-1615 GCA_035539555.1 Nocardioides sp. | reverse complement strand
GCCTCGTCGACGTCTACCTGATCGTCAACGCCGTCGACGGCGTGGCGCCGGGGGCCTACGCGTACTGGCCGGGGCGCGGCCTCGAGCTGGTGCGGGCCGGCGAGTTCCGGCGGGAGGCGGCGTACCTGACGCTCGAGCAGGCGCTCGGCGGTGACGCGGCCGCCACCATCTTCTTCCTAGCGCCACTCGACCCGATCCTCGCGGCCGGCGGCGAGCGTGCGTATCGTCTCGTGAACCTGGAGGCCGGTGTCGGCGGCGGCCGCGCCTATCTGGCGGCGTACGGGACCGCGTTCGGCGCCAGCGGACTGACCTTCTACGACGCTGACGTCGTGCGCTTCTTCTCGCCGCACGCCGAGGGCCGCGACGCGATCTTCGTCACCGCGCTGGGGCGCTCCGGTTCGACGCAGAACCGCGTGCTACTATCGAGCACGATCCAATCGCCGCCGAGGAGGTCGTGAGCCGATGAAGAAGTACCAGCTGATGGCGCCAGGACCGACGCCGGTCCCCAGCGAGGTGCTGCTGGCGATGGCCCAGCCGATCCTGCACCACCGCACCCCGGAGTACGAGACGCTCTTCCTCGAGGTGCGGGCCGGCCTCAAGCGACTCGTGCAGACCTCGCAGGAGGTGATCCCGCTGGCGTGCTCGGGGACCGGGGCCATGGAGGCGGCGCTCGTCAGCACGCTGTCGGCCGGCGACACCGTCCTCGTCGTGAACGCCGGCAAGTTCGGCGAGCGGTGGCTGGAGCTCTGCCGTGCCTACGGTGTCGACGTCGTCGAGGTGAAGGCGCCGTACGGGCAGACCGTACCGGCCGACCGGGTGGCCGAGGCGCTGCGGGCCCATCCGCGGGCCAAGGCCGTGCTGGCCCAGCACAGCGAGACGTCGACGGGCGTGCTCCACGACGTCCGTGCCTACGCGGCGGTGACCCGCGCGACCGACGCCATCCTCGTCGTCGACGCCGTCTCCAGTCTCGGCATCGCCGACCTCGCGATGGACGCCTGGGGCGTGGACGTCGTCGTGGCCGGCTCCCAGAAGGGGCTGATGCTGCCGCCCGGCCTCGGCTTCTGCGCGCTCAGCGACAAGGCGTGGGCGCTCAACAAGACCTCGCGGCTGCCCAAGTACTACTTCGACCTCGCCGCCGAGCGGAAGACCGTCGCCAAGAACGAGGCGCACTTCACGCCGGCGGTGTCCATCGTGATCGGGCTGCGCACGGTCATCCAGATGCTCGAGCGCGAGGGGCTGGCCAACGTGTTCAAGCGGCACGACCGGATGGCGCGCGCCACCCGAGCCGGCGCCGAGGCCCTCGGTCTCGGGCTGTTCTGCACGGCGACGCCGAGCCCGGCCGTCACCGCGGTCATGGCACCGCCCGGTGTCGACAGCGAGCTGATCGTGAAGGGCTACTCGCAGACGTACAACATCACGATCGCCGGCGGGCAGGGCGAGATGAAGGGCAAGCTGTTCCGCCTCGGCCACATGGGCTACGCCGCCGAGTTCGACGTGATCGTGGCCCTGGCCGCGCTGGAGCAGGTGCTGGCCGATCTCGGCCAGCCGGTCGATTTCGGCGCCGGCGTCCGCGGGGCCCAGAAGATCTTCGCCGATGCGGGCGATCAGCGCGGCC
>DATLIG010000290.1:0-15939 GCA_035539555.1 Nocardioides sp. | reverse complement strand
CTCCTGCTCCTGCTGGTGATCACCGTGGTCGCGAAGTCGATCCGGGTGATCCCGCAGGCCTACACCGGCATCGTGGAGCGGTTCGGCAAGTACAAGGAGACCCTGCCGGCCGGCCTCAACTTCGTGCTGCCGTTCGTCGACAAGGTGCACTACGTCATCGACCTGCGCGAGCAGGTCGTCAGCTTCCCGCCGCAGTCGGCGATCACCGAGGACAACCTCACCGTCGACATCGACACCGTCATCTACTTCCAGGTGACGGACCCGATCGCAGCGACCTACGAGATCTCCAACTACATCCAGGCCATCGAGCAGCTCACGATGACCACGCTGCGCAACGTGGTCGGCGGCATGGATCTCGAGCAGACGCTGACCAGCCGCGAGTCGATCAACAGCGGCCTGTCGGCCGTGCTCGACGAGACCACCGGCCGGTGGGGCATCAAGGTCAAGCGCGTGGAGATCAAGGGCATCGAGCCGCCTCCCTCCATCAAGGACGCGATGGAGAAGCAGATGCGCGCGGAGCGCGACAAGCGCGCCCTCGTGCTCACCGCCGAGGGTGCGCGCCAGTCGGCGATCCTCACCGCCGAGGGCAACAAGCAGTCCGCCATCCTGAACGCCGAGGGTGAGCGCGAGTCGCAGATCCTGCGCGCCCAGGCCGAGCGCGAGGCCCAGATCCTGCGCGCCCAGGGTGAGGGACAGGCCATCCAGACGGTGTTCCAGGCGATCCACGACGGGCGGCCCGACCAGTCCCTGCTGGCCTACCAGTACCTCCAGATGATGCCGAAGATCGCCGAGGGCGACGCCAACAAGGTGTGGGTCATCCCCTCGGAGATCACCAAGGCGCTGGAGGGTCTCGGCTCCTCGATCCACGAGGTCGCGGGCATCCCCAGGTCCACCCCGGGGCCGGCCAAGCGCGTCGACATGGGTCCGTCCGAACCGGCCGAGCCCGTCACGGGCACCAGCGCCGCGGTCCAGGAGGCCATCGCCGAGGCCGAGAGCGCAGCCCGTCCGGGCCAGCCGCCTGCGGGCGATCCGGGGGAGCCTCCGGCCCAGCCGTGACGCTCCTCGAGATCACCGCCGTCCTCCTCGCGGGCGTCGGTGCCGGGACGATCAACGCGGTCGTCGGGTCCGGCACCCTGATCACCTTCCCGACCCTGCTGGCGCTGGGCGTCCCGCCGGTGACCGCCAACATGTCCAACAGCCTCGGCCTCGTGCCGGGCTCGGTCGCCGGTGCGGTGGGCTACCGCCGGGAGCTGGAGGGTCAGCGCTCCCGCATCCTGCGGCTGCTGGTCTTCTCCACCACCGGCGGCGTGCTGGGGGCGGTCCTGCTCCTGGTCCTGCCGCCCGGCGCGTTCGAGGCCGTCGTACCCGTGCTCATCCTGCTCGGCGTGACCCTGGTGATCGTCCAGCCGAGGCTCTCTGCGTACGTCGCCGCGCGGGCCGAGCGTCGGACCGGCGACGCCGCGGCGAAGGACTCGCCCACCGGGCCGCCGTGGGTGCTGCTGGCGGCGTTCCTGACCGGCGTGTACGGCGGCTACTTCGGCGCCGCGCAGGGCGTGATCCTGATGGGCGTGCTCGGCATCGGCGTCAACGAGGGCCTGCAACGGCTCAACGGCGTGAAGAACGTGCTGGTCGCCGTCGTCAACGGCGTGGCCGGCCTGATCTTCGTGGTGGTGGCCGAGCTCGGGCTGCTCGGCAGCGACGCCGAGGTCGACTGGCTGCTCGTCGCCGTGATCGCCGTCGGTGCGGTGATCGGCGGCTTCCTCGGCGCAGCCGTGGGGCGCAAGCTGCCCCCGCTGGTGCTGCGAAGTGTGATCGTGGTGGTCGGCCTGGTGGCGGTCACGGTGATGCTGGCGGCCTGACCCCGGTACCGGGGTCAGGCCGCCTGCGCGTCACTTCCCGCGGTTGACGACCAGCGCGGCGATGCCGGAGCCGACCGCACCGGCGGCGATGGCGACGAGGGCGCCGCCCTGCACCTTCGGGAGGCCGCCGCCGGCGACCTCGAGCGCTCCACTGGCGACGTCCGCGCCGTCCACGGCGATGCCGACGACGGTCAGGTTGCGGCGCAGCGAGCCCTTCGACACCAGCGTGACCGCACCGAGCGCGATCTCGCGGGCGCCGAACATCCGGTTGATGATGCCGATCTGGGGGTTGGCGTCGGCGTCGATGCCGAAGAGGCGCGCGGTCGCCGACGGGGCGACCAGGGAGCCGATGCCGATGACGATGCGGCCGAGCGAGAGTCCGGTGACGGGGTCCATGGCGCGAGGCTAGCGGCTGCGGATGACGTAGGCCTCCAACCAGAGTCGGATCTCCTCGTAGGCCTGCGCTCGCGGTGCGGGCCGGGAGAGGACGACGTCGTGCACGGCGCCGGGAACGGCGACATAGGTGACGTGCCGGCCGATCGCGGTCGCCCAGTGCCGGATCTGGCGGACGTCGAGCACGATGTCGGTGCTGAACACGTCCTCGTCCATCGCGGCCGGCGAGCTGCTGCGGTCGGACGACAGGACGAGCACGGGGGCCGCGACGGAGAGCCCGGCCTGGAGGCGGGCATGGCCCCGACGGATCGCTCGGAGCCAGCCGAAGCGGACCGGGAAGGACTCGACCGGCTTCCAGGTGAGGTCGAAGTCCCACTCGCCGTCGTGGTCGCGGTGCAGGCTGCGGGCGTAGTGGCCCTTGACCTCGCGCGGCAGTGAGCGCATGGGCTGCCGGCGTCCGACCTGGTCGATCAGCAGGCCCGCCACCGGGGTGCGCAGGGCGGGACGGCCCTGGAGGTCGAGCCACGGCGAGTTGAGCAGGAGACCGGCGAGCTCGGGAGGCTGCCGGGAGTCGGCCCACAGGGCGACGACCAGTCCGCCCGTGGAATGCCCCGACACGACGACCTTCGTGTGCCCGTCGCGGACGGTGATGCGCTCCCAGGCGGCGTCGAGATCCGCGAAGTACTCCTCCAGGTCGGCGACATAGGTCGCGGACTGGTGGGGGCGGATGGATCGGCCGTACTTGCGGAGGTCGAGGCCGTAGGCGTCGTGGTCGCGCTCGAGCCACCACTCGCCGTACTCGGCGTGGAAGAAGTAGTCGGAGAACCCGTGCACGTGGAGGATCGCGTGCTCGGTCGGGGCATCTCCGCGGCGGCTGACCAGCGTCGCGACGACCTCGCCCTCGAAGTCGTCCTCGAGCGGGATCGTCTCCACGACCCACGGCTCGCCCAGGATGTCGTAGGTGCTGTCGACGTCGGTCGGCTCGCTCACGAACTGATTCTAGGAGCCTGGCCGAGGCGGAGACAGGTGAACCCGGTCCGACCAAGGGGGGTTGGCCGGACCGGGCTCGCAGGAAGGCTACCCGGCCGTGCCAGCGCTCGCAGGTCGTTTGCAACTCCGCCGCCACGCGGGTGGGTGCGGTCCTACCCTGTCGGCATGCAGGATCACGCCGAATGGGCCCGCTTGCGCGACCGGTTGCTCGCGCGCGGGCGGATGCCGGCCCTGCCCACCGGCTGGTCGCACCAGTCAGCGATGCTCGCCGCCTCCGGTTTCGAGTACGGCGGCGACTTCATCGTCAGCGACCTCTCGGCCGACGAGCAGAGGCTCCAGCTGGTGCTGGTCGACGTGTGCGGTGGCGGCGAGTCGGCGGTGCCGGCCGCGGTGCAGTTCGCCGGTGCACTGGAGAGCCTGATCGTCGCCGTCGCGGACGATGCGCTGCTGGGTGCCGCCAACGCCTACCTCCAGCGGCAGCCGTCGGACGAGGACATGGCCACCGCCGTCCAGGTGGTGCTCGACCTCGCCACCGGCGAGTACCGGATCCGCAGTGCGGGCCACCCACCGGCCCTGCACTGGTCGCCCGGCACCGGGGAGTGGGGCATCGACAACGCCCGGGGGACGGCGCTGGGCGTGTGCGACACACCGGAGTTCGGCGAGTCCACGGGGGTCCTCGCGCCGGGCGAGGCGCTGCTCTTCTACACCGACGGTGTGGTCGAGTCGCGCTCGGCCGACATCGACGAGGGCATCGCCTGGCTGCGCGAGGCCGCCCGGGGCGCCGTCCTCGAGGACTGGGCCGGTGCGGCGGCGCGGCTCATCGGCCAGGTGGAGCGCGGCGACGACGACCGCGCGGTGCTCATCGTTCGACGCGTGGCACCGGGTGGAATATAGTTGACATGTCACCCGTTGATCGGGGTGACAGCGACACCACCACCCAGGGAGCGGATCACCATGCAGATCGGCATCTTCACCGTCGGCGACGTCACCACGGACCCGACGACCGGCCGCACGCCGAGCGAGAACGAGCGGATCAAGGCGACCGTCGCGATCGCGAAGAAGGCCGAGGAGGTCGGCCTGGACGTCTTCGCGACGGGCGAGCACCACAACCCGCCGTTCATCGCGTCGAACCCGACGGCGACGCTGGCCTACATCGGTGCGCAGACCGAGAGGATCATCCTGTCGACGGCGACCACGCTGATCACGACGACGGACCCGGTGCTCATCGCTGAGGACTACGCCAAGATCCAGCACCTCACCGACGGCCGCGTCGACCTGATGATGGGGCGCGGCAACACCGGCCCGGTCTACCCCTGGTTCGGCAAGGACATCCGCCAGGGCATCAACCTCGCGATCGAGAACTACGCGCTGCTTCGCCGGCTCTGGTCCGAGGACGTCGTGGACTGGGAGGGCCGGTTCCGTACGCCGCTGCAGGGCTACACGTCGACCCCGCGTCCGCTCGACGGCGTCGCGCCCTTCGTGTGGCACGGCTCGATCCGCAGCCCCGAGATCGCCGAGCAGGCCGCCTATTACGGCGACGGCTACTTCCACAACCACATCTTCTGGCCGGCCTCGCACGCCGCGCAGATGGTCAACCTCTACCGCGAGCGCTTCGAGCACTACGGCCACGGCCGCGCGGACCAGGCGATCGTCGGCCTCGGCGGGCAGATCTTCATGAACAAGGACAGCCAGGAGGCCGTCCGACAGTTCCGGCCCTACTTCGACAACGCCCCGGTCTACGGCCACGGGCCGTCGCTGGAGGAGTTCACCGAGCACACCCCGCTCACCGTGGGCTCCCCGCAGCAGGTCCTCGAGCGGACCCTGTCGTTCCGCGAGTACGCCGGCCACTACCAGCGCCAGCTGTTCCTCGTCGACCACGCGGGACTGCCGCTCAAGACCGTGCTGGAGCAGCTCGACCTGCTCGGCGAGATCCTGCCGGAGATGCGCAAGGGCTTCGCCGAGGGCCGGCCCGCCGACATCCCCGACGCGCCCACCCACGCCTCGCTGGTCGCGGCCGCCGGAGGCGCGAAGGACGGCACCGTGCACGCCGAGGACACCATGACCGGCACGACCGACCGCGAGGAGGAGGCGGTGCAGGCATGAGCACCCAGCGGATCGTCGTCGTCTCGGCGGGGCTCTCCGTACCGTCGTCGACGAAGCTGCTCGCCGACAAGCTCGGCGACGCAGTCGAGCGCGCCGTCGGCGCCCGCGGCCAGGAGGTCGACGTCCAGCACGTCGAGCTCCGGCCGCTGGCCCACGCCCTCGCGGACCACCTGCTCACCGGCTTCCCGACCGGCGACCTGGCGACCGCGCTCGAGCAGGTCCGCCACGCGGACGCGCTCGTCGTGGTCACGCCGGTGTTCTCGGCGTCGTACTCGGGCCTGTTCAAGACGTTCTTCGACGTCCTCGAGCCGGGCACGCTCGACGGCACGCCGGTCGTTATCGCCGCGACCGCGGGCACGGCACGGCACAGCCTCGTGCTCGACCACGCGCTGCGGCCGCTGTTCGCCTACCTGCGGGCCGTGGTCGTCCCGACGGGCGTGTTCGCGGCCAGCGAGGACTTCGGCGCGAGCGACGACGGGAGCCTCGACAAGCGGGTCCAGCGTGCCGCCGGCGAGCTGGCCGCCCTGTTGGGCGCCGGTGCCGCGTCGGCCGCCCCGGCGTCGCCCCGGCGCTCGGTCGCCGACGGGTTCGCGGCGCCGACGCCGTTCGAGCAGCTGCTGCGCGAGGCGGGCGGGGACTCCGTCCGCTGACCCTGCGGAAACCGTGACAGTGACGGTGTCATGATGGTGCTTCCCCCCAACGACGTGAGAGGAACACCATGCGCCGCAGCGTCTTCACCGAGGAGCACGAGGACTTCCGCAAGACCTTCCGGTCCTTCCTGGAGTCGGAGGTCGTGCCGCACTACCAGGAGTGGTACGACGCCGGCGTCGTCGACCGCGAGCTCTACACCAAGCTCGGCGAGCTCGGCATCCTGGGCATCGAGGTTCCGGAGGAGTACGGCGGCGCGGGGATCCACTCGTTCAAGTTCTCCGCCGTCCTGACGGAGGAGACGGCACGGGCGGGCGTCCACCTCGGCGGGGTCGGCGTCCACCTCGAGCTCTGCCTTCCCTACCTGCTCAAGCTCGCGACGCCCGAGCAGATGAAGCGCTGGATGCCCGGCTTCGTCGCGGGCGAGGAGATGTGGGCGATCGCGATGACCGAGCCCGGGACCGGCTCGGACCTGGCCGGGATGCGGTCCACCGCCCGCCGCGACGGCGACAGCTACGTCCTGAACGGCGCCAAGACCTTCATCACCGGGGGCGTGCTCGCCGACCGTGTCATCGTCTGCGCCCGGACGTCGCCGCCGCTGGAGAACAACCGCCGCTTCGGCATCTCGCTGTTCGCCGTCGACACGAAGTCGGAGGGCTACGAGGTCGGACGGAAGCTCGACAAGATCGGGCTGCGCACCTCCGACACCGCCGAGCTGTCCTTCTCCGACGTCCGGGTCCCGGCCTCCGACCTGCTCGGCGAGGAGAACGAGGGCTTCTCCTACCTGGGCCAGAACCTCCCGCAGGAGCGCTTGGGCATCGCCTTCGGGGCGTACGCCCAGGCCGAGGCTGCGATCCGCTTTACGCAGGCCTACGTCGAGGAGCGACAGGTCTTCGGCACGCCGGTCGCATCCTTCCAGAACACGAAGTTCGAGCTCGCGGCCTGCCGCGCCGAGGTCGACGCCGCCCAGGCTGTCGTCGACCGCGCCCTCGAGGCCCACGACGCCGGCGAGCTCACGCCTGTCGACGCCGCCTCGGCCAAGCTCTTCTGCACCGAGGTGGCCGGCCGCGTCATCGACCGCTGCCTCCAGCTGCATGGCGGCTACGGCTACATGAACGAGTACCCGATCGCCCGGCTCTACGCCGACACCCGGGTCACCCGGATCTACGGCGGGACGTCCGAGGTGATGAAGCTGATCCTCGCGAAGTCGATGGGGCTGTGACGCTGCAGGAATCACCTCTGAGGAGGTGATTCCTGCGCTTCCTGGCCGGTGCAACGGCCAGGAAGCGCAGGATGCGGTCAGGAAGTTGAACGCTCAGTGCCGATACGTCCCGTGGAGGATCGCCCGGCCCAGCGTCTTGAACGCCAGGTTGAACGACACGACCGCCGCCGACGCGTCGGAGTCGACGCCCAGCGTCTCCTCCTTCACGGCGTGCACCACGAAGTAGTACCGGTGGACCTGGTCGCCCTCGGGCGGGGCCGCGCCCATGAACGCCTTGGGGCCACCGTCGTTGCGGCACATGAAGGCGCCGCCGGGGAGGGAGGCGCCCTCGGCGCCGGCGCCGGCGTCGAGCGAGGTCACGTCGGCGGGGAGGTCGACGAGGACCCAGTGCCAGAACCCGCTCGGCGTCGGGGCGTCGGGGTCGAAGCAGGTGACGACGAACGACTTCGTCCCCTCGGGTACGTCGGACCACGACAGCTGCGGCGAGGTGTTGCCGAGCGCGGCGACCTGGTCGTCCTTCAGCGGCTGGCCGTCGGCGACGTCCGCGCTGGTCACACCGAACGACGGCGCGGCGGGCAGGAGCGGGTACGGGTCCGGGGTGACCGGGCGATCGAGACTCATGTCACCGAAGTTAGTCCGCGTGCTGGTCCCGTGTCAGTGGCCGGGCGGGGCATGTCGGGAGAATGTACGACGTGAGCGACTTCCCGCCGTACCCGTCCGGTCTGCGCCTCGCCGGGCGCCGTGTCCTCGTCGTGGGGGGTGGCCACGTCGCCCAGCGGCGGGTGCCGCAGCTGATCGCGGTCGGCGCGGACGTGCACGTGGTGTCGCCCGAGGTCACCCCGGCCATCGAGGGCCTGGTCGGGTCGGGCGAGATCACCTGGCACGAGCGGCCGTTCGCGGACGCCGACCTGGACGGCACCTGGTACGTCATCGCCGTCACCGACGACCGCGCCGTCAACGACCACGTCTCGCAGCTGTGCGAGCAGCAGCGGGTCTTCTGCGTGCGCTCGGACGACGCCACCCTCGGCACCGCGTGGACGCCCGCGGTCGGCCGGGAGGCCGGCATCACGGTCGCCGTCGTCGGCAACCGCGACCCGCGCCGGTCCGCCTCGGTGCGCGACGAGATCGTCGCCGCCCTGCGCGACGGCACCATCGCCGCGCCCCACCACCGTGAGGCCACGCCCGAGCGCACGCCCGGCGTGACGCTCGTCGGCGGCGGCCCGGGCGATCCCGGCCTGATCTCCGTCGCCGGCCACAAGGCCCTGATGTCCGCCGACGTCGTGGTCGCCGACCGGCTCGCCCCGCGCGAGCTGCTGGGCGACCTGCCCGCGGACGTCGAGCTGGTCGACGTGGCGAAGCTGCCGCGCGGTCGCTCGGCGATGCAGGAGGAGATCAACCGGATCATCGTCGAGCGGGCCCTGGAGGGCAAGCGCGTCGTCCGGTTCAAGGGCGGCGACAACTTCGTCTTCGGCCGCGGCTACGAGGAGATCATCGCCTGCCGCGAGGCCGGCGTCGCGGTCACCGTCATCCCCGGCCTGACCTCGCCCGTGTCCGTGCCGGGCATCGCCGGCATCCCGGTCACCCACCGCGGAGTCACCCACGAGTTCACGGTCGTCTCGGGCCACCTGCCGCCGGGCCACCCCGAGTCCCTGGTCAACTACGACGCGCTGGCGAGGATGCAGGGCACCGTCGTGGTGATGATGGGCGTCGAGAACGCCCCGAGGATCGCCGAGGCGCTCGTCGCCGGCGGACGTCCCGCGACCACGCCCGTCGCCGTGATCTGTGACGGCACGATGCCCACCCAGCGCACGGTGCTCGCCTCCCTCGGCACCCTGTCCGAGCGGCTCGAGGCGGAGGCGGTCAAGCCGCCCGCGATCATCGTCATCGGCGACGTCGTCGCGGTCGCCCACCCGGACGCCTTCGGGGGCTGAGGCGACCCATGGTCGAGCTCGTCGAGATCACGTCGGCCGACGACCCCCGGCTGGCGGACTACCGCGACCTGCGCGACGTCGAGCTCCGCAAGAACCTCGAGGCCGAGCACGGTCTCTTCCTCGCCGAGGGCGAGAAGGTCGTCCGCCGCGCCGTCGAGGCCGGGTACGACGCCCGCTCGTTCCTGATGGCTCCCCGCTGGCTCGACGGCCTGGCCGACGTCCTCGACCGCTCAGCCGCGCCCTGCTACGTCCTCGACGAGGCGCTCGCCGAGGAGGTCACCGGCTTCCACGTCCACCGCGGCGCGCTGGCCTCGCTGCGGCGCAGGTCCCTGCCGTCGGTCGACGACGTGCTGGCCGGCGCCCGTTCGGTGCTGGTGCTCGAGGACCTGGTCGACCACACCAACGTCGGCGCCATCCTCCGCAGCGGCGCGGCGCTGGGCTTCGACGCGGTGCTGCTCGCGCCGCGGTGTGCGGACCCGCTCTACCGCCGCGCCATCAAGGTCGCGATGGGTGCGGTGTTCAGCCTGCCGTGGACCCGCCTGCCCGACTGGTACGACGCCCTGCCGGACCTCGGCGAGCGCGGGTTCACCACCGTGGCGCTCACGCTGGCCCCGGACGCCGTACCGATCGAGGAGGCGGTGGCCGGCGTCGACAAGGTCGCCCTGGTCCTCGGCTCGGAGGGGCACGGACTCTCCGCGCGGTGGGAGCAGAGCGCCGAGCGCCGAGCGATCATCCCGATGTCAGCGGGGATCGACTCCCTCAACGTGGCGGCCGCGACCGCGGTCGCGTGCTACGTCACCGCGCGCCGCTGAGGCCCTCCCCGAACGTCGCAGCAAAGCCTCACCAAAATGACGCGGTGTCGCACTACCGCGACGGCGCCGGGGAGCCTACGCTCCCCCCATGGCGAACGAGAACACGTTCTATTCGAACATCCCCGTGGCGGTGTGGGGCACCGGCAACATGGGCCGGGCCTCGATCCGCGCCGTGGCGGCCCACCCCGGCCTGACCCTGGCGGCGGTCATCGTCAGCGACGAGGCCAAGGAGGGCAGGGACGCGGGCGAGCTGGCCGACCTCGGGAGCACCACAGGCGTGCTCGCGACCCGCGACGTGGACGCGGCGCTCGCGACGCTGGGCGGCGGGGGAGCCGTGGCCTACATGGCATCCGGCGAGCTGCGCCCGGAGGAGGCGTGCGTCGACTTCGCGCGCCTCCTCGCCGCGGGCGCGTGCGTCGTGAGCCCGTCCGTCTACGCGCTCTACGACCACCGCAGTGCCCCGGTCGAGCTGCGCGAGCCGCTCGAGAAGGCGTGTGCGGAGGGCGCCTCCGCACTGTTCGTCAGCGGGATCGACCCGGGGTGGGGCAACGACCTGCTCCCAGCGCTCGTCAGCGGCCTGGCCTCCGAGATCGAGCAGGTCCGGTGCCAGGAGATCTTCGACTACTCGACGTACGACGCCGAGGACTCCGTCCGCTACATCGTCGGCATGGGCCAGCCCATGGACTACGAGCCGATGATGGTGGCGCCCGGCATCCCGTCCATGGTCTGGGGCGGCCAGGTACGCCTCATCGCGCGGGCGCTCGGGGTCGAGGTCGACGAGATTCGCGAGGCCGTCGAGCGGCGGGCGCTGGACGCGTCGGTGACCACCGCCCTCGGTGACTTCGAGGCCGGCACGCAGGGCGCGCTGCGCTTCGAGGTGCAGGGCATCGTCGCCGGCGAGCCGAGGATCGTGATCGAGCACGTCACCCGGATCGCGGCGGCGTGTGCGCAGGACTGGCCGATGCCGCCCGACGGCGGCGACGGCGCCCACCGCGTGATCGTCGAGGGCCGCCCGCGGATCGAGATCAACGTCGAGGCCACCGACGAGGGCGGCAACCGCGCGGCCGGCGGCAACGCCACCGCGGCCAACCGTCTCGTCAACGCCATCCCGTGGCTCCGGAGCGCCACCCCGGGCCTGTACGACGGCCTCGACGTGCCGCTCCTTCCGAGCACCTACCTGAGCACCCGGAAGGGCTGACATGTTCATCGAGATCCCCGAGGGCAAGGACCCGATCCTCTACGTCTGGGGCGAGCTCGTGCCCGGCATCGGCCCGGCTGCGTCCGCGATGGCGATGAGCGTCTACGAGCACAGCACGCTCGGCCTGCGCGAGTTCGAGGCCGCCCGCCTGCGGATCGCGCAGATCAACGGCTGCCTCTTCTGCCAGGACTGGCGCACCGAGCGCGAGGGCCAGAAGGTCGAGGACACCTTCGACCAGGCCGTCTCCGAGTGGCGAACCACGCGGGACTTCGACGACCGCACCCGCCTGGCGGCCGAGTACGCCGAGCGCTACGCCCTCGACCACCACGGCATCGACGACGGCTTCTGGCAGCGCATGCGCACCCACTACTCCGACCGCGAGATCGCCGAGCTGTCGATGTGCCTGGGATCGTGGCTCGCCTTCGGAAGGCTCAACCGGGTGCTCGGCCTCGACGCGGCCTGCGTCCTGCCGAGCCACGTCGCCGGGGGCTGAGCGGGCGCGCCGCGTATCGTCGCCGCATGCGATCTCGGGTGTCGTCCCTGCCGTGGCGTGCCGTCGTCCTGCTGTCCGCCGTCCTCGTCGCCGGCTGTGACGACGCGCCCGATGCCGGCGCGGGCGACGGCGGTCCCGGTGAGCGGCCGCTCCCGCGCGAGGTGTCGGAGTCACGTGCGGCCGCGAGCTGTACGCGCGCCCCGAAGGTGACGGACGACGGCTACACCGCGCCCGGGAGCAACCTGTGCATCGGTGCCACCGCCCGCCTGCCGTACTCCTCGGGCTCCGACCAGAAGCCGGTGCCCGTCGACGTCACCGTGACATCCGTCGAGCCGTCGACCGACGCGGGCTTCGACCCGTCCAACGAGGACCTCGAGGGACTGCCGATCTGGGTCTACCGCTTCACCGTCTCCTCGCCGACCACGCTGGACAGCTTGGTCGACCCGTGGCCGGTCATCGGCGGCATGTGGACCGCTGACGGGGGAGGGACCTCGGTCCTGTTCGTCGCCCCCGACGACTGCGTGCTGCCGATCGACCTTGCCGCAGGTGCGACCGCCAAGGGGTGCAAATGGGCTGCGATGGACCACGGTTCCCAGATCCTCGGCATCTCCTGGGTGACGGTCGACGACGAGCGCTACAGCGGCATCGGCGAGTCGATCGACTGGAAGCTCGACGATCCGGTCACCGTGCCCTGAGCAGCTCCCCGAAGCGGGCGATCGTCTCGTCGATCGCCTGCTGGCAGGCCGCCGACCACGGGCCCATGTCGAAGAAGCCGTGGATCAGGCCCGGGTACGTCGTCTGGTGCACCCGCACACCCGCGGCGGCGAGCGCGTCGGCGTAGGCGATGCCCTCGTCGCGGAGCGGGTCGAACTCGGCGGTGACCACGACCGCCGGCGGCTGGCCCTCGAGCTTGCCGTGCAGCGGCGAGATCCTCGGGTCGTCGAGGTCCTCCGCGGTGTCGGCGTAGTGCCCGATGAACCAGATCAGCGTGGGCTGGTCGAGGAAGTAGCCGGTCGCGTTCTCGTCGCGGGACGCGTAGGCGCCGAGCACGTCGGTCGCCGGGTAGACGAGCAGCTGCGCCGCGACGCCGGGCACCTGCTGCGCGGCGACCGCGGAGAGGTTGCCGCCGGCGGAGTCACCCGCGACTGCGAGGACCTCGCTGCCGCCGTACTCGCCGAGGCGGGCCTGGACGTCGCGGACGGCCGCGACGGCGTCCTCGGCGGCGGCCGGGAACTTCGCCTCGGGGGCGAGCCGGTAGTCGACCGCGACCACGACGGAGTCCGTGCCCTTGCAGATCGCCCGCGCCATCGCCTCGTGGGTGTCGAGGTCGCCGATGACGAAGCCGCCTCCGTGCAGCAGGACCACCGTGGGCACCGGGCCATCGGCCGCGGGTCGGTAGACGCGCGCCGGCAGGGGACCCTCGGCGCCGGCGACCGTGCCGTCCTCGACCGAGGCGACCTCGGGCAGCGAGCCCGGGGGGCGGAAGTCCACCGTCAGCTTGCGGAACGCGTCGCGGGCCTCGGCCGGGGTGAGCGTGTTCATCGGGGTCCCCGCCTCGATCATCTGGAGGAGCGGGGCGAGCTGGGCGTCGACGGGCATGGCCGCACGCTACTCCCAGCGGCCGGCGATCAGGTCGGCCACTCCGCGGGGTAGTCCTCGACGGCGGCGTCGTGCTGCTTGCGCAGCTTCTTCATCGCCCGCGCGGAGAGGCGGTCGCCGAAGACGGTCCCGGTCGTGTGGTCGGTCTCGTGCTGCAGGCACTTCGCGAGCAGCCCGTCGCCCTCGAACCGCACCGGCTGCCCGTCGAGCCCGACGCCCTCGACCACGGCGTAGTCGGGCCGCGCGCAGTCGACGAACGCGCCCGGGAACGACAGGCATCCCTCGGGGCTGTCGTCGAGCACCCGGTCCTTGCCCTCGGGCAGGTGGACGACGGGGTTGCACACGACGCCCATCCAGCGCTCACCGGCAGCGTCGGGGCAGTCCATGACGAACATGGCGACGTCCTCGCCGATCTGGCAGGCGGCGAGGCCGACGCCCTCGGCGGCGTACATGGTGGCGACCATGTCGGCGGCGAGCGCGCGCAGGTCGTCGTCGAAGACGGTGACCTGCGCCTGGGGCCGGTGCATGACCGGGGTGCCCCAGCGGGTCATCGGGCGGACGTTGCCACCGCGGGGGAGGGGCCCGTACGGCGTGTGCACGACCTCGCCGGTCTCGCCGCTCTGGTCGGTCTCCTGGTCATCCGCCTTGCCCCACGCCATGGAGGAATCCTAGGGCGGGGGCACCTGCGGGCGAATTCGCATCAGCGACGCTCTCCCGCGCGCTGTGCCCCGGACCGCGGCGGCGCCGGCGCGGGATCGGTCGGCCGGGTCGCCCGGGTCGTGGTCCCGGAGGAGGCCCGCAGCTTGAGGTCGTCGTCGAGGTGTGGCTCGTCGGGCACGGGGTTGATGTACTCGACCGGCGTCACCGCCGGAGGGGGGTTGCGGATGACCGAGACGGTGGCGCGCGGCGACGCGTTGCCCACCAGGCCACGAGACGTCCCGGCCCAGACCCGCAACGTCCACTTCCCGATGCTGGATGCGGTCGGGGTGAGGCGGTAGTCGCCGTCGCTGTCGGTCCGTCCCGAGGCGATGCTGCGCCAGCCGGACGACGTCAGCCGCTGCACGGTCACCGGTACGCCGCGATCCCTGGGGAAGACCCGTCCGGACACCACGATCTTCCGGAAGCGGCGCACGGTGGTGTCGGCGACGTGGATCAGAAGCCGGCGGCGGACGGTCACGAGGAGCGTCTTCGAGGTGCTGGACTCGCAGCACCACTGGGGCGCCGTGCGGACCTGGTAGTAGGTCTGGCGGCTCGGCTCGATCAGGAAGTGGGCATAGCCGTCCGCGGTGAACGACCGTGCCCCGCCGACCTGCACGAAGGACGAGCTCCCGTAGCGCTTGGCGTAGAGCCGCGCGGTGCCGTCGATGAAGTCGGTGTCGAAGACCGTGTCGGACAGCACCTTGGCGTCCCCGAGGAGGTGGTGGTCCTGGGTGTAGATGAGGGAGAGGCGCGTGATGTCGCGCGTCAACGCGTCGGCATGGTGGGTCTGGGCAGCCGAGATGTAGGAACGGGTCCGGGCGCCCTCGAAGTCGTAGACGGTCGTGCCGGAGGAGTCGCCGACGGCAAGTCCGTCCAGGAGGAAGTCACGGTCCTGGCAGCCGAGGTAGAAGGTCGCGTCGGCGACGCCGTCAGCGGCGTACCTGGTGGCGAGGTGGGCGAGCGTCTCGGCCTGATCGACCACGTCGTCCGTCCCCGACCACCAGGTCCACGTGGGCTCCATCTCGGCGATGTCGTCGACGAAGTACCAGCCCTCCTCCGGCTTCGCCAGCTCCACCCACGCGTAGAAGTAGTCGTCCTCCAGGTTCGTGTCCGTCGGGTCGTACCTCAGCAGCACCCAGCCGTCGGTGCCGTCCGGGGCGCCGGCGCCGAACTGGTAGGCGTCGACCCACAGGCTGTGCAGGGTCCTCGCGCCGGTGATCGTGGTGCGGACACCGACCATCCCGCCCGCGCCCGAGGTGATCGCGAAGCCGGTCGCATGGCTGCCGACCGTCCCGCCCTCGTCGTACAGGTAGTCGTACGTCGGAGTGCCGCCGGTCGTGCACGAGCGGGCCTGCTCGCTGAGCGCCGCGGGGTACGCGAATCCGTGCACCACGACCGGTCCGGCGGCAGCGGCGGGCGGTGCCGGGAGCGGGACGACGAGTCCGAGGGTCAGCACGAAAGTTGCGACGGCAGCCATGATCCGTGTCATGGATCCCCCCATGGGACGTCCGAGAACGACATCCGAGACCTGGGACGAGCCTAGGACCGCAGTCGTTCGGCGGTCGACGCGAACAAGGTAAAAACCCGGAGCCGGTGGGTTCGACTCTGTCATGGTGGCGGCGTGGGCATCCATGGGGAGCTCGCCGAACTCGTGGGCCGTGCGGGCGATGACGTGCTGCGTGACGCAGCGGACTTCCGGGCAGCCTTCGATGACTTCGTCTCCGAGGGCGCGGCATCGGAGGGCGAGCTGAACCTGCTGACCGATGCGATCCGGCTCGGTGCCCTCGAGCGCGTCGTGGCTCAGGTGGGCAACGGGGCCGAGGCCAGTCGGGCGATCGAGCTGCAGGCGGGTCGTCTGGCCGAGCAGCGCGGCACGGAGGAGGTGCGCGGGCCACGCTGGGCGCTCGCCGTCCTCTGCTTCGCTCTCGGGCTGGTCGGCGAGGAGGCGGTCCTGGCTGCCGGGCGGGGTGAGGCCGCCCCTCCGCCCATCAC
>DATLIG010000289.1:0-34730 GCA_035539555.1 Nocardioides sp. | reverse complement strand
CTTCATCGACCGCAGCTACGCCTTCGTCAAGGAGACCGTGGCCAAGGGCGGGACGATCATGTTCGTCGGCACCAAGAAGCAGGCCCAGGAGGCGATCGCCGAGCAGGCGACCCGCGTCGGCATGCCCTACGTCAACCAGCGTTGGCTCGGCGGCATGCTCACCAACTTCCAGACCGTGCACCAGCGGATCAACCGCCTCAAGGAGCTCGACGAGGTCGACTTCGAGGACGTCGCCGGCAGCAGCCGCACCAAGAAGGAGCTGCTGCAGATGCGCCGCGAGCGCGACAAGCTGAACAAGTCGCTCGGCGGTATCCGTGAGATGACCCGCACCCCCTCCGCGGTGTGGATCGTCGACACCAACAAGGAGCACCTGGCCGTCGAGGAGGCGCGCAAGCTGCGCATCCCGATCATCGCCATCCTCGACTCCAACTGCGACCCGGACGACGTCGACTTCCCGATCCCGGGCAACGACGACGCCATCCGCGCGGTCGGCCTGCTCACCCGCGTGATCGCCGACGCCGCCGCCGAGGGCCTCATGGCCCGCTCCGGCGCGGGTGCGTCGAGCCCCACCGCCGAGGAGCCGCTGGCCGAGTGGGAGCGCGAGCTGCTCGAGGGTGCCGAGGCGCCCGCCGAGACGCCCGCCGCCGAGGCCGCCGAGACGCCCGCCGCCGAGGCTGCTGAGGCGCCCGCCGAGGCCACCGAGGAGGCGCCGCTGACCGAGGCCGTCGCCACCGACGCCGCCGTCGCCGAGGAGACCCCCGCCGAGGCCGACGCCCCGGCCGAGGCCTGAGCGACAACCCCTACTCCTTCCAGAGAGCGATAGAGAATTCATGGCATTCACTGCTGCTGACGTCAAGAAGCTCCGCGAGCTGACCGGCGCCGGAATGATGGACTGCAAGAAGGCGCTCGACGAGACCGACGGCGACTTCGACAAGGCCGTCGAGCTGCTCCGCGTCAAGGGTGCCGCCAAGGCGGCCGCCCGCGGCGCCGAGCGCGAGACCTCGGCGGGCCTGGTGGCCAACGCCGGCGGTGCGCTCATCGAGCTGAAGTCGGAGACCGACTTCGTCGCGAAGAACGACGAGTTCATCAAGGCCGCCCAGCAGATCGCCGAGGCGGTCGACGCTGGCAAGGCGACCGACACCGAGGCCGCCAAGGCGCTGCCGCTGGGCGACAGCACCGTCGGCGCCGTCGTCGAGAACCTCGCCATCACCATCGGCGAGAAGATCGAGCTCGGTGGCGTCGCGTACTTCGACGGCCCGGTCGCGGTCTACCTGCACAAGCGTGCGGCCGACCTCCCGCCCGCCGTCGGCGTGCTCGTCGAGTACGACGGTGACGAGGCCGCTGCGCGCGGTGCCGCGATGCAGGTCGCCGCGCTCAAGGCGCAGTACCTCACCCGCGACGAGGTCCCCGCGGACATCGTCGCCGCCGAGAAGGACGTCCTGACCAAGAAGACGATCGAGGAGGGCAAGCCCGAGGCTGCCGTCGCCAAGATCGTCGAGGGTCGCCTGGGCGGCTTCTTCAAGGAGCTCGTGCTCCTCGAGCAGGAGTCGGTGTCCGAGTCGAAGAAGACGGTCAAGGCCGTCCTCGACGCCTCCGGCACCACGGTCAAGCGGTTCGCCCGCTTCGAGGTGGGTGCGTAGCACCCGCACCGCCTCACCGGCATCACGGCCGGCACCACGAAAGTGGTGCCGGCCGTTGTCGTCTCGGCTAGGTTTGTGGATCCCGGCCCTCGGACATGTGTCCGTGACGTGCGCCCACATGCGGACGCACGCGTCTGCAAAGGAGATCGTCACGTGGGACTCATCCAGGCTGCCATCGGTGCCGTCGGCGGCACGCTCGCCGACCAGTGGGTCGACTTCTACGGCGTCCCGGACGGCGTCGGCTCGACGGTCGCGGTCTTCCCCGCCGTCGCCAAGGGCCAGAACGCCGGCCGCGGCAGCAACACGCAGGGCTCCGAGGGTGTCATCACCAACGGGTCCAAGATCATCGTGCCCGAGGGCTACGGCCTGGTCCTGCTCGAGGACGGCGCCTTCACGGGCTTTGCCGCCGAGCCGGGCGCCTACATCTGGAACTCCGACGACCCCGCGTCGCAGTCGGTGTTCACGGGCGGCGGACTCGTCGACTCGATCATCAAGCAGAGCTGGGAGCGCTTCAAGTTCGGCGGTCGCCCCTCCGCGCAGCAGTCCGCGATCTTCGTGACGCTCAAGGAGCTGCCCAACAACAAGTTCGGCACCCAGTCGGAGATCTACTGGGACGACGCGTTCCTCAACACCCAGGTCGGCGCGATCACCCGCGGCACGTACACCCTGAAGATCACCGACCCGCTGACCTTCATCCGCAACTTCGTGCCCGCCGACGTCATCGGCGGCCGCAAGCCCTTCGACTTCACCGACATCGACAACCCGGCCGGTGAGCAGCTGTTCAACGAGGTCGTGGGATCGCTCGCGCCGGCGTTCTCGATGTACACCAACGACCCCGCCAAGGGGAACCGGATCACCCGCCTGCAGCAGGACTCGATCGGCTTCGCCCAGTCGCTGTCGGCCGCCGTCGAGCAGAACTACCAGTGGCGGACCGACCGCGGTCTGGAGATCGTCAAGGTCGCGCTCGTCTCCATCGAGTACGACGCCAACACGCGCGAGCTGCTCAAGAACGTCCAGCGTGCCGACGCCCTCTCCGGCTCGCGTGGCAACTCCAACCTCCAGGCATCGGTCGCCGCGGGCATCGAGTCCGCGGGCGAGAACGCCGGTCCGGGCGGCCTGATCGGGATGGGCATGGCCACCGGAGGGATGGGCCTGGGCGGGCTCCAGCAGCCGGCGACCCCGGCGCCCGCCGCTCCCGCCCCGGCAGCGCCGGCCGAGCCCGCCGCTCCCGCGGCACCGGCCGCGGAGGACCCGATGGCGGTCCTCAAGCGTGCCAAGGAGATGCTCGACGCGGGCCTGATCACGCAGGCCGACTACGACGCGGCGAAGGCGAAGGCGCTCGGTCTGTGACGCAGGAGCCCGTGGAGCCGCAGCAGCCGACCTTCGACGGTCCGCCGCTGTCGCTCGAGGAGGAGTTGGCCGCGGCGAAGGCCGAGCCGGAGCCCGGCCCGAGCATCGAGACCGTCAACGAGTCGCTCAAGGACGGCCTCAACCGGTGCCCGAAGTGTGGTTCGACCGACGTGCGGCTGCGGGCGTCGACCGGCATGCTCGTGTGCCTGTTCTGCCGCAATGAGTGGCACGAGGCGCGGGTCGAGGAGGAGTTCGGCCTCGGTGAGGGCATCGACGAGCTCGAGGGCACGGTCATCGCCAGCGGCGCGGAGGACATCCAGGCCGACGCGGCCGACATGCTCACCTTCAAGTGCGAGGCGTGCGGAGCCGAGGTCGTGGTCGACACCGCCCACGCGCTCAACGCCCGCTGCCACTGGTGCCGGCACACGCTCAACGTCAACCAGCAGATCCCCAACGGCGCCGTACCCGACGCGGTCCTGCCGTTCCGGCTGACCAAGGAGGAGGCGGTCGCGAAGATCCGCGAGTTCGCCTCGAGCCGGCGGCTCTTCGCGCACCGCCGGTTCAAGAAGGAGTTCGTCCCGGAGAACGTCCTCGGCGTCTACCTCCCCTACCTCGTCATCGACGCCCGTGCGGAGTCGCAGTACTGGGGCCGCGGCGAGGTCGAGACGCGACGCTGGACGGAGACGACCGGAAGCGGCGACAACAAGCGGACCACGACGTACTACGCGGCCGACGTCTACCAGGTGGCGCGCCAGGTGAGCTTCACCGTGGACGACCTCACGGTCGAGGGCTCCTCGGAACGGGCGCAGTTCGGCACGTCGAACACCAACAACATCGTGAACACGATCCTGCCGTTCGACACGAAGAACGCCGTGAAGTGGAACGCCAGCTACCTCGTCGGCTTCACCAGCGAGAAGCGCGACCTCAACGTCGAGGCGCTCAAGCCGGTCCTCGAGGACCAACTCCTCTCGATCGGGCGGTCCGAGGTGCGCGGCTCCCTCGGGCGCTTCGACCGCGGCGTGCGGTGGGAGCAGGAGAAGGTCGACGTCGGCGGGTCACGCTGGGTGTCGATGTACCTCCCGGTGTGGCTCTACTCCTACCAGCAGGAGAGCAACGGCCTGCTGCACTACATCGCGGTCAACGCGCGGACGGGGGAGACGATGGGCAGCATCCCGGTCTCACAGCCGAAGCTGATCCTGGCGGCGCTGACGGTCGGCACCTTCCTCGAGGGCATCGCCGGCTCGATCCTGGTGGCGTCCGCATGATCGGCGAGGTGATCGCCATGGCGAGCGACGACTCCCTGGTCTGGCTGCTCGCGGCCGGACCGGCGGGCGCCGTGGGCACCTACTGGCTGATCTACCGCTACTACCGCAACACCGACAAGTCCCACGCCTACGAGCGCGACACGATCATCGAGGCCCAGCCGGTGCAGGGCGGCGAGGAGAAGGTCGACCACATCTCGAAGACGCGGGACTCCGACATCGACGGCGACAACAGCGACGACTACCGCGAGCGGGTGCAGCGGGTCCAATGAGCGCGCTGCAGCGCACCCGCCGGCTCCTCGGGCCCCTGCTGGCGGTGCTGCTGATGACGACGGCCTGCACCGACGCGCGCTCCGACGCGCCCCCGCCCGGTGACGAGGTCGCGGGCCATGTCCCCGGTCCGTACGACGTCCGGCCGGGCGTCGTACTCGGGACGCCGGTCGAGGACACGGAGACCCAGGCGGCCCAGCACCAGGTCGTGGCCCGGCTGCTGGAGCTGATCGCACACACCCCGAAGGGGGAGCGGATCCGGATCATCACCCGGTCGTTCTCGCTCCACCCGGTCGCGGACGCGCTCGTCGACGCCCACCAGCGGGGCGTGTCGGTGCAGATCATCGCCAACCGGTTCGCGTCGAAGGACTTCCGCGCGGTCGCGAAGATGAAGGACGAGGTCGGCACCGACCGGCGGCAGGACTCGTTCATCTACCTCTCCAGCGGCTCGAAGCGCGGGCCGCGGACGGGCACCCACCAGAAGACGTGGACGTTCTCGCGCGTCGGCGACTCGCGGCACGTGGTGATGGTCGGCTCGGCGAACCTCTCGTACTACTCGACCCAGCAGTACAGCGACATGTACGTCTTCGTCGACCGTACCGACGTGTGGCGTGCCTTCGACCGGGACTTCCGCGACCAGGTCGGGATCGAGAAGCCGCGCGGACCGGGCTGGGCGCCCGTGCTCGGCAAGGACCGGGCCTGGTTCTTCCCCGGTTGGGACGAGGACACCGACCCGGTGCAGGCGATCCTGCGCGAGCTCCCCGCCCGCGGGACCGTGCTGCGCTTCGCGATGTACGCCTGGCACAGCGAGCGCGGCCGCCGGCTGGCGGAGATCGTCGCCGAGAAGGCCCGCGGTGGCGCGAAGGTGCAGGTGATCTCGCTCAACATCGGCAAGGAGATCGTCGCCACCCTGCGCGCCGCCGGCGTCGAGGTCCACAGCGCGCGGTTCCGCAACGGCAACGACGTGCACAGCAAGCTCAGCCTGCTCAGCTGGACCGGGGCGGACGGCGCACGGCACCGGCGCGTCATCACCGGAAGTGACAACTTCGGCTCCGACTCCCTGCCGCGCGACGAGCTGGCGCTCGAGATCGACGCCGGGCGGGGCTCGTCGTGGCGACGCTACGTGCGCTGGTACGACGCCATGATCGAACGCGCTGCCGACGAGGGTCACTGATAGCCTCGGACCGCTCCCCGCACACGACTGGAAGGACCCTGGTGCCCGGTTACAAGCGAGTCCTGCTGAAGCTCTCGGGTGAGGTCTTCGGCGGTGGCAAGGTCGGCGTCGATCCCGACGTCGTGCAGGCGATCGCACGCGAGATCAAGGCGGTGGTCGACGCGGGCGTCCAGATCGCCGTGGTGACCGGTGGCGGCAACTTCTTCCGCGGCGCCGAGCTCCAGCAGCGCGGCATGGACCGGGTCCGCGCCGACTACATGGGCATGCTCGGCATCGTCATGAACTGCCTCGCACTCCAGGACTTCCTCGAGAAGCTGGGCGTCGAGACCCGCGTGCAGACCGCCATCACCATGGGCCAGGTCGCCGAGCCGTACATCCCTCGCCGCGCGATCCGCCACATGGAGAAGGGCCGCGTCGTGATCTTCGGTGCCGGCATGGGCATGCCCTACTTCTCGACCGACACCGTGGCGGTCCAGCGTGCCCTCGAGAGCAAGTGCGACGTCGTACTCGTGGCGAAGAGCGGCGTCGACGGCGTCTACAGTGCCGACCCCAAGATCGACCCGACGGCGACGAAGTACGACGAGCTGGGCTACGACGAGGCGATCTCGAAGGGCCTGCGGATCATGGACCAGACCGCGTTCGCGCTCTGCGGCGAGAACAAGCTCCCGATGATCGTCTTCGGCATGGAGCCGGAGGGCAACATCCTGCGCGTCGTCCGGGGTGAGAAGATCGGGACGCGGGTCAGCGCAGGCTGAGGCCTGCCCGCACCCGCCCGACCAGCCAAGAATGGAGAACCGGTGATCAACGACACCCTCAACGAGGCCGACCAGAAGATGGGCAAGTCGGTCGACGCGACCCGTGAGGAGTTCGCAGCGATCCGGGCCGGCCGCGCGCACCCGAGCATGTTCAGCAAGATCCTCGTGGACTACTACGGCTCGCCGACGCCGATCCAGCAGCTCGCGTCGTTCAGCGCCCCCGAGCCGCGGGTGATCCTGGTGTCGCCGTTCGACGTCGGCGCCAAGGCCAACATCGAGAAGGCGATCCGCGACTCCGACCTCGGCATCAACCCGTCGGACGACGGCCAGGTCCTCCGCTGCGTCTTCCCCGAGCTGACCGAGGAGCGCCGCAAGGAGTTCATCAAGCTCGCCAAGGAGAAGGCCGAGGGCGGCAAGATCGCCGTGCGCCAGGTGCGCCAGAAGGCCAAGCAGGGCCTGGAGAAGCTCGAGAAGGACGGCGAGGTCGGCAAGGACGACGTCACCGGCGCCGAGAAGCGACTCGACGGCCTCACCAAGAAGCACACCGACGCGATCGACGAGCTCCTCAAGAGCAAGGAAGCCGAGCTGCTCGAGGTCTGACCCTCGAGCCGCTCCCATTCCTGATGTCGACACCGCCGTCGTCCGAGTCCTCCACGCCCGAGGCCACCCCGAAGAAGGACCACGGCCGCGCCGGCCGCGACCTCAAGGCCGCGGTCGGGTCCGCGGTCGTGCTGCTGAGCGCGATCGCCGCCTCGCTGGTGTTCTGGAAGCCTGCGTTCATGGTGATCGTCGCGATCGCCGTGGTCGTCGCGGTGTGGGAGCTGCGCAAGGGCCTGCTCGCCAAGGACATCGACCTTCCGGAGCAGCCGCTCATGGTCGGCGGCGTCGTGATGGTCGTGGTCGCCTACGTGTGGGGCTCGGCGGCGCTGGTGACGGCGACCGCCGTCAGCGCCCTGGCGATCATGCTCTGGCTGCTGCGCCGCGGCATCGACGGCTACGTCAAGAACGCCACCGCCTCGGTGTTCGCGCTGGTGTACGTGCCCTTCCTCGGCTCGTTCGTCGCGCTGATGCTCGCCGAGGGTGGCCGTGACGGCGGCGGGCTCGACGACCCGGGCGTGAAGGGCATCATCACCTTCATCCTGGTGACGATCGCCTCCGACATCGGCGGCTACATCGCCGGCGTCCTCTTCGGCAAGCACCCCATGGCGCCGGTCATCTCGCCGAAGAAGTCGTGGGAGGGGTTCGCCGGCTCGGCGATCGCCACGGTCGGCGCGGGCGTCGCGCTCGTCGTCTACCTGCTCGAGGGCGACTGGTGGATCGGCGTCGCGCTGGGCCTGATCGCGGTCGTGATGGCCACGCTCGGCGACCTGTGCGAGTCGGTCATCAAGCGCGACCTCGGCATCAAGGACATGAGCCAGGTGATCCCGGGCCACGGCGGCCTGATGGACCGGCTGGACTCGCTGCTCGCCACGATCGCCCCGATCTGGCTGCTGCTGCACTACGGCATCTTCACGTAGGAGGCGCTGGGCGTCTCGTGACGGTCGCAGCGCGACCTCCTCGACGGACGACGTCGTGGCAGACCTCGCCGAGAGCGGCCATCGCCGCGGTCAGCTGGTCGTCGGAGAGGTACGGCGCCGGGCCGATCCTCAGGTGCTGCCCGCGGCTGTCCGTGTGCACGCCGCGCTGGGCCAGCGCCGCCTGCAGCTCGGTCGCGTGCGGCGACGACAGCGCCAGGAAGCCACCGAACCCCTCAGCCGGGGTCACCCGGTCGCGGGTCACGAGGGCCTCGGGCAGGTCGAGGGCGTCGAAGGCGTCGGCGAGCACGCCGCGCTGGCGCAGCGAGATCTCCCGCAGCACCGGGGGAGTCAGGCCCTGCTCGTCGAAGAAGTCGAGCACGCGGGCGGCCCGGTAGTGGCTGGTCGGGTCGTACGTCGACCCGGCGAACCGGTCGCCCGCGTGGGCGAACCAGCCGGTGACCACCGGTTCCAGGTCGCTCGCGTGCGGTGGGATGCGCAGGAAGCAGTTGCCCTCGCCGAGCTGGAGGTACTTGTAGCCGCCACCCAGGATCCATGCGCCCTGCAGGCCGTCCGCCCCGACGGTCAGGGGGACGACGCCGAGCTGGTGGTAGGCGTCGACGAGGAGCTCCGCACCGGCCCGTCCGCAGGTCTCCGCGACCGCCGCCAGGCCCGGCACGATCCGCGAGGTCTCGAACAGCACGGACGAGACCACGACCCCTGCGGTGCGGCTGTCGACCGCGGCAGCGAGCCGCTCGGCCAGCGTGCCCACGGGTTCGGCCGGCACCCGGACCACCTCGATCCCGGCCTCCTCGAGCCGGTCGAGCTGGCGCCGCGCGGAGTGGAACTCACCGTCGGTCGTGACCAGCCGCGGCCGGGTGCGCAGGGGGAGTGCGGACAGCAAGCGCACGAGCAGCTCGTGGGCGCTTCCACCGAGCGCCACCTCGGCGCCCGGGTCGCCGACGAGCATTCGTACGCCGGCGCGCAGCCGCTCCGCCTTGGCTGAGGCCCGATCCCACTTCCGGCCCAGGTCCAGCGCGGCGTCGTCCCATGCCTCGAGGACGCCCTCCCGGGCGACGTCCGGCCACGCCTGGTGTGCGTGGCCGGTCAGCAGCAGCCGCTCGGCCACCCGGAACCGGGAGTAGTGGGCCGCCAGCGTCACATCTCGCTCCGGATGGCCCACAGGTCGGGGAACAGCTGGCGGGTCACCGTGCTCCACAGGTACTGCGCCCCGGACGAGCCGCCCGTGCCGGGCTTCGCGCCGATCGTCCGCTCGACCATCTTCACGTGGCGGTAGCGCCACTCCTGCAGTCCCTCGTCGAGGTCGACCAGCCGCTCGGCGACCTGGGCCGCTCCGCCGTCGTCCGTGTACGCCGCCAGCAGGAGCCGCTGGACGTCCTGCGACGGCTCCCACGGGCTGGTGAGGTCGCGGTCGAGCGCGGCGCGCGGGACGTCGTACCCCTGCGTGGTGAGGTAGCGCAGGAAGGAGTCGAAGACCGACGGGCGCGACATCGCCGCGGCGATCCGCTCCCGGCCGGCGCTGCCCTCGGGGTAGTGCTCGAAGACGCGGCGATCGCGGCGCCCGAGAGTGGCCTCGAGCTCCCGGAACTGCTCGGACTGGAAGCCGCTGGACGCGTCCAGGCGTCCGCGGAAGCTGGTGAACTGGCGCGGCGTCATCGTCTCGAGCACGTCGACCTGCGCCACGGCCACCTTGAGGATCGCCAGCACCCGGCCGAGCGTGTGCAGCGCGCGCGGGGTGTCGCCCGCCTCGAGCCGGGCCTGGAGGCCGGTGATCTCGTGGAGCATCTGCTTGAACCAGAGCTCGTAGACCTGGTGGATGACGATGAAGAGGAGCTCGTCGTGCTCGTCCGAGCGGGGGTGCTGCGCGGAGAGGACGTCGTCGAGCGAGAGGTAGGCGCTGTAGGTGAGCGCGGGGTGCTGATCGGTCACGCGCCTACTGTCACAGGTCGGCCGGTCCGACGGCCAGCGGGTCCCCGGGGAGCTCAGTCCTGGTCGACGGTCATCGTGCCGACGACGGTCCGGCCGTCCGATGCCACGACCTCGACGGTGACACTCGGCGCACGGGTGCGCTGGTACTCGAGCGCCTCAGCCGGCGTGCGCGGGGTGAAGCCGTCGAGATCGGCGCGGCGCGCGTATCCCTCGGTGCCGTCGTCGGCGACCACCGCGACGAGGTCCGGCGATCCGCGGTCGTTGTCGACGCCGTAGGTGTCGCCGTCGTCGTTCACGGCCCACGGGGTGGTGACGTGTCGTGAGTAGACCGCCTCGGCGTACCACTCCAGGCCGGCGTCCGCCGCGACCGGGTACGACGCCGCGCCGGCCACGATCGGCACCGAGTCGCTCAGCTGGCCATCGGCGCCACAGGTCGCGCTCGCGCCGTTGGGCAGGCCGAGATGGCCGTCGCCGAGACACAACAGGACGTACTCGACATGGGTGGCACCCGCGGGGGCCGGTCCGAGAACGAGGTCGGCCGACCCCGTCTCCTGGAACCGGGCGACCGGGCCGAGATGGGTGACCCGGTCGCCACCCGGGAGCGGGTCGGGCACCGGTTCGAGCGGGCGCAAAGAGGCAGGTCGACCCGGGGAGGGCGTGCCGGAGTCCGTCGTCCGGTCGGTGCCGCGGTCCGACACGTGGGTCGGGGTGTCACCCCGGACCGCGCCCAGCAGGGCGACGGCGGCCAGGCAGGCGGCCACGGCGGAACCGGCCGCGAGCAGCACCCACCGTCGTCGGGGCCGGGTGTCGACGGACGCGCTGCGGGTGACCTGGGTGCGCAGCTCCTCGCGCAGCGCACGGTCGAAGCCGGGGTCGAGACGGACGTCGTTCATCGTGGCTCCTCGGCCGGCACCCGGTGGCTCGGGTGGAGCTCCTCGCGGAGCTGGATCCGGATGCGGTACATGCGGGTCTTCGCTGCCCGCGCACTCACTCCGACGACCTCGGCAGCCTCCGCCAACGGCAGGCCCTCGAGGACCACCAGTCCGACCAGTGCCCGGTCGGCTGCTCGCAGCCGTCGTACGGCGGCAGCGAGCTCGGGCGCGAATCCGGCCTCGTCCGCGAGCTCCTCGGCGGACCGGGTCGTGTCCGCCCGCGGGAGCCGGTCGAGCAGGCTCCGGTGGCGGCGGACGGCGCGGCGCAGGTTGCTGGCGGTGCGGGTGGCCGTCACGAGCAGCCAGGGGAGGACCGACCCGTTGACCATGCGCACGTCATCGCGACGCCGCCACAGGTGGAGAAAGGTGACGGCGGTGACGTCCTCGGCGTCGTGCGGGTCGCCGAGCAGGCGCAGCGCATGGCCGTGGACCCGACCGCGGTAGTCGTCGTAGATCTCGACGAAGGCGTCGCTGTCCCCGGCGCGCGCCCGCGGCCAGCGCGTGTCGTCGGAACCGCTCATGCCCACCAGTGTCCGGCACGGGTGCGGAGGTCACGGGTGATCGCGAAACGCCGACGGACCCGAATGGGCCCGTCGAGGCAGCGGGCCGGACACCCCTTGGCTACGATCGGCCGGACATGAACCAGGGATTCGAGGACCGCGCGCTGGCGGACGAGACGGACGACGCGGCCGAGCGGTCGCGGCGGCCCGACTGGTTCCACCGCGGGCACCCCGTGTTCTTCCCGCTGGCGGGCTTCTTCACGGGCATGGCGTCGATCATCGTCGTCCCCGGTCTGTACGCCGCGGTCGTCAAGAGCATCGCCGGTTACGAGCGTGCCGAGGAGCTCTTCCCGTTCGTGCTGCTCCTGCTCGTCGTCCCCATCGCGATGCTGGTGCCGCACCACACGCGCCGCTTCGCGAAGTACATGCTGCTCGGCATGATCGCGACGATCATCGTGGTCGGTGGCGTCGCGGCGGCGGTGCTCTGGTTCCTGCTCAAGAAGGACGCCTGAGCAACCCGCCGCGCGGGATTGGGAGCCGTAGGACGTCGGTGGGACAATCGACGGTGATGTCCGACGATTCCCCGGCCCAGCCGAAGCAGCTTCCCCTCGTCCTCGCGGAGCCGCGGGGACGCAAGAAGCCTCCCCGGCACCTCGCCGACCTGACGGACGCCGAGCGCAAGGACCTGCTCGTCGAGATGGGCCTGCCGGGGTTCCGCGCCCAGCAGCTCTCGACGCACTACTTCGGCCGGCTGGTCCACGACCCTGCCGAGATGACCGACCTGCCCGCCGCCCAGCGTGACGAGCTGGTGGGTGCGCTGCTGCCCGACCTGATGGACCCGATCCGGCAGCAGAGCGCCGACAAGGGCAAGACGGTCAAGACCTTGTGGAAGCTCTTCGACGGCTCGCTCGTCGAGTCGGTGCTCATGCGCTACAAGGACCGGGCGACGATCTGCATCTCCAGCCAGGCCGGCTGCGGCATGGCCTGCCCGTTCTGCGCCACCGGCCAGGGCGGCCTCCAGCGCAACATGTCGACCGCCGAGATCGTCCACCAGGTCGTCGTCGGCGCCCGTGCGATGGCCAACGGCGACGTCGCCGGGGGACCGGGCCGCCTGTCCAACGTGGTGTTCATGGGCATGGGCGAGCCGCTGGCCAACTACAAGGCCACCGTCGGCGCCGTACGCCGCCTCACGGACCCGGCTCCGTCCGGGTTGGGCCTGTCGGCCCGCCACGTCACGGTCTCCACCGTCGGCCTGGTCCCGCGCATCCGGCAGCTGGCCGACGAGGGCATCCCGGTCACGCTGGCGCTGTCGCTGCACGCCCCCGACGACGAGCTGCGCAACGACCTGGTGCCGATCAACACCCGCTTCTCCGTGGCCGAGACCGTGGACGCCGCGTACGAGTACTTCGCGAAGACCGGCCGCCGGGTCTCCATCGAGTACGCCCTGATGCGCGACATCAACGACCAGGGCTGGCGGGCCGACCTGCTCGCCGACGTCCTGTCGGCCGACGGCCGCGGCACCAGCTGGGTCCACATCAACCCGATCCCGCTCAACGAGGTCCCCGGCTCGCAGTTCACCCGCTCCCGCGAGGAGGACATGGACGAGTTCGTCCGCCGCCTCGAGGCCAAGGGGATCGCGGCGACCATGCGGGACACGCGCGGCAGCGAGATCGACGCCGCCTGCGGACAGCTCGCTGCTGCGGAGTGAGCCTGTTCCCGGACGGGTGACGCGATCGACCAGGGCCCCGGCGGGTGTGCGGCACGATGGTGCTGTGGACCAGCCGTCTCGGGAGCGGGCGCTGGCGGCGAGCGCCGCCTGGGTGTTCGTGCCCGCCGGCGCGCCCCGGGTCGAGACGGACGAGTACCTCCTGGTCCGCCACCCCGACTGGACCGAGCGTCCCGTGCAACTGGCGTGGACCCGACCCGGACGCCCGATCCACGAGATCCTCGACGAGGTCCTCGAGCAGGCCCGGTCGATGGTGGACCCGTCGGTCCCGGCATCGGCGGAGGTGGCCTGGTGGGTGCGGCTGGACGCGCCGGACGGGCTGGAGGAGGCGCTGGTCGCCCACGGTGCTCGCCCGGACGAGACCGTCGACGTGCTGGCCCGCTCGCTCGAGGACGCCGGTGACGACGAGCCGCCGCTGGACCCGGCCGACGTGGAGCTCCGTTGGAGCGACGACCTGGCGGTGTTCGCCGACGCCGTCCACCTCGCCGCCGAGGTCTTCGGCGGATCCGCCACCGACCGGGCGGTGCTGGAGGCGACCTTCCCGGGTGAGGCGGCCAAGGTGCGCAGCGGCGGCGGGGGAGCGGTCGTCGCCTACCTCGACGGACGTCCCGTCGGCTCGGGCGGGCTGAGCATCGCCGGTCCCGATGCGCGCCTCTGGGGCGGCGTGGTGCTGCCGGACGCACGCGGGCGGGGCGTCTACCGGGCCGTGCTCGCTGCTCGGCTGGAGTACGCCCGGTGGGCCGGGGCCGACCTCGCGATCGTCAAGGGGCGCGTGCAGACCTCCGGACCGATCCTGCGCCGGGCGGGCTTCGCCGCGTTCGGGCAGGAGCGGTCCTGGCTGCTCCCCATCGGTTGAGCGGGGCGGTGGGGCGCGGGGTCTCGTGACGGTCGCTGCGCGACCTCCTCGACCACCGGTGGGTCGGCGCGACCTCCTCGACCACCGAGTGATCAGGCCAGCGGGTTGCCGACCAGCAGCTCCACGTTGCGGTCCTCCGGGGCGCCCGAGCCGTCGAGGTGCTCGTGCCAGTCGTTGGCGGCCAGCTCGCGCGCGAGACCCGCCAGCTGGGCGGCGTTGGCCGTACCGGCTCCTGCGGACGGCGGTCCGGCGTGGTCGACCATCGTGGTGAAGATCGACAAGGTGCCGTCGGCGTTGTCGGCGACCTCGATGATCCGCGCCTGCTGGGGCCAGTCGATGTGCGAGGCGGTGGTGATCTCCCACAGGCCGCCGCCCGCGGGCCGCGGTCGCGGCGTGATCTTGTTGCGGTGGGTGTGGCCGTTGATCCAGGCGATGACCTGCGGGCGCGCCAGCAGCGCGTCGAGCACGGCACCACCGGTGACCCGCGCCTCGAGGCTGCCGCCGGTGGCGATGAGCGGGTTGCCCATCGTGTCGGAGGTGTGGTGGCTGAAGACCAGCACGATCTTGTCGGCGGACTGGTCCAGGAGGGCCTCGAGCCAGGCGAACTGGGTCTTGTCGAGCGAGCCGTCGGCGTACCCGTTGGGGTTGACGGTGTCCATCACGACGAAGCGGAAGGCGCCGTTGTCGAAGTGGTAGTACGCCGTGCCGGCCTGGCGGTTGGTCGCCGTGAAGCCGTGACCGAAGGGCGCGCCGCCCATCGCGAAGTGCTGCTCGACGACCTGCTTGCGGGTGAGCAGGCGGCGGTTGAGGTCGGGCTGCACCGTGCGGACGACGGTGTTCAGCGCGCCGCCGAGCAGGTTGGTGAGCAGTGCGGCGGGGTCGCTCATCAGGTCGTCGAAGATCTGCGCAGGGTTGAGGCCGAGGGGCGGCGACACGATCTTCAGGGTGCCCAGGGCCAGCAGGTTGAGCTGCAGGGTGCTGGTCGGGAAGTTGCCCTGGACGAGGCCGTCGTGGTTGCCGAAGACGGAGTACCACGGCATGTTCAGGCCCTCGGCGCTGAACGGTCGTCGGGCGGCGTCGAGCAGGCCGGGCACGACGGGGAAGCCGTACTCGGCGCGCGGCCGGTCGACGGGCTTGCCGGCCGGCGCGCCGTGCGGGTGCCAATAGGCCGTGTCGTAGGTCAGCGGGGTGCTGTCGGCGACGCCCTCCCACTTGTTGGGGTTGCCGGAGTCGACCTTCACCGTGCCGCCGTTGAGTACCCCGATGTTCCAGCGCACCTCGTTGAGCTGGGAGTTGTCGGAGTTGTCGCCGGTCTGGATCGCCAGGGCGAGCGGCTTGCCGGTGACGGGACCCTCGGCGATCTCGTTGATCGCGCGGACCATCGAGTCGGCGACCTGCCCCGTCAGCATCTCGTGGGGTCGGTACGACGACGTGAAGAGCCCCGTTGCGGGAAGGGGGCTCGGGTCGTCGAGCCGGTCGGTCCACTCGAGTCGGAGCGGCGACTGCGCGTCGACGATGTGGATGTCGCTCAGCTGGACGAAGGCGATCATGCCCTCGCGGGCGCGACCCACGGCAGCGTCCACGCCGAGCCCGGCGCGCAGGCTGTGCGCCTCTCCGGCGACCGAGATCACCGGCCGGTAGCCGCCGGTGCCCGGGGTGCCGGTCGTGAACGTGCGCTGGACGGTGCTGCTGCCGGCGGCGTTGGCCGCGGACGGGCGGAGCACGCCGGGCAGCGCGGTGGCCGCGGCGGCGAGGCCTCCGGCGGCGATGGTCTTGCGGATCAGGTCACGGCGAGAGATCTCCACGCAGCCGTAACGAACCTTCTATGAAATGGGTCACGTCCTGATTCGGGCACCCCAGCCGTTCACGCGGCGGTCGCCGGACACTTCCGGTCAGGTGACGTTCCGTTGTCGCGGCGTCCTTAGCGTCCGAGACATGACGAAGCTCAGGGTCCTCGTGGTGACCGAGTCGTTCCTCCCGCAGATCAACGGCGTCACCAACTCGGTGCGCCGCGTGCTGGAGCACCTCTCCGCCGAGGGGCACCACGCGCAGCTGGTGGCGCCGACCGGTCCGGACAGCTACGCCGGCTTCCGGGTGAAGCGTGCCCGCGGCGCGAACCTGCCCTTCTACCCCGACTTCCGGCTCGGCCTCGAGACCCGGCGACGCCTGCGCAACGTGATGGCGCAGTACCGGCCCGATGTCGTCCACATCGCCTCGCCGGCCACCCTGGGCTACCAGGCGTCCCGCGCCGCGGGTGAGCTCGGCATCCCGACCGTCGCGATCTACCAGACCGACCTGGTCGGCTTCGCCGAGCGCTACGACCTTCCGGGCGGCGCCCGCGCGATGGCCTCGCTGACCCGCCGGATCCACCACCACGTCGACCGGACGCTCGCGCCGTCGACCGCCAGCATCGAGCAGCTGCGCGAGCTCGGCGTCCCGGAGGTCCACCGCTGGGGCCGCGGCGTGGACCTGGTCTCCTTCAACCCCCGCCACCGTGACGAGGAGCTCCGCCGTCGCATCGCGCCCGACGGCCGCCTGCTGGTCGGCTACGTCGGCCGACTGGCCGCCGAGAAGGAGCTCGACCTGCTCACCCATCTTGCCGATGACCCGCGCTACCGCCTCGTGGTCGTCGGCGGGGGGCCGGACGAGCAGCGGCTCAAGGGGCTGCTCGGCGAGCGCGCCTCCTTCCTCGGCCTTCTGCACGGGGACGACCTGAGCCGCGCCTACGCCTCGCTCGACCTCTTCGTGCACACCGGTCGCTACGAGACCTTCTGCCAGTCGGCGCAGGAGGCGCTCGCCTCCGCTGTCCCGGTCGTCGCGCCGGCCGCCGGCGGCCCCGTCGACGTGGTCGCCCACGGCGCCACCGGGCTGCTCTACCGCCCCGGTGACGGTCACGACTTCGCCGCCGCCGTCGACCGGCTCGTCTCGGACGCCGAGCTGCGCGCCACGATGGGGGCCACGGCGCTGCGGGCGGTCCAGGAGCGGTCCTGGTTCGCGATCAACGAGCAGCTGATGGAGCACTACCGCGCGGTGGTCGGTCCGCGTGCGGCCAGCCGGACGTCGTACCGCGCTGCCTGACCGGGCGGGTCAGCCGACGAGGGCCGCTGCCTCGTCGACGGTGTCGACGAGGTGGATGTGGCCCTCCATGGCGCGGCCGCGGGCGAGTGCCTGCAGCAGTGGCCAGGCCGGCAGGGTGTGCGTCCAGTAGGTCCGCCCGACCAGCACCATCGGCGCCACGGCGTCCTCGGTGGCGTAGTAGTTCTCGCACGCGTCCTGGAAGACCTCCTGCACCGTGCCGCCGGCGCCGGGCAGGAAGACGATGCCGGCATCGCAGACCTGCAGCAGGATCGCCTCGCGCAGTGCGTTCCGGAAGTACTTCGCGATCGCCGTCGCGAACAGGTTCGGCGGCTCGTGCCCGTAGTGCCAGGTCGGCACGCCGAGCGACGGCCGCGGTGAGGGGCTGAGCGCGAGTGCGTCCCGCGCGGCCCGCACCCACGCGTCGATCGACGGCCGGAACGACGGTACGACGCCCAGCCGGCCGAGCGCGTCCTGCAGCGCGCCGTCGGGCAGCCCGGCCATCCTCCCGCCGAGGTTCGCCGCCTCCATCGCGCCGGGGCCTCCGCCGGTGGCCACCACGTGCCGGGCGCCCAGCAGGAACCCGAGGCGGGCCGCGTCGGCGTACGCGGTCGTCCCGCGGTTGGCGGCGTGCCCGCCCATGACGCCGACGAGCGACCGGTCGCGGACCCACGTGGCGAGTGCGGTGTCGACGGCCTGGTCGTGCAGCACCTCGGCGAGGGCCTCGGCGGGCCCGCAGGCGGCCCGGGCCCAGGCGTAGGCGCGGGCGTCGAAGGTGTCGCTGTAGGCGTCGCGGTCGTAGAGGTCGGCGGGGGAGTAGAGGGTGCTGCGGGTGATGTCGAGCCCGGCGAGGTGGGCGGTCGCGGCCTCGCCTGCGCCGGACTCCCACTGCCGGTCGGTGTCGGTCCGGGACTCGACGACGACGGTCCGGCTGCGGGTGGTCCTCACGCCGCCGGACGCTACCCGAACCCCGGTGGTGGGTCGGCGGTCCGAGGGCTGGACAACGCGTCAACATGTTTCTTGATCAAGTCACTACAGTTAAGTGCACAGCGCCGCGCGGCGGCCACCCCTCGACAGGAGCCAACGATGACCCACCGTCCCGAGACCCTCGCCGTGCACGCCGGTCAGGAGCAGCCCGACCCGGCGACCAACGCGCGGGCGGTGCCGATCTACCAGACGACGTCGTACGTCTTCAACGACACCGAGCACGCCGCCAACCTGTTCGCTCTCGCCGAGCCCGGCAACATCTACACGCGGATCATGAACCCGACCCAGTCGGCGTTCGAGGAGCGCGTGGCCCAGCTCGAGGGCGGTGTGGGGGCCCTCGCGGTGGCGTCGGGCTCGGCGGCGATCACCTACGCGGTGCTCAACCTGACCTACTCCGGCGACAACATCGTCGCCATCTCGACCCTCTACGGTGGCACCTATGCGCTGTTCGCGCACACGCTGCCGCAGTACGGCATCGAGGTCCGCTTCGTCGACCCGGACCGGCCCGAGGACCTGGCGAAGCACGTCGACGACCGGACCAGGCTGGTCTTCGCCGAGACGATCGGCAACCCGAAGATCAACGTCGTCGACACCCGGGCGTGGGCCGACGCCGCGCACGCGGCCGGCCTGCCGCTCATCGTCGACAACACGGTGACCACCCCCTACCTGGAGCGGGTGTTCGACCACGGCGCCGACGTCGCGGTGCACTCGGCGACCAAGTACATCGGCGGGCACGGCACGTCGATCGGCGGCATCATCGTCGACTCCGGCAACTTCGACTGGGCTGCCCACGCGGACCGCTTCCCGGGCCTGACCGGGCCGGACTCGGCGTACCACGGTGTGGTGTGGACCGAGGCCGTCGGCAACCTAGCCTACATCATCCGCGCGCGCACCGTCCTGCTCCGCAACACCGGCGCCGCGATCGCCCCGCTCAACTCGTTCCTGTTCCTGCAGGGCCTCGAGACGCTGCACCTGCGCCTCGAGCGGCACAGCGAGAACGCCCTCGCGGTCGCGAGCTACCTCCAGGCCCACGAGGCGGTCGCCTGGGTCAACTACCCCGGCCTCGAGGGTGACCCGTCCAAGGCGGTCGCCGACCGGCTCTTCACCGGCAAGGGGTACGGCGGCCTCGTGTCCTTCGGCCTCAAGAGCGGCCGCGACGGCGGCAGGCGCTTCATCGAGTCGCTCGAGCTGTTCAGCCACCTCGTCAACATCGGCGACGCGAAGTCGCTCGCCGTGCACAACGCCAGCACCACGCACTCGCAGCTGACGCCGGAGGAGCTCGAGGCGGCCGGCGTGCCGGAGGACCTGGTCCGGCTGTCCGTCGGCATCGAGAACATCGACGACATCATCGCCGACCTCGAGCAGGCCCTCATCGCCGCCAAGTAGGCACGGACAGCCACGATGACCGACTCCGTCGGGGTCGTCGCGACCCAGCGGGCCGTGCTCACGCAGCACGGCCCGCTGGTGCTCGCCTCGGGAGCCGGGCTCGCGCACGTCGAGGTCGCCTACGAGACCTACGGCGAGCTGTCGCCGGCGCGCGACAACGCCGTCTTCGTCTGCCACGCCCTCACGGGTGACGCGCATGCCGCGGGATGGCACGAGGGTGCGCGCCGGCCGGGCTGGTGGGACAACCTGATCGGCCCGGGCAAGGCGCTCGACACCCAGCGCTTCTTCGTGGTGTGCGCCAACCTGCTCGGTGGCTGCTCGGGCACGACCGGCCCGCAGTCGGTCGACCCGGCCACGGGGCGGGCGTACGGCCCGGACTTCCCGGCGCTCGACGTGGCGGACTTCGTCACCGCCCACCGCGGCCTGCTCGACCACCTCGGCATCGACCGCCTGCATGCCGCCGTGGGCGGCTCGCTCGGCGGCATGCAGGTCCTGGAGTGGGTGCTGCAGGAGCCGGACCGGATCGACCGCGCCGTGCTGGTCGCCGCGAGCTCGCGCCTCACCCCCGAGAACATCGCGTTCTCCTCCGTCGCCCGTGCGGCGATCCTCGAGGACCCCGACTTCCACGCGGGCCGGTACGCCGAGCACGGAGTCGCCCCGCGCCACGGGCTCAAGATCGCCCGCATGCTGGCCCACATCACCTACGTGTCCGGGGGTTCGCTGGAGGCGAAGTTCGGCCACCGGCGGGCGACCGCCGGCAGCAGGAAGCGCCTCGACGCCGACTTCGAGGTCGAGGCCTACCTGCAGCACCAGGGGGAGTCCTTCCTGCAGCGGTTCGACGCGCTGTCCTACCTCCACCTGACCCGGCCGATGGACTACTTCGACCCGTTCGGGAGCCATCCGGACGTCGTACCGTCCACGCGGCTCCGGCTGCTGTCCTTCGACTCCGACTGGCGCTTCCCCACGGCCCACTCGCTGCGGATCCGTGACGAGCTCGCCGCACGCGGCGCGGTCGTGGACCACACGGAGATCGCGTCTCCGTGGGGCCACGACTCGTTCCTGCTGGAGCCACCGGGCTACCACGACCTGGTGCGCAGCTTCCTCTGAGCCTCAGAAGGCCTGTGCCACCAGCTCGCCGAACAGCTCCTGCGGATCGACCTCCAGCCCGCGTCGCGTGAACCACGAGCAGACGTTCGTGCAGTCGCGCAGCAGGAAGTCGAAGCCCTGGGCGTTGCCGACCAGGTCGACGAGCTGGGGCAGGTCGATGATGACCAGCCGGTCACCCGCCGCGAGGATGTTGTACGGCGACAGGTCGCCGTGCACGAGACCGGACCGCACCAGCGTCGCCATCGCCTCGCGCAGCTGGTCGAGGTACGACGCCAGCAGCGCGGGCTCCGGACGGGTCTGGGCGAGCCGGGGAGCGGTCTCGCCGTCGACCGAGATCCACTCCATCAGGATCTCGGTGCCGTCGACCTGGACCGGGTAGGGGACCGGCAGGCCCAGCTCCCAGCAGCGCTTGAGCGCGTTCCACTCCGAGACCGCCCACTCGCCGGCGGCGACCTCGCGGCCGAACGTGCTCTTGCGCTTGATGGCGCGCTCGTCGCGCGAGCGCTTCATGCTGCGCCCCTCGGTGTAGCTCGCCGAGCGGTGGAAGGTGCGGTGGTCGGGCGCGCGGTAGCGCTTGGCCGCCATCACCACGGACTGCGCCGGGTCGTGCGGGTCGGTGCGGTCCAGCAGGAAGACGTCGGCCTCCTTGCCGGTCTTCAGGATGCCGAGCTCGGTGTCGATCGCGCCCTGCGAGGTGACCACCCAGTCGGGGCGGGGCTCGGGGCCGCGGGACAGCGGCTCGACGGAGAGCCAGGTCGACCATCGCTGGCCGGGCTCGACCTCGTCGTAGGACTGGTAGTCGAAGACGAAGCGGGGGTCGATGCCGGATGCATCGACGTCAGGGGAGAGGTTCTCCTGGAACAAGACAGGTGCTCCTGGGTGTCGAGAGGGTTCGGTCTGAAGGCAGGCCGGAGACAGTCATGGACATGTCACGCTCCTCTCGACGGTCCGCGGGCGGGCGGACGGGCGCCTCCGATGGTCGCCGACGCGTGTTCACCGGGGCAACCGATTTACGGCACGCGGGAGCCCGCCGGACGACGTAGGGTGGCCCGATGCGCGTGCGGACCTTTCTCGTGGTGTTCCTCCTGCTGCTCGTCCCCGGACTCTCCGGCGCGGGCGCCGCGACCTCCACCGCGGGGCCGGGCTCGCCGGTCGGCCCCGACCCCTACTGGAAGTACGACGGCAACGGCGGCACCGACGCGCTGCGCTACAACATCCAGGTCTCCTACGACTTCGGCACGCGCACGCTGCGCGGGCGCACGGTCGTGACGATGCGCGCGAAGCAGGACCTGACCAGCTTCACCCTCGACCTGCTGCTGCCGGTGCAGGCGGTCCGGGTCGACGGGCGCACGGCACGCTTCGCCAAGCCGCTCAACCACGAGCTGAAGGTGGTGCCGTCGAGGACGATCGCGAGCGGCGACATCTTCCGGGTCGACGTCACCTACGCCGGGAAGCCCGACGCCTACACCTACGGGGGTGAGCGCAACTGGCTCGCCGACCGCACGGAGGTCGTGGCGATGAACCAGCCGCACATGGCGCCGTGGTGGTTCCCGTCCAACGACCACCCGACCGACAAGGCGAAGTTCGACGTCCGCGTCACCGCCCCGCGGGGCAAGCGCGTCGTCAGCAACGGCTCGCTCGTCAGCCGCACGGTGAGCGGCACCCGCGCCACGACCCACTGGCGGATGCTGGACCCGATGGCGACCTATCTCGCGTTCTTCGCGGCCGGTGGCTACGACGTCGCGACGGGTCGCACCGGCAAGGGCATCCCGTACTACTACGCCGTCTCGCAGCAACTCCCGTCCGGCGAGCGCACGCGCGCGATGCGGCAGCTGCGGCAGAGCGGCCCGGTCACCGACTGGCTGCAGGGCTGGCTCGGGACCTACCCCTTCACCTCCACGGGCGGCCTGGTGACCGGCCTCGACGTCGGGTTCGCACTGGAGAACCAGACCCGGCCGACGTACGGCGCCTGGATCTACCCCGGCGTGGTCGTCCACGAGCTCGCGCACCAGTGGTTCGGCGACAGCGTCGCCGTGAACCGCTGGAAGGACATCTGGATCAACGAGGGCTTCGCGACCTTCTCCGAGGTCGCCTACGCCGCCGCGCACGGCGGACCGTCGGTCGCCAGCTGGCTCAACGGCGCCTACCAGGACCGCTGCGACGAAGGAGGCTCGTCCTTCTGGACGCTCGACCTCACCGCGCCGGGCGCCTCGAACATCTTCCACGAGGCGGTCTACGACCGGGGTGCGATGGTCCTCGCCGCCCTGCAGAACCGGATCGGTGCCACGCAGCTGCGCAGCCTGCTCCGGACCTGGGTGGCGGCGCACCACGACGGCAACGCCAGCGTGGCCCAGTTCGAGGCGCTGGCCGCGAGCGAGACGGGGGAGGACCTGAGCGGGTTCTTCGACGCCTGGCTGCGCGACGGCACGGTGCCGGCCGGGGCCGACAACGGGCTGGTGCACGCCTGCTCGTGACGCCGCTCGCACAGCGCGCCTCCCACGGGACCCGTGGGGCTTTTGGTACCAATGTGTCGAACTGTGCCCCTCGTGGCACGCCGGACCAGGATGGAGACGCCCGCCCATGGACGCCAAGAAGGTGATCGCCCTCGTGGTGATCGTGTTCCTCGGGTTCTGGATGTTCACGGACCCCAACGGCCTGGCCGACACGTCCAAGAGCGCCGCCAGCAACGGCTGGGACCTGACGACCGATGCGTTCTCGGGCGTGATCGACTTCGTCGGCGCGATGGACTGACCCGGGAGCCGGCATGAGCTTCGTCGCGGGCGTCGTCCTGCGGCTCGGCGACCCGAAGATCGGCAAGCACCTCCTGCGTGAGGAGGGTGAGGTCGTCGTCGACGAGGTCAAGCACCACTGGTTCGCCTACCTCCGGCCCGGCTCGGAGGCCGTGCTCGCGATGCTGCTGCTCGTGGCGAGCTGGTTCGTCGCCGTCGAGGTCGCATGGTTCTTCCTCGTCGTCGCCGTCGTGTTGCTGGCGCACGCCTCGTGGGGCGGCCTGGCCGTGCTGCGCGACCGGTTCGTGATCACCAACATGCGGGTCTTCCGCGTCCACGGCGTGCTCTCGCAGAGCCTGGCCACCATGCCGCTCAGCCGTATCCTCGACATCTCGGTCAAGAAGCCCCTGCACGGACGGATCCTCGGCTTCGGCCACTTCTGCTTCGAGTCCGCCGCCCAGGAGCAGGGCCTGCGCGACATCCGGTACGTCGGCCGTCCCGACGACCGCGACCTGTCGATCCAGCGCGTGGTCCAGCGAGCGGGCCTGCGCGGCCCCCGCGTCCCGAACTGACGCCTGGGTGGACCCGGGCTGACCGGCGTTCCGTAGGATTTGCTGCCATGACGCAGCAGCCGTTCTCCCGTCCCGGAGCCATCGACCTCTCGGCGCTGAAGCGGCCCGCGGGGACCGCGCCCGCCGCCGCGCCGACGGGCGGCGCCAGCAGCGCTCCTGCCGGCGGCTCGGCGTACTCCGTCGCCGTCGACGAGGCCAACTTCCAGACCGTGCTCGAGGCGTCGATGACGGCGCCGGTCGTGCTGGTCTTCCACTCGCCCTCGCAGTCGCCGGAGAGCGTGCAGCTCGCCAGCGACGTGGCCACCGTCGCCGACGAGTACGACGGCCGGTTCCTCGCCGCGACCATCGACGTCGATGCGGTCCCGCAGATCGCGCAGGCGATGCAGATCCCGCAGGTGCCGCTGATGCTCGTCATCCTCGACGGCAGGCCGGCGACCCAGCCGATCCCCGGCGCGGCGCCGATCGACGACATCCGTGCGCTCTTCAACCAGCTCGCCCAGCAGCTGACCGCGCAGGGCATCGCCGGGCGCCACCAGCCCAACGCCTTCGGTGCCGCAGCGGGTGTCGAGGCGGGCGAGGACGGCGAGCCCGAGCTCGACCCGCGCTACGCGCCCGCGCAGGAGGCGCTCGCCGCGGGCGACATCGACGCGGCGGTCGCGGAGTACCAGAAGCTCGCCGACGCCAACCCCGCCGACCACGAGGCCGCGGCCGGCCTGGCCATGGCCAAGGTGCTCCAGCGCACCCAGGGCGCCGACCTCAACGCGGCCCGGGCCGCCGCCGCCGCCAACCCCGACGACGTCGACGCGCAGACCCTCGTCGCCGACCTCGACATGCTCGGCGGCCACGTCGAGGACGCCTTCGCGCGGCTCGTCGAGCTCGTCCGTCGTACCGCCGGGAAGGACCGCGACCGCGCGCGCGAGCACCTGGTCGGGCTGTTCGGCGCGGTCGGCAACGACGACCCGCGGGTGCTCAAGGGCCGTCAGGCCCTTGCGTCTGCCCTGTTCTGATCTCGGACGCCTGATGTCGGTGACGCCCACGAGCCGGGCGATGGGCGCCCGCCAGGGCGCCGGCTTCCTCGCGCAGGGCATGCGCCTGTGGAAGCACCGGCCGCGGCTGATGCTGCTCGGGATCATCCCGGCCCTGATCAGCGCCGCATTGATCGTGACCCTGCTCGTCGTGCTCGTGATGTACGCCGACGACGTGATCGACTGGGCCACGCCCTTCGCGGACGACTGGTACGACGCCGTCCGCACCACGTTCCGCGCGCTGCTCTTCGTGCTGGTGCTCGCCGGCGCGGCCATGCTCTCGATCATCACCTTCACCGGCCTGACCCTCGCCGTCGGCGACCCTTTCTACGAGAAGATCTGGAAGGAGGTCGAGCTCTCGCTGGGCGGCGACGTGCCCGAGCAGGGCGTCG
The DNA here is from genome assembly GCA_035539555.1 of Nocardioides sp. Lineage (GTDB taxonomy): Bacteria > Actinomycetota > Actinomycetes > Propionibacteriales > Nocardioidaceae > Nocardioides. The sequence continues at coordinate 9,528 of DATLIG010000289.1, read as the reverse complement.
GCTGGCTGCGTGGGATCCTCGACGGCGTCCAGCTGGTGCTGATGGGCATCGGCACGGCGATCCTGGTCTTCCTGATCGGGCTGCTCCCGCTGGTCGGCGCCATCGCCGGCTTCTGCATCGGCCTCGTCCTGGCGGGCCGCCTGCTCGCCGGAGAGCTCGTGTCGCGCCCCCTCGAGGCCCGCGGCATGGACCGGGCCCAGCGCCGCGAGCTGATGGCCGAGCACCGGCGGGCGATGCTGGGCTTCGGGGTCAGTGTCCAGGCCTGCTTCCTGATCCCGCTCGGCGGCATCGCGGTGATGCCCGCAGCGGTCGCGGGAGCGACCTACTTCGCGCGCGAGGCGCTCGACCGGCGCCCGGGTGCGGACGCCGTCGTCCGCCCGGACTGACCCGCCTCCGGCCCGGCCCCGTTTGGGGCGGCCACGCACGGGAAGCCTGAGGTGTCCCGGCGAGCCAGGAGGCGACATGAGCACCATCGATCCAGCTGAGGCCCGGCGCCGGCGAGCGGGGCAGGGACCGGGGAGCGAACGCCTCGCCCGGCGGGCCACCGTGTGCCACGTCGCCGGATTCGCGGGCGCGGTGGTGCTCGGCCTCGGGGCAGCGCTGCTCGTCGACACCCTGCGCTCGGGAGTGATCATGCCCGCGGGCTCCCACGACGAGCTCGTCCTGTGGCTTCTCCCGCTCTCGCTCTTCGGCGGCCTGTCCGGCCCGCTCCTGCTCACCTACGCATCCGACCTGGAGCGGCGCTCCCGGGCCCGGATGCACGCCTCGGGCATGGCGCCGTTCCTCGGCGTCGGCGCCGTCACCCTGGGCGTGGTGGTCGCGGTCGTGGCCCTGTGGAGCCGGCCGCCGGCGGTCGGCCACACGCCCGACCCGTTCACCGACGACGCGCCCGCGGACTGGGGCTTCGGCTCGTGGCTGCTCTACACCGCCCAGTGGTGGCTGCCCGCCCTGCTGGTGACGGTGACCGCCGCCCTCCTGCTGCAGTGGCGGCAGAGCGAGCGCCGGGCCGCGGCCGCGGCGACGACGCGCGACCGTCTGCTCGCGACGGGTGCTCGGACGACGGGTGTCGTCACCGACGTGCGGGTGCTCGTCTCCACCGACAGTGAGGGAAGCCGGTCGGTCTCGGGAGCGATCGGCACCGTGAGGTTCCGCGGCGCGGGCGTCGACCGCTGGGTCGAGAGGAGGACGAGGGACGCCTCCACGGTGGTCGTCGGTGCGCCCGTCGAGGTGCTCTACGACCCCGCCGACGCCGGCGCGGAGGAGGCCATCTTCGTGGCCTTCGTCCGTGATCCCGCCCCCTCGGAGTGGATCCCGGCCTGATCGGCTCCGCCGATCCCTGCGAACGCCGCCAGCACCGCCTGCACGGCGGGGGAGTCGGCCATCGTCCGGCGGTGCAGGGCGTCGACGAGCCGGACCGGCTCCGGGTCCTCCACCCGCACCGCCACGAGGTCGTCGCCGAGCGGCGCCCGCCCCATCCGGGGGATCAGCGCGACCCCGAGGCCCGCCCGGACGAGCGCGAGGTGGGACTCGAACTCCCCGGAGACGTGGGCGATCCGCGGCGGGCGCCCGGTGCCGTCGTACATGCGGGAGAGCCACTGGCGGCAGATGGTGTGCTCGGGGGTGGCGATCCAGCCGACGTCGGCGAGGTCGTGGGGCGTGACCCGCGCTCGCGCGGCGAGCGGGTCATCGCGGTGCACGATCAGCTCGGCGAGGTCGGTGGCGACCGGGGTGCTGACGACGTGGTCCGGCACGGCCAGGGGTACGCCGCCCCAGCGGTGCACGATCCCGAGCTCGGCCTGGCCGGAGGCGACCAGGTCGACGACGTCCCACGGCTCGCGTTCGTCCAGGGTGAGCGTGAGGTCGGGATGGGCGTCGCGCAGGGAGCGTGCGATCGGCGCGATCAGCCCGCGCATCGCGGTGGAGAAGGCGGCCAGCCGGACCCGGCCGGCGACGACGCCGGCCCGCTGCTGGAGGCCGGCCTCGAGCTGCTCGAGGTCGGCGAGGACCTGCTCGCCCGCGTCGACGAGGTGCCGGCCGTGGCTGGTGAGCATCACCCCGCGGCCGACCCGCTCGAGGAGCGGGACGCCGGTCTGCTTCTCGAGGCGCTTGACCTGCTGGGAGATCGCGCTCGGGGTGAACCCGGTCGCGGCGGCCGCGGCGACGACGGAGCCGTGGGTGGCGACGGCGCGCAGGCCGGCCAGGGCGTCCAGATCGATCATGCAGCAACGCTACATGAAATGGCGTAGGTCTATTCGCTGGTGCTTCACGGTTCCGGCCGGGACGATGGGCGGGTGACCCGCAAGGACCAGGCCCTCGCCGCCCTCGTCGCCGTGATCTGGGGCTTCAACTTCGTCGTGATCGACTGGGGGATGGGCGACGTCCCCCCGCTGCTCTTCCTCGCGGCGCGTTTCCTCGCGGTGATCCTCCCGGCGGTCCTCCTGCTGCCGCGTCCGCCGGTGCCGTGGCGGACCGTCGCCGCGGTCGGCCTGTTCATGTCGCTGGGCCAGTTCGGCTTCCTCTACGTCGCGATGGACGCCGGCATGCCGCCCGGGCTGGCCGGGCTGGTGCTCCAGGCGCAGGTCGTGATGACGATCGCCCTCGCTGCCGTCGCGCTGCGTGAGCGACCCACGAGGCCGCAGGTGGCCGGCGTCCTCCTCGGTGTCGTCGGGCTCGTGGTGGTTGGCCTCGGTCGTGGTGGGCACGTGCCGGCGGTCGCGCTGCTGCTGTGCCTGTGCGCCGCCCTGATGTGGTCGATCGGCAACGTGGTCTCCCGTGCCTCGGGCGCGACGGGCGGCCTGTCGCTCACGGTGTGGTCGGCGCTCGTCGTACCGGTGCCGCTCGTCCTGCTCTCGCTGGTGCTCGACGGGCCCACGGCGCTCGCCGACGGGATCGCCGCCTTCGGCTGGCGGGCCGGGCTGTCGACCGTCTACACGGCCGGGCTGGCGTCGCTGGTCGGCTACGGCCTGTTCAACGGGCTGCTGTCGCGCAACCCGTCCGCGGCGGTGGTGCCGTGGATCCTGCTGGTGCCGCCGGTCGCGATCGGCTCGGCCTGGCTGCTGCTCGACGAGGTGCCCTCGGCCGGCGAGCTCGCCGGTGGGTCGCTGCTGGTGCTCGGGGTCCTGGTCGCGCAGGTCCGTTGGTCCGGCAGGCTCAGCGGCCGGACTCGGTATAGGCGGGACCCTCGCCCGCAAGGCTCGCCAGAGCAGCTCGCACCCGCCGGGCGGTGAAGTCCGCGGCTCGCTCGTCGACCTCGTCGAGGGTCAGGAACGCCGCCGTGCGGATCTCGCGGGCCTGCGGCACGACCTGCTCGGCGATCGAGGCGGGGTGCACACCGCCGTCGAACACCAGGCAGAGTGCGTCGTCCCAGCCGCCCCACGGCGGCAACCAGTCGGTCAGCAGCAGCCGGCCCGCCGGGATCTCGAGGGCGAGCTCCTCCTCGACCTCGCGGGCCACCGCGACGTGCGGCGACTCGCCGACCTCGACCACGCCTCCCGGCAGGTCCCAGTCCGTCTTGTAGGTCAGGTTGCACATGAGCACGCGCGGCTCGGGTGCGTCGTCGAGCACCAGCATCTGCGCGATCCCGCGCTTGCGGGGGAGGAACGAGTTCAACAGGGCCCGGAAGCCGCCCGGCTCGTGGACCGGGACGTCGTCGACCAGTCGCGCGTAGACGACGACGTCGCCGGTACGCCCGCGCTGCACGCCCTCGCGGCGCAACCCCGACCAGGTCGCGATCCGCTGCGCCTCGGCGTCGTCGATCGCCACCTTGACCTCGACCCGCTCGTGGTCGGTCAGCGCCTCGGCCACCTGGCGTCGTACGACGTCGACGGCGGCCTGCCAGCCGCGCTCGGTCAGGTCCGCGGTCCAGGTCAGCCGGGCGATGCCGTCGTCGACGGTCGCGTGGCTGATCTCCGGCTGCTCCGACACAGCGCAAACCCTAGACGACCGGTCGTCATTGAGCCGAGGGTGCCACCAGCCACAGGGTCGCCAGCGGCGGCAGCACGAGGTTCGCGTAGGCGGGGCTCCCGCCCGGCGCGCCCGCCTCGAGCGCGGTGGCCGGCACCGCGTGGACGGTGCCGAGGTTGCCGACCCCGCTGCCGCCGTACGCCGTCGCGTCGGTGTTCAGCGCCTCGACCCAGTCGCCGGCGGCCGGGAGCCCGAGCCGGTAGTCGTGGGGGACGGCGGCGAAGTTCGAGACGCTGACCAGGTCCGGGACACCGGGCTGACCGGAGCGCCGCACGAACGAGAAGACGTTGTGGCCGGCGTCCTGCCCGTCGATCCAGGCGAACCCGGCCGGGTCGTTGTCGAGGCGCCACAGCGCGGGCTGCTCGCGGTAGCGGGCGTTGAGGTCGCGCACGAAGTCGTGGACGCCGCGGTGGTCGGGCTTCTGCAACAGCCACCAGTCGAGCTCGCGCGCCTCGGCCCACTCCGACTCCTGGGCGAGCTCGCAGCCCATCATCAGCAGCTGCTTGCCGGGGTGGGACCACATGAAGGCGAGGTAGGCGCGCAGCGTGGCGAGCTGCTGCCAGCGGTCACCGGGCATCTTGCGCACCAGGGAGCCCTTGCCGTGGACGACCTCGTCGTGACTGAGCGGCAGGACGTAGTTCTCCGAGAAGGCGTAGACGAGGGAGAAGGTCATCTCGCCGTGGTGGTAGGCGCGATGCACCGGCTCGTGGGCGAGGTAGCCGAGGCTGTCGTGCATCCAGCCCATGTTCCACTTGAAGCCGAAGCCGAGCCCGCCACCCGACGTGGCCCCGGTGACGCCCGGCCAGGCCGTCGACTCCTCGGCGATCGTGACGATCCCCGGCACCCGCTTGTAGGCCGTGGCGTTGAGCTCCTGCAGGAACTGCACGGCCTCGAGGTGCTCCCGGCCGCCGTGGCGGTTGGGGTGCCACTCGCCCTCGCTGCGGCCGTAGTCGAGGTAGAGCATCGAGGCGACGCCGTCGACGCGCAGCCCGTCGACGTGGAACTCCTCGAGCCAGTAGAGCGCGTTGGCGACCAGGAAGTTGCGCACCTCGGGGCGGCCGAAGTCGAAGATGTAGGAGCCCCACTCCGGGTGCCAGCCGCGCTGCGGGTCCGGGTGCTCGTAGAGCGCGGTGCCGTCGAAGCGTGCGAGCGCCCACTCGTCGGTGGCGAAGTGGCCGGGCACCCAGTCCAGGATGACCGCGATGCCGGCGGCGTGCAGCGCGTCGACGAGCCTGCGGAAGCCGTCGGGGTCGCCGAAGCGCGCGTCGGGAGCGAAGTACGACGTCACGTGGTAGCCCCACGAGCCGCCGAACGGGTGCTGCATCACCGGCATCAGCTCGACGTGGGTGAAGCCGAGGTCGGCGAGGTAGCCGGGCAGGTCGGCCGCCAGCTCGTCGTAGGTCCAGAAGGAGCCGTCGGGATGCTTCTTCCACGAGCCGAGGTGCAGCTCGTAGGTGGACATCGGCTCGTTCACCGGCTGGCGGGTCTCCCGCTGCGCCATCCATCCGGCGTCGTTCCAGGCGTGCGTGCTGGTGAAGACGCGGGAGGCGGTCGCCGGCGGCGGCTCGGCGAAGAACGCCATCGGGTCGGCCTTGTGCCGCCAGACGCCGTCGGCGCCCTCCACCACGAACTTGTACGACGCCCCGGAGCCCACGCCCGGCACGAACGCCTCCCACAGCCCGCTGCCGATCGAGGCCATCCGGTGGGCATTGCCGTCCCAGGCGTTGAAGTCCCCGATCACGCTGACGTTGCGGGCGTTGGGCGCCCACACGACGAAGCTGGTTCCTGGCTCGGGGTCGGTGCGCTCGTGGGCGCCGAGGGCTTGCCAGAGCAGCTCGTGGCGTCCTTCCGCGACGAGGTGCAGGTCGATCTCTCCGAGCGTCGTCGACACGTGGTGCGGCATCCTCTCGAGTCTAACGAGTGGTCAGCGGGCAGTCAGGTGGAGCAGCGTCGTCTGCTGCGGCTTCATGGCGGGCACCTGCACGCCGACGGTACCCAGCACCCTGCCCGGCAGTCGCACGCCGTCGGCCAGCCACGACGGGACGGTCCACGGCGGCTCGGGCGCCGCCGCGGGGCGCAGCAGCCGGACGTCGTACGACGTGTCGGGGGCGAGTCCGGGCAGGCGGACCCGGCCGCGGGGCGAGGTGGCCGGCTTGCCGAGCGAGGTCAGCGCGAAGACGGCCTCGCGCGCGTTGCGGGCGACCACGCCATGCACCCCCAGGGTCGGGTCGGGCTGGTCGGCGACCACCACGCGACCGGAGTGGAGGAGCGGGCGCAGCGCCTTGTGCAGCTCGACCCAGCTGCGGACGAGCGGCAGCTCCTCGGGCGGGATCGCGGCGAGGTTCCACTCGATGCCGAAGTGGCCCCACAGGGCGGTGGCGGCCCGCAGCTCCAGCGGCTGGGTGCGGCCGGTGGAGTGGGCGGTCTCGGGGCCGAGGTGGGTGCCGACCAGCTCCGGCGGCACGAGCAGCTGGGTCCAGCGCTGCACCTCCTGCCGGTCCAGTGCGTCGATGCAGTCGCTCGCCCAGACCCGGTCGGTGCGGGCCAGCACGCCGAGGTCGATCCGGCCGCCGCCGCTGGCGCAGGACTCGATCTCCAGCCCGGGATGGGCCGCCCTCAGCTCATCCATCAGCCGGTAGGCGGCGAGGGTGTGGGCGCGGACGCCGGGGGTGTGGAGAGGGCCGTGCCCGGCCTCGGTCACGGGTCGGTTGTGGTCCCACTTGAGGTAGGCGATCGGGTACGCGTCGAGCAGCGCGTGCAGCGCCTTCGCGACCTGCGCGTAGGCCTCGGGGTGGGCCAGGTCGAGGACGTGCTGGAAGCGCGAGGGCAGGCCGAGGCCGTCCGGGCCGTCGCCCGGACCGGGCCGCAGGAGCCAGTCGGGGTGGGCGCGGGCGAGGTCGGAGTCGGTGTTGACCATCTCCGGCTCGACCCACAGGCCGAGCTCCATGCCGGACCCGGTGACCCGCTCGACCAGCGGGCCGAGGCCGTCGGGCCAGCGGTCCGCGTCGAGCTCCCAGTCCCCGAGCGCTGCGCGGGCGCTGGTGCGTCCCTTGAACCAGCCGTCGTCGACGACGAACCGCTCGACGCCGACCGCCGCGGCTGCGTCCACGAGCGGCAGCAGGCGCTCGGGGGTGGCCTTGAAGTAGACGGCCTGCCAGCTGTTGAAGATCACCTTGCGCGGCGTGCGCGGGTGACTCGGTCGCGCGCGGACCTCGTCGTGCAGGCGGCCGGCCAGCTCGTTGAGGCCGTGGCCGTGGCTGGCCCACAGCGTGGGTGCGGTGTGCGTCTCCCCGGGGCCGACGGTGACCTCGCGCGGGAGCAGCAGCTCGCCGGCCGTCAGCACCGCCTCGCCGTGGTGCATCCGCTCCGCCGCGTGCACCTGGTTGCCCGACCACGCCAGGTGCACGCCCCACACCTCGCCGGACTCCCACCCGAAGCCCGGCTCGCCGGCCACCAGCACCAGCGGGGCGTCGTGCCCCGGCCGGCCCTTGCGGTCCTCCCGGACGTGCGCGCCGACGACCAGCGGGAGGCGCTGCGGGACCCGCTCGTGTCCCTGGCTGCCGGCGAGGCTGAGCAGCTCGGTCGCGTGCGCCGGCACGGGCAGGGCGGGCGCCAGGTGGTCGAGGTCGTACGGCGCCGTGCCGGTGTTGGTCAGGGTCGTGTCGATCCGTACGACGCCCCGACGGCTCAGCGTGACGGTGAGCGCGACCGCGATCCCGGCGGCCTCGTCGGCCGCGTCGAGGCGCACCCCGTCCGGGACCCTCTCGTGGCCGGTCGTGGCCAGCCGGGTCACGTAGCCCTGACCGCCACGGCTCCCGACCAGTCCCGGCCGCCCGAGCCAGCCCTCCGCCTCCACCGGCAGGAGCGACGCGATGCCCGGCACGCTGAACGCGCTGTTGCCGCGCCGGGGACGGGCGGTCTCGGCGAGCGCGGCCAGCTGACGGGCGCCGAGGCGGCCCAGGTCCTCGCCCCAGTGCAGGACCCGCGGCAGTCCGGGGGCCCAGCCGGCGTCGTACTCGAGCACGAGGCTGACGCCGCCGCCGCGCAGGTGGATCCGGGTCGCCGTCATGGGACGACCCTAGTCAGCCGAGCGTGCGCTCCAGGTGATCTGATGGGGCGGTGACCACCACCGACGAGCGCCTGGGCTGGCGGCTGTCGATCCTCGTCCCCGTGGTGCTCGGCTGCCTGTCGATGATCGGCCCGTTCAGCATCGACACCCCGTTCCCGGCCTTCGCCGAGATGGAGCGTGAGCTCCCCGCGACCGCCGGCCAGCTGCAGCTCGTGGTCACGGTGTACCTCGCCGCGTTCGCCGCGATGAGCGTGCTGCACGGCCCGATCTCCGACGCCGTCGGGCGCCGCCCGGTCATGGCCGCCGGCCTGACCGTGTACGCCGTCGCCTCCATCGCCTGCGCCTTCGCGCCCAACCTCGCCTGGCTGCTCGTCGGCCGCGCGGTGCAGGGCCTCAGCGCCGGCGGAGCCACGATCGTCAGCCGGACCGTCATCCGTGACCTGTTCTCCGGCGCCACGGCGCAGCGGCTGATGAGCCGGGTCGCGCTCGTCTTCGGCATCGCGCCCGCGATCGGACCGATCGTCGGCGGGCTCGTGCTGCAGCTCGGCGACTGGCCGTTGGTGTTCGTCTTCCAGGCCGGCCTCGGCGTGGTGCTGGTCCTCGCCGTGGTCCTGCTGCTGCCGGAGACGCTTCCGCGCGAGCGGCGTACCGCACTCCGGGTGGGGGCGGTCGTCGGCGGGCTCCTCCAGGTGGCCCGGGAGCCGGCCTTCCACCGGCTCGGCTGGGCCACCGCGCTGCTCTTCGGGGCGCAGTTCCTCTACATCGGCGGCGCCGCGATCTTCGTCGTCGACGTGCTCGGTGAGGGCGAGCTCGACTTCTGGAAGCTCTTCGTGCCGATGATCGGCGCCATGATGCTCGGATCGTGGGTGTGCGGCCGGGCCGCCGGCCGGATCTCCGCCCGCCGGCTGACGTCGATCGGCTGCACCACGTCCTTCGTCGGCGGGGTCGTCGGCATCCTCGTCGCCTCCTCCCCGGTCGCAGCCGACCTGCCGTGGGCGGTGGTCGGGCTCAGCCTGATCGCCCTCGGCAACGGCATCACCTACCCGACCATCCAGCTCCTCCTGCTCGACCTGTTCCCCGGCCGGCTCGGTGCCGTCGTGTCGATGTCGGCCTTCCTCGCCCTCGTCCTCAACGCGATCACCGCCGTCGCCGTCACCCCGCACGTCGGCACGTCCGCGCTCGGGTTCGCCACGGCCGCCTTCGTCGGGGTCGCCGGCGGCCAGCTCTGCTGGGCCTGGCACTGCGCCGTCGAGAACCGCGACTGCGCGGTGGAGGGTGCGGGGGAGCGCGAGCCGGTCGAGCTGCTCTGACAGCCGGCCAAGCGTCGAAGTCGCTTCGCCCTCGGCTGGCTGTGCTGCGACCAGCCTCGGGTGAACGGTGCCCTCGAGCGAGCCCGCGCGGATGACTTCTCCGGCACAGGGGAACCAGCTGGCACGGGCGCGTCGGCCCATCCTGGTCATGGGGGACGACCTCGCTCGGTGGCAGGGGTGGTGGAG
>DATLIG010000288.1:0-27803 GCA_035539555.1 Nocardioides sp. | reverse complement strand
ACACGGGTGGTGCCGACGCGAGGGGCGCTGACGCGGTGGGGGGCGATGCTGATCGTGCTCATGGCTGTAGTCCTCCGGGGAAGTTGTCGGGACCTGTCTAGCGACGAGGTCCGACGGAAGGAGTTCGATCAGGCGTTCGATCGAACATGTGTACGAGGTTAGATCACACGTTCGAACAAATCCAGTACCTGTTCGAATCCGTGTTCGAAGGGCGTGTCGCGACACGCCCTTCGAACAGATGTTTGAAACGCCGCGTGGGAATCGGTTAGCGTCGTCCCATGCAGCCGGTCCCCACGACCGGGCAGACCTGAGCGAAACGGAAGGCACCCCCCATGGCGGAGCGCAAGGCAGGGCGCGGCGTGACCGAGCTGCCCGACGGCCCCCCGGACGCGACCGGCCTGACGCCGCGCCAGCAGCGCGTCCTGGCCCACATCAAGGACAGCATCGAGAAGCGGGGCTACCCGCCGAGCATGCGCGAGATCGGCCAGGCCGTCGGCCTGACCAGCACCTCCAGCGTGGCCCACCAGCTGCGCGTCCTGGAGGAGAAGGGCTACCTCAAGCGCGACCCCAACCGGCCCCGCGCCCTCGAGGTCTTCCTGCCCGAGGTGATGGCGGCCCGCAAGGCGATGGGCTCGTCCGAGGAGACGTCGTACGACGAGACGGGGATCGGCGACGCCGCCCCGGTGCCCGCCAACGTGCCGGTCGTCGGCCGGATCGCCGCCGGCGGGCCGATCCTGGCCGAGGAGCGCGTCGAGGACGTCTTCCCGCTCCCCCGCCAGCTCGTCGGAGACGGCCAGCTGTTCCTGCTCCAGGTCAGCGGCGAGTCGATGATCGAGGCGGCCATCTGCGACGGCGACTACGTCGTGATCCGCCAGCAGCCGACCGCGGAGAACGGCGAGATCGTCGCCGCGATGATCGACGGCGAGGCCACCGTGAAGACCTTCCAGCGCAAGGACGGACAGGTGTGGCTGCTGCCGCACAACCCGGCCTTCGACCCGATCGACGGCACGAACGCCACGATCCTCGGCAAGGTCACCGCGGTCCTGCGCCGGGTCTGACATAGGGTCGGGGGGTCCCTGTCGACAACTCGGTGAAGGCACTTCCCCCATGACCCGTCTCCGCACTCCCTGGCCTGCGCTCGTCGCGCTGCTCGCCACCCTTCTCGCGACAGCGCTCGCCGTGACCGCGCTGGGGGTCCCCGCGCGGGCGGCCGACCCCGATCCGGACCCGGCCCCGAGCGCCGAGGAGCTGGCGGAGCACGCCCTGGAGACCGTGCAGGACCTCGTCGAGGCGCCGGTCGAGGCCGCCGACCCGGCGAGCGGCGAGGTCGAGGGCAAGAACCTCACCCTGGCGCTGCGCGACCTCGCGGTCACCCGCAGCGACCTCCCCGACTCCAAGCGCGCGACGGCCGCCCGGCTGCTGGCCCGGCCCACCGACAGCGCCTCGGAATGCCTCGACGAGGACCTCGCCTGCTTCGGCTCGCACACGGTCCGGCGCAAGTGCAACACCGTGGTCTGCGTGCACTGGGTCACCCGCGGCACCAACGCGATCCCGACCGAGAACGACGGAGCCGGCGGCGCGTTCCCGGGCGTGCGCGGCGGGACGCCGGACTACGTCGAGTTCACCCTCGACACGATGCGCAACGTCGCCAACACCTACGTGCGCGCCGGCTACAAGAAGCCGATCGGTGACGGCGGCGCCGACGGCAGCTCGCTGCCCGACATCTACCTCGGCAACATCGGCGGGGCCGGTGCCTACGGCTACTGCACCACCGACGAGGACGTCACCGGGCACGTGCCCGCGCCGGCGTACTGCGTGCTCGACAACAACTACGCCGAGTTCGGCATCCTGCCGCGCTCCGCGCTGCGCGTGACCGCGGCCCACGAGTTCTTCCACGCCGTCCAGTTCGCCTACGACGTCAACGAGGACGGCTGGATCATGGAGGCCACGGCCAGCTGGGTCGAGGACGAGCTGTACGACGGCATCAACGACAACCGTGCCTACCTGCCCTTCGGCCCGCTCGGCAAGCCGAGCCAGGCGCTCGACGCGTTCACCCAGCTCGAGCCCTACGGCACGTGGATCTTCTTCCGCTACCTCGGCGAGCGCTATCCCTCGACCGTCGCCGGCCTGCCGACCATCGTCCGCGACATCTGGCGCCGTCTCGACGACGGCGGAACCGGCGACGCCAACGTCTACTCCCTGCAGGGCCTCGTGGACGAGCTCGCCGCCAAGGGGACCAACATCTCCACCCAGCTCGCGACCTTCGGCATGTGGAACCGGCGCCCGCTGCTGTACGACGAGGGCAGGGCCTACCGGGCTGCGCCGTTGCGCCGCACCTACACGATGACCTCCTCGTCGCGCACCCAGTCGATCGGCTTCGGCCTCACCCACCTCGGCACCGGCACCTACCGGTTCACCCGCGGCTCGGGACTGGTCAGCTCGAAGATCACCTTCGGGTTGAACCTCAACACGCTGTCGGTCGGCGCCGCCGCCGTGGTCACGGTCAAGCGTCGCGACCAGGGCGCGGTCTCCCGGCTGGTGCCGCTGTCCTCCGACGGCAACGCGTCGATCAGCTACGCCTTCGGCTCCACCACCGAGTGGATCGAGGTCACCGTCGCCAACGGCGACACCCGCTACAACTGCGGCGACATGGCCGACGACCAGCAGTCCTACCTCTACACCTGCCAGGGCACCCCTCAGCAGGGCTCCAGCAGCCAGGCGATCAGCGTGAAGGTGACTGGCTGAGCCTGGCCAGCGCCTGGCGCACCACCTGCGGGTCCGTCGTCGGCCACATCGGCGGCAGGCTCGCCTTGAGGAACGAGCCGTAGCGGGCCGTCGCCAGCCGCGGGTCGAGTACGGCGACGACGCCCCTGTCGCTCGTCGTACGGATCAGGCGGCCGGCACCCTGCGCGAGCAGCAGCGCGGCGTGGGTGGCGGCGACCTGCATGAAGCCGTTGCCGCCGGCCTGGTCGGCTGCCTTCTGGCGCGCGCTCATCAGCGGGTCGTCGGGCCGCGGGAACGGGATCCGGTCGATGATGACCAGCTGACAGGTGTCGCCGGGGACGTCGAGGCCCTGCCACAGGCCGAGCGTGCCGAACAGGCAGGTGTGGGGGTCCTCGACGAACTGCCGGGCGAGCTCGGGCAGCTGCGCCTCGCCCTGGGCGAGCGTGGTCAGGTGCGGCAGCGCCTTGCGGACGTGCTCGGCGGCGGCCTCGGCGGCACGACGGCTGGAGAACAGGCCGAGGGTGCGCCCCTCGGCGGCGTCGACCAGCTCGGTGATCTCGACGAGCTGGGCCTTCACGAGGCCGTCGCGGCCCGGCGGCGGCAGGTGGCGCGCGACGTAGAGGATGCCCTGCCGGGCGTAGTCGAACGGGCTGCCGACGTCGATCCCCCGCCACGGCTGCTCCTCGTCGGGCATCGGCTTGAGCCCGACCGAGCGGCCGACCGCGTTGAAGTCGCCACCGAGCATCAGCGTCGCCGACGTCATCACCACGGTGTTGTCGGCGAGCAGCTTGTCGCGCATCTGGCCCCAGACCTGGAGCGGCGCGATCGCCAGTGTCGGCGGCAGCCGGTCGCTGCCCTCAGTGCGCCACAGGACGTCGTGCTCGGAGTTGGCGGCCATCCGCTCGGCGGTCGCGAAGACCTCCTGCACCATGCCCTTGGCCTGGGTCATCGCGGCGTCGGGCTCCTGGCCCGACTTCGCGTCGGCCTTCGGGAACGCCGAGATGCACGCGCGGGCGGCGTCGCGGACCAGGGAGAGCGCGTCGGCGAGGTCCTCGGGAAGGCGCTCGAAGCGACCGGCCGGGGCGTCGCTGACGGCGGCGCGCAGGGCGTCGGCGGCGTCGGCGAGGTCGTCGGCCTCGTTGCCCTCGACATGACGCACGCTGCGCCGCGCGGCCCGCTCGACCTCGGCGGCCCACAGCTCGTCGGTCGCGGCCTGGGTGACCCGGGCCGCGAGCTCGTGGGCCTCGTCGATCACGACGGCGTCGTAGTCGGGGATCATCGGGATGCCCTCGATCGCGTCGATCGCGAGCAGCGAGTGGTTGGTGACGATGAGGTGCGACTTGTGGGCCTTCTCCTTGGCCCGCTCGGCGAAGCACTCCTGGCCGAACTGGCACTTGCTCGCGCTCAGGCACTCCCGTGCCGAGACGCTGACCTGGCGCCACTCCTTCTCCGTGTGCCGCGGGGCGTCGTCACGCTCGCCGCTGCCGCCCTCCTCGGCCGCCGACTCGGCCCACCTGCGCAGCTCGAGCACCTTCGCGCCCATCGAGCCCTCGGGGATCTGGATCAGCTCGCCCTGGTCGTCCGGGGCACCCTCGCGGATCCGGTGCAGGCAGGCGTAGTTGGAGCGGCCCTTGAGCACGGCGTACGACGCGTCGAGGCCGGGCGTCGTGCCGACCGCCTTCACCAGCCGGGGCAGGTCGCGCTCGACCAGCTGGTGCTGCAGGGCGAGCGTCGCGGTGGCGATCACGACGCGCTTGTCGTGCAGGAGCGCCGGGACGAGGTAGCCCAGCGACTTGCCGGTGCCGGTGCCGGCCTGGACGAGCAGGTGCTCCCCGTCGGCGAACGACTGGGCGACCGCCTCCGCCATCGCGACCTGGCCCGCCCGCTCCTGCCCGCCGAGGGCAGCCACAGCCGACGCGAGCAGCTCGCGGACGGGCGTGGAGTCGACGGCCTTGCCGGCCGGGGTGGTGGTCACCGGAGAACCCTAGAGGGCCGCACCGACCATCTCGGGAGCCCCTCCACAGGTAGGCCGGAATCACCTCAGGATCACAGCGGGATCAGCGGAACGGGCCGGCCCGCACCACGCCGCGCACCTCGGCCACCGAGACCGTGTGCGGGTCGAGATCGGTCAACCACCAGGTCATGCCCGCCGTCTCGAACGCCGCAAGGTCGGCGTCCACGGGCAGGGTCACCGCGACGTCGTACGGCGTGGTGGGGTCCGGGCGCAGCTCGCTGATCGTGCCGACGGCCTCGGCCAGCTGGTCGGGGTGCTCGAGGTTGACCGGCACGAATCCGTCGTACCGGGCGGCCCGCCGGAGGGGACGCTGCTTGCCGGGGAAGCCCGCGATCCAGACCGGGACGGTTCCGTGCACGGGCCGGGGCAGGAAGCGGACGCCGTCGACGGTGTGGTGCTCCCCGTCGTGGCGGACGACCTCGCCGGACCAGGCGTCGCGCAGAACCGTCAGCCCCTCGTCGAGCATGCCGGCTCGGGCCCGGTCGTCGACCTCGTCGCCGAAGAGCGAGAACTCGCCGCCGAAGCGGTCGCTGCCGAGTCCCGCGCCGAGGACCAGCCGCCCGCCGCTGAGCCGGTCGAGCGTCGCGGTCTGACGGGCCACCACCTGCGGCCGGCGACGTGCGAGGGCGCTCACCATCGGACCGATCCGCACGGACGACGTCGCCGCGGCGACCGCGGCCAGGGTCACCCACGGATCGGCCAGCGCCTCGACCGGCTCGCGCCAGCGCACGTGGTCCCAGACGAAGAATCCGTCCCACCCGTGCTCCTCGGCCTCGACGGCGAGCCGGACGACGACCGCGGGATCGGCGAGCTGGTCGAACAACGGGACCCAGATCGCCGACCTCATGACGCCGTCACCTCCGTGAGCGCATCGACGAAGAGGTCCCACACCGGCGGGGCGACGTCGTGCCCCGACCGCGGGAGTACGACGAGCCGCGCCCCCGGGATCGTGTCCCGCAGCGCCTCGCCGTGGGCCAGCGGGAAGGCCGGGTCGAGCTCGCCGTGGACGACGAGGGTCGGCATCCGGATGTCGGCGAACCCGCCGCGGTCCGGGCCGGAGAAGTCCATCGCGAAGTGGTTCACCAAGGTGGCGGCGATGTCGCGCGAGCGGGCCACGTCCTGCGTGGCGAGGGCGCGGACGGCGGCCTCGTCGAAGTGGGGCGAGGCGCCGGCATACGCGCGAACGGCCTCGACGACGTGGTCGATGACGGCGGCGCGGTCGGCCGGATCGGGGTCGTCGGGGAAGGACAGGTCGCCCATCGGCAGCTCGCCGGTCGTCGTACTCACCAGGGTGAGCGAGCGGACCCGGTCCGGGTGGTCGACGGCGAGGACCAGCGCGACGCCCCCGGACATCGAGCGGCCGACGACGTGGGCGCGATCGACGCCGAGGGCGTCGAGGAGCGCGACGGCGTCGGCGGCGAGGTCGCGCAGGCCGTAGCCGGGCTCGCCGACCGGGAAGGCCGTGGACCGGCCGGTGTCGCGCTGGTCGTAGCGGATGACGAAGCGGCCCCGGCCGGCGATCCGGCGGCAGAGCTCCTCCTCCCACCACAGCATCGAGGCGCTGGCGCCGTGGATCAGCAGGATGGCGGGGTCGGCCGGGTCGCCGAACGTCTGTGCGCAGAGGGTGACGTCGTTGACGTCGTACAGGGTCTCGGTAGTCATGACGGCGACGCTAGGCCCGTTCAGACATCGTGAAAAACGATTGTTCTCGATCGTTGCGTTCGCATATTACGATCATTCGCATGTACGAGCTGCGGCACCTGCGTGCCCTCGACGCCATCGCGACCGAGGGGACCTACGCCCGCGCGGCCGTCCGGCTCGGCTACACGCAGTCGACCCTGAGCCAGCAGGTCGCCGCGCTCGAGCGCTCCGTCGGCGGTGCCGTCTTCGACCGGCCCGGCGGCCCGCGCCCGGTCCGGCTCACGCCGCTCGGACGCGTGGTCCTGGCGTCCGGCCGCGCGGTGCTCGACCTGGTCGACGACGCCGCCGAGGCGGTCGGGCGCTTCCACGCCGGGGACGGGCGCGTCGACATCGGCACCTTCCAGACAGTCACCAACGTGCTGCTGCCGGGCGTCGTGCAGCGCGTGCGCGAGGCGCACCCCGGGTGCGACATCCGGCTGGTCGAGGACGAGGCGGCCGACCCCGACCTGGGCGACCTCGACGTGCTCTTCTTCGACCGGCCGGGTCCCGACGGCGTCGACAGCACCCTGGTCGTCGAGGACGAGCACGTGCTCGTCGCACGGCCCGGCGACTTCACCAGCCGCCGGGTGCCGCTCGAGCGGCTCGACGGCGCACGCCTCGTCGCGCTGCCGCCGATCTGCGACCAGGCGCTCGTCGTCGAGGAGCACCTGGCTGTCCACGGCGTCCGGCCCGACGTGGTGTTCCGCACGGCCGACAACCAGGCGGTGCTGTCGATGGTCCGTGCCGGGTTGGGGAGCGCGATCATGCCGACCCTCTCGCTCGGCTGGCCGGAGCGACCGCCCGGGATCGAGCTGCACCGGCTGGTGCCGGCTCTGCCGCCCCGCCGGATCCACGCGCTGACCCGTGGTTCCCTGTCGCCGCTCGCCGAGCAGGTCGTGGCGACGGCCCGAGCGGTCGCCCGGGATGTCCGCGCCGCCGGAGGCTGCCGGGCCTAGCGAAGCTTGCGGACGGCGTCCGCGACCCGGTCACCGAACACCCGGTGGCCGGCGGGGTCCGGGTGCAGGTCGTCGTCGAGGTAGGTCAGGTCGGCGCGCAGCATCGAGAGGTACGACGCGCCGTACTCCCCCACGATCCGCGCCAGCGTCGCGTCGACCCGGGCCACCTCGCCCCACGAGCGGTCCGGGGTCGCCGGCGGGCCGACCACCAGCACCCGGCGCCCGTCGAGGAGCCGCATCAGCCGGCGCACCCCGCCCTCGAGGTCGGCCACCGGCTGGTCGGTGTCGTTGAGCCCGCCCTCGACGACGACCAGCTCGGTCGTCGTCCGCAGCGAACGCGGGGCACGCGTCGCGTAGGAGAGGTCGCCGCAACCGCTCGCGCCGACGCTGAACCCGCTACCGGAGAAGCCGTCCACGCGGACCTTCCCGGGCAGCCGGACCGGCCACGACTCGTCGGGCCGCACACCGGCGCCGACGGAGTAGGAGTCGCCGATGACGAGCACCTCGTGGCCGGTCCCGGTCACCAGCTCTCTGCGCTGCTCGGCGCGCTCGGCCCGCTGGACGCACCGGTCCGGACCGGCGCCGGCCCGGGCCCAGACCAGGGCGGTGGCCGCGACGACCAGCCCGAGCGCGAGGAGCGCCGCGAGCAGGCGGGGGCGAGGGTGGTGCCGAGTCACCACGCGATCATCCGTCGTACCGGACGTCACGGTTGCGAATTCGGGGAAATCACCGCCGGAACGTCCGGTGCGACGCGTCACACCCGCCCGTCAGACCGCGTACGCCGCCAGCTCGCCGGCGAGCGCCTCCGTGGCCCGGCCGGACACGTGCGTGCCGTCGGCGGTGTGCTCGAGCGTGCTGATCTCGCCGTCCTTGTGGATCCGGTCGATCAGGTCGCCGCGCGCATAGGGGACGAGCGCGGTGAACTCCACGCGGGGCCGCGGCAGGTCGGCCTCGATCGCGGCGAGCGCCTCGGCGATGCCCGCGCCCGTGTGGGCGGACACCGCGACGGAGTGCGGCTCGCGCCGCAGCAGCCGGTCGATGACGATCGGGTCGGCGGCGTCGAGCTTGTTGATGACGACCAGCTCGGGGATCGCGCCGGCGTCGATGTCGGCGAGCACCTCGCGCACCGCGGCCAGCTGGCCCTCGGGGTCGGGGTGGGAGCCGTCGACGACGTGGACGATCAGGTCGGAGTCGGCGACCTCCTCCAGCGTCGAGCGGAAGGCCTCGACCAGCTGGTGCGGCAGGTGCCGGACGAAACCGACGGTGTCGCTCATCGTGTAGACGCGACCGTCCGGGGTCTGCGTGCGGCGGGTGGTCGGGTCGAGGGTGGCGAAGAGGGCGTCCTCGACGAGCACGCCCGCACCGGTGAGCCGGTTGAGCAGCGAGGACTTCCCGGCGTTGGTGTAGCCGGCGATCGCCACCGAGGGGACCTCGTTGCGACGGCGCTCCTGGCGCTTGGTGTCGCGGGTGCCCTTCATGACCTTCAGCTCCCGGCGGAGCTTGGCGATCTTGTCGTTGATCCGGCGCCGGTCGGTCTCGATCTTGGTCTCACCGGGACCACGGCCGCCGATGCCGCCGCCGTCGGCACCGACCCGGCCACCGGCCTGGCGGGAGAGGTTGCCGCCCCAGCCGCGCAGGCGCTGCTTCATGTAGTTCAGCTGGGCCAGCTCGACCTGAGCCTGGCCCTCCTTGGACTTCGCGTGCTGGGCGAAGATGTCGAGGATGAGCGCGGTCCGGTCGACGACCTTGACCTTGACCCGGTCCTCCAGGTTGCGCAGCTGGGAGGGGGCGAGCTCGCCGTCGCAGATCACGGTGTCGGCGCCGGTCGCCTGCACGATCTCGCGCAGGCCCTCGACCTTGCCGCGGCCGATGTAGGTCGCCGGGTCGGGCGACTGGCGCCGCTGGTAGATCGCGTCGAGCACCTCGGAGCCGGCGGTCTCGGCGAGCAGGGCGAGCTCGGCCATCGCGTTCTCGACGTCGGCGACGGTGCCCTCGGTCCAGACCCCGACGAGCACGACGCGCTCGAGGCGCAGCTGGCGGTACTCGACCTCGGTGATGTCCTCGAGCTCGGTGCGCAGACCGGCCACGCGGCGCAGCTCGTGGCGCGCCGCCAGGTCCATCTCGCCGGTGGTCAGGTCCTCCGGGTCCGGGTCGGCGTACCCCGACTCGAAGGTGTCGTCGGGGTTGTCGGGGTCGACCGGGTCCAGCAGGTCCTCGGGATCGTCCCAGCCCTCGGTGGCTCGGAGGGCGGCAGCGAGGGAGAAGTCTTCGGCATGGTTCGTCATAGGCGTCGTCCAGCGTAACGACGGCGTCGCCGCGATGCTTCCCGATTTCCCTCCGCGGGCACCCGGACGACGTCCTCGCGCATGATCTGCGGATCCGCACTTCTTGCGTGCCCGCAGTTTGTGCGGCACGATGGAGGGCATGAGCGAACCGAGGCGTGGCGACCGGCCGACCCTGCCGCACGGGCTGGACGCCGTCCGCAGGGCCATCGACGAGGCGGAGGGCAAGGATTCCGTCGGAGCCCTCCCCCACCTTCGGGAAGCCGCCGACCGCCTCACCGAGCTCATCGACGAGGCGATGGCGACCGCGGTGCTGACCGGCCAGACGTCCCTGCGTGGGGCGGGGGCGCAGGCCGGTCTCACCGAGAACGCGGTCGGCCCCCGGCTGGCCCGCACCCGCAGCCTCGGCGCGTACGCCGACGACCGAGGGCGGGTGACGGCCGCGGGCGTCGAGCGCGCGAAGTACGACCTGGAGACAGGTCAACCGCGGCAACCCGCCGCACCACCGGCGCCGATGCGGTTCAAGCCGCGCCGGCCCAGTTAGGAGCACACCATGACCCGAGCCGACCTCACCCACCTCTACTTCCTGCTCGACCGCAGCGGGTCGATGCAGTCCATCAAGACCGACACCGAGGGCGGCTTCGCCGCGTTCGTCGCCGAGCAGCAGGCGCAGCCCGGCGAGTGCCGGGTCACGCTCGCCCAGTTCGACAACCAGTACGACGTGGTGTTCGCCGGCGTCCCGGTCGCGGACGTGCCGCCCCTGGACCTGCAGCCGCGGGGCTCGACGGCCCTCCTCGACGCGATGGGGCGCCTGGTCACCACCGCCGGCGCCGAGCTCGCGGCGCTGCCCGAGGACGAGCGCCCCGGCACGGTGATCGTCGCGATCATGACCGACGGCCACGAGAACGCCAGCCAGGAGTGGACCCACCCCGCGATCAAGGCGCTCGTCGAGCAGCAGACCGACGCCTACGCGTGGCAGTTCCTCTACATGGGCGCCGACCAGGACGCGATCGAGGTCGGCACCCGCCTCGGCGTCCGGCCGGAGGCGTCGGTCACCTACGGCCGCGGCAAGAGCCGCGACGTCCTGACGATGACCTCCCAGAAGCTCGGCAAGCTCCGCACCGACCGGATGGCGGCACCCGCGAGCGCGCCGGCGCCGATGATGGACGGCTACACCCGCGAGGAGCGCGACGCCGTCGGCGAGTGAGCCGGAGGTAGCCCGGGCGGCCCCCGGTCGTTGATCGTGCATGCGTGCTCGACGACCGGGGGGCGAGAGCAAGTGGCTGTGGATCGTGACGATCGTGGCGGTCGCACTGGGCGCCCTCGCCTACCTCAACCGACCCGATTCACCCGACGACTCCGCCGACGACCCGACGGCGGCGCCGTCGACGACCGCTGAGCCCACGGCCACCGCGACGCCGCGCAAGCGGAAGAAGAAGCCGCCCGTGACGGAGGACGACCTGCCCGAGCCGGTCCAGCTCCCGTCGGGGCTGCCGATGCCGCCCGGTCTGGGCGGGTCCGGCAACGGCAAGTCGCTGCCGCGCACGGCCTACCGGATCCACATCACGTCGGCGAAGCCGTTGTACCGCGTGCAGTACATCATCCCGACGAGCGACGACCAGCAGTACGGCGAGGACAACGGGGTCGGCACCACCTGGACGCACGACACCAAGGTCTGGGGCCGGCCCGACTACGGCGCGGCCTTCGTGCACGCCCTGTGGCCGGGGGTCGAGGTGACCTGCGTGGTGACCGTCGGCAAGCGGGTCGTCGAGCGGCGCACGATCGTCGGTCCGTACGGCGCGATGTGGTGCCAGGGCTGAGCCCGACCTCCCGCCTCAGGCCTCCAGCGGGTCCGGCTCGAGGGTCCTGAACCACAGCACGGTCCCGCCGCCGTCGTACAGGCTGACGGTGAGCTCGCCGGTCGCGGCGATCGCGAGGTGGCCGACGTGCTGGTTGTCCGGGCGCGGCGCGATCTTCACCGGCAGCGGCTCGTCCTTGCCGTGGGTGAAGTGCACGAGCGGGCCGAAGGTCTGGTCCAGCTCGGTCGGCCGTGCGGTGAACGGCGAGCAGTGCAGCGGTCCGGAGATGAACTCCCAGAACGGGTCGAAGTCGGTGAAGCTCGCGCGCTCGGGGTCGTAGTGGTTGGCCGCGGTGTAGTGCACGTCGGCGGTGATCCACACGACGTTGCGGATCCGGTGCCGCTTGATCGCCGACAGCACGCGGGCGATCTCCGGCTCGCGGCCGAGGGGTTGGCCGTGGTCGCCGTTGGCGACGCCGTCGAGGTCGCGGGTGTTGCGCACCGGCGCGGACAGCGGCTGGTCGATCGAGATGACCTTCCAGGTGGCTCGTGAGCGGCGCAGGTTGTCGATCAGCCACGCCTCCTGGGTGGGCCCGAGCAGGCCGGCCTCCCCGCGCACGGCGGCCACGGCCGGGTCGGCGTCCGCGTTGGACCCCCGCCAGCTGCGCATGTCCATCAGGAAGAGGTCGAGGTGCTGCCCGCGGGGCACCTTGCGGTAGATCCGGCTCGGCGCGAAGCCGTTGCCGTCGGGGGCGACCAGCCGCTTCACCGGCACCGGCTGGTACTCCTGCCAGGCCCGCCGGCCGCGCACGGCCAGCACGTCCGCGCTGCGCTCGGAGTAGCCCATGTCGTCGATGGTCTCGCCGGGGTACCAGTTGTTCGAGGTCTCGTGGTCGTCCCACTGCACGACCGACGGCACCGCCGCGTAGAACGCCAGCACGTTCTCGTCGCGCAGCGAGTAGCGGTGCCGGCCACGGAAGTTCGCCAGGGTCTCGGCCGGGACCAGCACGTCCTCGGTCAGCTCGTTGCGCCAGGTCGTGCCGTTCTCGAGGAGCAGCTTCGTCTCGGGCATCGGCTCGTCGGCGTAGATCGTGTCGCCGACGTGGATGAACAGGTCCGGTCGCAGGTCCAGCATCGTCGCGTACGTCGTCATCCCGCCACGGCTCCTGTCGATGCCCCAGCCCTGTCCGTTGGTGTCGCCGGACCAGACGATCGACTGCGCGGCGGCGTGGATCGGCGCCGTACGGAAGGACAGGGACTGCGGGGCGCTCCGCTCCCCCTCGGGCGTCTCGAACCAGACCTCGGCGTCGTACTCCCGGCCGGGCGCGAGGTCGCGCAGGTGCAGCCGTGCGGTGAAGTCGGTGCGCGGGTCGGTCCAGTGGCCGCGAATGGTCCGCTCGCGGGCGCCGCTGCGCAGCCGCACCATCATCCGGCTCGGCTCGACGGCGCGCGACCAGAGGACGGCCGAGCTCGTCGTCACCTCGCCGCTGCGGACCCCGCTGGTGAGGTCCCGCCGCCGCTCGACGAAGTCCGGGAATCGGGTGAGCCCGAGGGCCGGGATGGAGGCACCGGTCAACCCGGCGACGATGGTGCTGCGGCGGCCCACACGGAGCTCGCCGAGCCGGGTCCGGTCGTCCCAGAGCAGCGTCACGACTCCCAGAAAAGCGCCGCGCGCCGACCAGCGAGGGGTTGCCGGTCGACGCGCGGGTGAAGTGCTGCTGACTACTTCGGGGGCATCCGGATGCCGCCGTCGACGCGGATGACCTCGCCGTTCATGTACGAGTTGGTCAGGCACTCGATGACCATGCTGGCCAGCTCGGCACCGGTGCCGAGGCGCTTCGGGAAGAGCACGTTCTGGCCGAGGTTGGCCTTGAACGCCTCCGACGCCTCGCCCTCACCGTAGATCGGGGTGTCGATCAGGCCGGGGGCGACCGTGTTGAGGCGGATGCCGGCGGCCGACAGGTCGCGGGCGACCGGCAGGGTCATGCCGACGACGCCGCCCTTGGACGCGGAGTACGACGCCTGGCCGATCTGGCCGTCGAACGCGGCCACGCTCGCCAGGTTGACGATGGCACCGCGGCAGCCGTCCTCGTCCGGCTCGTTCTGGCTCATCGCGGTGGCGGCCTGGCGGACCATGTCGAAGGTGCCGATCAGGTTGATCGCGATGACCTTGGTGAAGGCCTCCAGCGAGTGGGCCGACTCCAGCTGGCCGTCGCGGCCGATGGTGCGCTGCGCCCAGCCGATGCCGGCGGAGTTCACGACCGCGCGGAGCGGGGCGATCTCGGCGGCGGCCTTGACCGCGGCACCGATCTGCTCGGTGTTGGTGACGTCGACCTGCGCGAAGACGCCGTTGATCTCGGCGGCAAGGGCCTCGCCCTTGTCGGCCTGGAGGTCGGCGACGACGACGGTCGCGCCCTTGGCGGCGAGCGCGCGGGCGGCGGCCGCGCCGATGCCCGAGGCGCCGCCGGTGACGATGGCGGAGGATCCGGTGAGTTCCATGGCCCGGACTGTAGCGAGAACACGTTCTCCGCGGGTCCCGGGGTCTCGTGACGGTTGCTGCGCAACTTCCTCGACCACGGGGTGCTGTCAGAGGTCGGTCGTGCCCTCGGCGACGACCAGCGCCGGCCCGGTCATCAGGATCCGGTCGTCGGCGGTCCAGGCGATCCGGAGAGTGCCGCCGGGGAGGTCGATGCGGTACTCGGTGTCGCGGGCGGCGTCGTCGGCGAGCGCGGCGGTCACCATGACCGCGCAGGCACCGGTGCCGCAGGACCGGGTCTCCCCCGAGCCGCGCTCGTGGACCCGCATCGCGACGTGCTGCGGCCCCCGTCGTACGACGAACTCGACGTTGACGCCGGCCGGGTAGACCGCCGGGTCGTGGGTCGGCGCGTCGTACAGGTGGCCGGCGTCAGCGAGGTCGTCGACGAAGGCGACCGCGTGCGGATTGCCCATGTCGACGTGCAGCGCCGGCCAGGTCCGGTCGCCGACGCCGACCTCGGTCTCGCCCAGCACCTTCGGGATGCCCATGTCGACGGTGATCTCGCCGTGCGGCGTACCCCCGGCGAAGGTCAGCACCTTCACCCCGGCGCGGGTCGCGACCGGGACGGGCTGCGCCGGGTCGACGAGACCCTGCTCGGCGAGGTGGCGGCCGAAGACCCGCACGCCGTTGCCGCACATCTCGGAGACCGAGCCGTCGGAGTTGCGGTAGTCCATGAACCACTCGGCCTCCTGGCCGCGACCTGCCTGCCCGACCGCGGCCGTGCGGATGACGCGCAGCACCCCGTCACCGCCGATGCCGGCGCGACGGTCGCACAGCGCACGGACCCGCTCGGCGTCGAGCTCGCCGTGGACGGTGCCGTCGTGGTCCGGCAGCAGGACGAAGTCGTTCTCGGTGCCGTGACCCTTGAGGAAGGGGTACACACCCCAAGGGTAGGGGGATCCGCCCACGGGCGGATCCGGCGGCCCACGGGATCAGCCGCCGGACCGACGATCGAGCCCACGCCTGCTCATAGCGTCGAGTCCGTGAACCGCACCCTCGCTGCCACCACGGCCGGCCTCCTCGCCGGCGTCCTGCTCGCACCTGCCCTCGTCGCCTCGCTGATCTTCGGCGAGATCGACGGCGTCGGCGCCCTCCGCGCCGGGCTGCCCGACGCCTTCACTGCGCACTGGAGCGCCGGCGACGCGACGGTGGCCGGCGACCTCGCCCGGGCGGTCGGCTACTGGACTACCTTCCACGCCGTGAAGGCGGTCCTGGCGACCCTGCTCCTCGTGACGGTCGCTCGTGCCCTCCAGCGGGTACGACGGGGGCCGGCGCGTGTGGCACTCCAGGTCCTCGCCGTGCTGGCGGCCGTGGTCGCCGTCGTGAACGTGCAGGGCGCGATCGCGCCGTTGTCCTCGTTGCTGTCGATGCTGCCGGGCGAGGCAGCGGATGCGGCCCTCACCGCGGACGACACGCCCGCCTTCGCCGCCCTGGTCCACGACTTCGCGGTGTACCACGCCGCAGCGGTCGTGCTCGTCGGCGTCGCGGCCGCAGGGGTCGCGGTTATCGGGCGACGGGCCTGGCTCCACGGCCGGCGCGGACCGGCCCTCGTCGCCGCAGCAGGCGTCGGGCTGCTGGGCGTCGTCGTCCTCGCCAACGTGACGACCGCTGCAGATCCGGAGCCGGCGCTGCGCGCCTTCCTGGCCTCGGCTCAGCGGTAGAGGCGCTCCTCGTAGCTGGGCCCGTAGTAGGCGTCGAGCTCCTCGATGCTGTCGTCGGGCCGCTCCAACCGCTGCGCCAGGACCGCACGCCGCGGCACGGTCGCCTCCGGGTCCCAGGTCTCGGGGCGCCACAGCTGCGAGCGCAGGAACGCCTTGGCGCAGTGGAAGAAGAGCGTCTCGACCTCGACCACGACGGCCAGCAGCGGTCGGTGGCCCTTGACGACCATCGCGTCGAAGAACGGCGCGTCGCTGACCAGCCGGGCGCGACCGTTGATCCGCAGGGTGTCGCCGCGGCCGGGGATCAGGAAGTTCAGGCCGACATGGGGGTTCGCGAGGATGTTGCGGTAGCCGTCGGCCCGCCGGTTGCCCGGGCGCTCGGCGATGGCGATCGTGCGGTCGTCGATGACGTGGACCAGCTGGCCGGCCGGGTCGCCCTTCGGGGAGACGTCGCAACGGCCGTCCGCGTCGGCGGTGCCCAGCACGCAGAACGGGGACGACGCCAGCCAGTCGCGGTCGACATCGGTCAGCGTGGCGCGCTCCTTGTTCGCCGCGGCCACGGTCGGCTCACCGAGCAGCTCGGTCAGTGCGGCCTCGTCGGCGATCTCGGTCCAGGTCTCGGGCTGGGTGTCGCTCACCGCCCCAATGTAGGCCGGACCACCCCGGCCGATCCCCCGCCGCGACGCGTGGGCTCCGCCACAGCGGTCAGCTGCCCGTCCGGACCGAGCTCGATCGCCGCGACCGCACCGATCTCCGACGCGCTCGAGCCGGGCGGTCCGGCGACCGCGAAGTGGTGCCCGTACGACGCCAGTGCGGCGCCGTACCGATCGATGAACGCCTGCTCCGCGGTGACGTTGGCGATGTTGCGCTGCGAGGCACGCGGGGCGGCCACCGCCTGCGGCAGCGTCATGCCGAGGTCGAGCCGGTTGAGCAGCACCTGCAGGACGGTCGTGATGATCGTCGAGCCGCCGGGCGAGCCGAGCGCGAGGACGGGCTTGCCGTCGCGGAGCAGGATCGTCGGCGACATGGAGCTGCGCGGCCGCTTGCCCGGCTGGATCCGGTTCGGGTCGGCGGCGTCGTAGACGGTGCTGAAGTCGGTCAGCTCGTTGTTGAGCAGGAAGCCGCGGCCCGGGACGACGATGCCGGATCCGCCGGTCTGCTCGATGGTCAGCGTGTAGGAGACGACGTTGCCCCAGCGGTCGGCCGTGGTCAGGTGCGTGGTCGACAGGCCCTCGGTGTCGGTGTCGACGCCCCCGGCTGCGGCAGGCGCCTCGCAGGACCCGTCGTACGACGTCACGTCGCCCGCCGCGACCGGCTTCGTCGCGGCGACGGCGGGATCGACGAGGCAGGCCCGCTCCTTGGCGAAGGTGTCGTCGAGCAGCGCCTCGGTCGGGACGTCGACGAAGGCGGGGTCGCCGACGTAGCGGCCGCGATCGGCGAACGCGAGGGCCGTGGACTCGAGGTACTGGTGCAGCGCGGCGACGTCGTCGGCCGGCTCGGGCAGCTGCTCGAGGATGTTGAGCGACTCCCCCACCGTCGTGCCGCCGGACGAGGAGGGCGCCATCCCGTAGACGTCGTAGCCGCGGTAGCCGATCGCCGTCGGCGCCTGGACGTGGGCGCGGTAGCCCGCCAGGTCGGCGGTCGTCATCGAGCCGACCGGCACCGGCAGGTCGGTCTCGCCGCTCAGCGGCGGGTGCTGCACGGTACGGGCGACCTCGGCGCCGAGCGCGCCGTCGTACAGCCATCCGGTGCCACGCGCGCCGAGCATCCGGTAGGTCCGGGCCAGGTCGGGGTTGCGGAAGGTGCTGCCCACGGCCGGCACCTCGCCCCCGGGCAGGAAGAGCTCGCCGGAGCTGGTGAAGGTGCGCAAGCGCAGCGCGTTCTCGCTGGTCTGCAGCGCGAAGGTCGGGTCGACGGTGAAGCCGCGCTGCGCGAGGTCGGCGGCCGGCCGCAGGGCGTCGGCGAGGGACAGGCTGCCCCAGCGGTCGAGGGCGGTCTGCCAGGTCGCCGGGGTGCCCGGCACACCGACGGAGACGCCGCTCGTCACCAGGTCGGGGGTGAACGGGTAGGGCCTGCCGGTCGCCGGGTCGATGAAGGCGTCCGGCTGCATCGCGGCCGGAGCGGTCTCCCGGCCGTCGATCGTGGTCACCTCGCCCGAGGCGGCGTCGTAGTGGACGAGGTAGCCACCGCCGCCGACGCCGGCGCTGTAGGGCTCGGTCACGCCGAGGGCAGCCGCGGTCGCGACGGCGGCGTCGACCGCGTTGCCGCCGCGACGCAGGACCTCCAGACCGATGGCCGTCGCGTTCGGGTCGACGGAGCTGACCGCCCCGCCGTGGCCGGTCGCGACGGCGACCTTCGGCGGCGGCCCGGGCTTCGCCGGGGCCGGCGCGGAGGCGACGGTCGCGCTGAGCGCGAGAGCGGTGGTGAGGGCCAGGGTGGTGCTGAGGGTACGGCGCACGGTGTCCTCCCGAGACGGTGATCCGACTCCTCCACCATGCCCCGGCTGTCAACCCGTGCGGTCCTCCAGCAGCGGGCCGTCGACCTCGTACCGGGCGGTCACGAACGCCCCGTTCGGCGCGGTCTCGACGAGTCGGAGGTCGAGCCGTCGCGGCAACAGCGGCCGTCCGGCACCGAGCGTCACCGGCGCGACCGAGACGACGATGTCGTCGAGCAGGCCGGCGTCGGCGAACTGCCCGGCCAAGTCGCCGCCCCCGACCACCCAGATGTCGAGGTCGCCGGCGGCGTCGCGCAGTGCGTCGTACACGTCGGTGACGGGGCCGGACGCGAACCGCACGTCGGCGCCCTCGAGGACCGGCAGGTCGCGGGAGGTCATCACCCACGACGGCTGGGAGTAGAACCACTCCTCTCCCGTCCTCTCGAGGTGGGCGAGCACCCACTCGTAGGTCGTCGAGCCCATCACCAGGGCACCGATCCGCTGGATGAAGTCGTCGTAGGACTGCGGTCCGCCGCCCTCGTCCTGCGGCTGGCGCAGCAGCCAGGCGAGCGAGTCGTCGGGATCGGCGATGAAGCCGTCCAGCGTGGTGGCGGTGTAGTACGTCGTGCGGGTCATCGGTCTCCTCCGGTCTCCGTGGCGTGCTGGTCGAGGTCGCGGCGCAACCAGTTGATGGGGTCACCGTCGTCCAGGTCGACGCCCGCGCCGCGCAGCCAGCCGCGGACGAGCAGGCGCCGGTAGGCGCTGTAGGTCAGCACGTGGGTGACGATGCTGCTCAGCACGAACGACTCGGGCGGCTCGCACAGCGCGTCGATGATCAGGTCGTCCCAGCCGCCGCGTCGGTCGATGTCGCGGACGGCGGCGAGCCAGCGGCCGGCGGCCACGTCGTGCCGCGCGAGGAGGGCAGCCGGGTCGGGATCGCGGTCGACCTCGGGGAAGTCGGTGCCCTCGATCGCTGCCAGCCAGACCTCCTTCGCGAACACGGTGCGCTCCAGGACGGCCGCGACCGACTCCTCCGGCCCCTCCCAGGAGGCGACCTGGTGCCCCGGGACGCGGACCTCTCGCCACTCCTGCGAGGAGAGCGCCTTCGCGTGCTCGACCAGCTCGCGGGTGTCGTCGAGGTCGTGGCGGACCTGCTGGTCGGTGACCGGGTTCATCGTCTGCTCCGTGCTGTGGACCCACAGGCTCGTGGGTGGGTGGAAGTGGATGCCGTTGGCTGCGGGCAGCCAGACGCTGCCGGCCTCGCCGAGCTCGCTCGGGGCGTGCCCGTAGGCGCGCGCGAACGCGCGGCTGAAGCCCTCGAGGGACTCATAGCCCGCCTCCCACGCGGCGTCCGTGACGCTCGACCCCTGCCGGATCCGCCATGCCGCGCGCTCGAGCATGACCCGGCGGCGCATCGCCACGGGTGCCTCGCCGGCGTCGCGCGACAGCCTCCGGTTGAAGTGGTACGGCGACGCGTACGCGCCGTCCGCCATCGCGCCCAGCGTCCGGTTGTCCTCGTCGAGCACCGCGTCGAGCAGCTCGCGGAGGCGGTCGCGGCCGGACGGCGTGGTCATGGGACGAGTCTGGACCGTTCATCCCACCGCCGCTTGACCGTTCTTGCGCAGAGGTCACCAGATCGTCGTACTGTCGGGGCAGGACTCGTGGAGGGAGACCAGGGATGCGACGACTCGGGGCGATCGCGGTGGCGCTGGCGTGCGCGGCGTCGGCGTGGGGCACAGGGGCAGCAGCGGCGGATCCGGTGCCGGGCCCGGGGATCACGCTGACCCGGGTCGGCGACTGGTACGACGCAGTTCCCGACGACCTGATGGCCGTCGACGCCGGAGGCACCCGCTATGCCTCGACGTTCGGGTCTCCCGGCACGTACCGCACCCACGCGCCCGGAGGCACCTGGAGCGCGCCACGCACCCTGCCGCGGGGCCTCTCCACCTACGGCTTGCACCTCGCGGCTGGTCGCACCGGGACCGCGCTCGCTGCCTATGCCGGGCCGGGCCATGGTTCGGAGCGCTACCTCGCCGCCCAGGTACGGCGCACGACGGGTTCGTGGACGACGCCCTTCCGGTTGAGCACCAAGACGGTGAACACGGACTTCGAGCCCCAGGCGCTGGGCAATGCCGACGGCGACTACGCCGTGGTGTGGTCCGAGCGGCCGAGGGCCGGAGGTGCACGCAGCCAGGTGAAGGTCGGGGTCTACCTGCGTGGCGATCGTTGGCGTGTGTACCCGGTCGGTCCCGGATCCGGCTTCATCGCGGGCATGGACAGCGCGGGCGCCGTGTACGTCACGCGGACCTACACGCCCTCCGGCGGACTTCCGACTCTCGTGCAG
The DNA here is from genome assembly GCA_035539555.1 of Nocardioides sp. Taxonomy (GTDB): domain Bacteria; phylum Actinomycetota; class Actinomycetes; order Propionibacteriales; family Nocardioidaceae; genus Nocardioides. The sequence continues at coordinate 7,377 of DATLIG010000288.1, read as the reverse complement.
CGCACCAAGCGGCCCGGGCGGGCGATGTCGGTGGCGAAGTCCTTCGGCGTCGAGCCCGAGATGGGCTGGAACTACTACGTGGAGGCCACCGGCCGCCAGACGGTGGTGCTCAACGACGACACCGACGCGAGGGTGTTGCGGCAGGAGACCGTGGGCGGCGCGTTCCGGCAGGTCTGGCGCAAGGAGCACGTCTGGGTCGAAGTCGCCGTGGGCGGCTCCCGCCTCCAGGTGGCGTGGCGCGACCAGGACCCTGGTCAGGCACCGGTCCCGAGCGAGACCTGGACCCAGGTCCTGCGGCCGGCCGTCAAGCCGGTCGTCCCGCTCGGCCAGACGACGTCGGCCGAGCTGGCCATGGACCGGTTCGGCCGGGGGATCATCATCTTCCGCGACGGGCAGCTGTCCGGTCGCACCTTCCAGGACGGGGTGCTCGGAGAGCCCTTCGTGATCGCCGACCGCGGCTCGGCGGACTGGCACGGCTGGACCGCAGCCGAGGGCCACCTGCTGGACGTCACGGTCTGCACCAACTGCGGCCTGCTCCCCGAGGAGGGCGGCGGACCGCCCTTCGAGTTCGCGATCTACGCCACCCAGACCAAGAGCTGACACTCACGGAGTCCGCAGCACCTCCGGCCCCAGCCACCGGCAGGCGATGAGGGCGAGCTCGAGGTCGAGCCGTTCCTCCCCCAGCGGTTTGCCGCGGGCCTCCACCGCCCGGTCGACGCGGTACTTCACCGTGTTCTTGTGCAGGTGCAGCCGGGCGGCGGTGGCCACGAAGCTCTCGCGGTCCTCGAGGAACGCCAGCAGCGTCTCGCGCATCCGGGCCGCGCCCTCCGTGTCGGTGGCGAGTTCCCCGAGGGTGCGGGCGACCATCCGCCGGGTGGCGTCGAGGTCGTGGACGAGCAGCGCGGCCGCGCGGACGGTCGGATCGGCCCAGGAGATCACCGACTCGTCGTACTGACCGAGCTGGGCGACCTCGTGGGCCGATGCCGCACCGAGGTGGGTGGACCGGAAGCCGGGCTCCCCCGCCTCCGGGGTGCCCAGCGCGACCCGGATCCCGCTCCTGTCGGAGGCGAGCACCTCGGCGACGGCGTCGAGGTCGACCTCCGCCGTGCGGCCGATGGGCAGCCAGGCCCAGGCCGTGTCGCGGTCGCGCGGCACGAACAGCGGGTGGCCCGTGCCGACCCGCTGCGCGAGTCGGGCGAGCAACCGCTCGGAGTCGGCGAGCCCGTTGTCGGCGCCGGCCGACCACAGCACGAGGCCGAGGTGGTGCTGGCGCAGGCGGTAGCCCAGGGCCGACTCGGTGGCGGCCATGTCGAGGCGGTCACCGCGCAGCAGCGCGTCGACCGTCTCGCGCTGCACGGCGCTGCGGTTGGCGAGCCAGCGCTCGCGCTCGTCCTGGTAGGCGATGATCACGTCCTCGGACACCGCGTCGACGTACTGGAACGACGTGTCCGTCAGCAGGTGGGTGGTCTGCAGGGCGAGCGCGGGATCGGTGACGCGGCGGACGATCTCGTCGTTGGCCCACCGCAGGATGAGCTGCTGGCCGAGCCGGTAGGCACGCAGCAGTGCGCTCGGCGGCGTCCCCCGCTGGGCGAGGCGGCGGGCGTACTCCACGGCGGCGGCCGGGGCCTGCACGTCCGCGATGGACATGTGCCCGCGCAACAGGTGGGCGAGGTTCTCGAGGTTGGCGCCGGAGCTGCCGTCGAGCAGCTCGACGAGCGCGGGGTCCCGCGGCAGCTCCGGGATGCGTTCGCCGAACTGGGCGACCAGGTAGGCGGTGAGCTCGACCCGGCGCTCGGCGAGCAGGGCGGCGATGCCCTGCAGCTCGGTCTCGGCATCGGCCACGACGACAACCCCCTGGGTGCGGCTTTGGGCCGGGACACCAAGGGGTGACGGCCGTCACGCCATGGTGCCAGACTGGGTCGTCGGCTCGTCTTGGCTCCGCGGCTCCGAATCCGCCCGTCGACTTCGTGCTGCGGGACCAAGAACCTCGGGGACCGGCAGTCCTAGCGTCGGAGCGTCACCACCCGAGTCCCCGCAGGAGCCCCCGATGACCTTCGACCACCTCCCCTGGCACCGCCCCACGTCGTACGACGACCTGCCGTGCGTGCGCGACGACCGGCTGGACCTGACCTACCGGGCGTTCGGCGACCGGGTCGAGGCGGTCGCCGAGCAGCTCGCCGCGCGGGGCGTCACGGCTGGCTCCGTCGTCGCGGTGATGCTCCCCAACCGGGTCGAGCTGCTCGTCACGATCATGGCCGCCTGGCGGCTCGGTGCCGCGGCGACGCCGATCAACCCGACGTTCACCGCGAGCGAGGCGGACCACCAGATCGGCGACTCCGGTGCCGTCGTCGTGGTCACCACCGACCCGGCGGCGTCGCACGGCAGCGCGACGGTGCTCGGCGTCGACGAGCTCGCCAGCACCGCGGCGGGCACGCTGCCGCCGGCCACGACGGCTCCCAACGACCTCGCCCTGCTCGTCTACACGAGCGGGTCGACCGGCCGCCCCAAGGGCGTCATGCTCGACCACGCCAACATCGACGCGATGATCGCCAGCATGGGCGAGGCGATCGCCGTCACCGGCGACGACCACTGCCTGCTGGTGCTCCCGCTCTTCCACGTGAACGCGATCTGCGTCAGCTGGCTGACGCCGATGTCGGTCGGCGGCCAGCTGTCGGTGCTGCAGCGCTTCCACCCGGTCGAGTTCCTGCAGGCGATCGAGCGGTTGCGGCCGACGTACTTCTCGGCGGTGCCGACGATCTACTCCCACCTCGTCGCGCTGCCCGAGGAGGTGCGCGCCGACGTCAGCTCGGTCCGCTTCGCCGTCTGCGGCGCCGCGCCGGCCCCGCCCGAGCTCTTCGCGGCCGTCGAGAAGCGGTTCGGCTTCCCCCTCGTCGAGGGCTACGGACTCTCCGAGGGCACCTGCGCGTCGACCTGCAACCCGGTCAACGGCATCCGCAAGCCCGGCACCGTCGGCCCCGCCCTGCCCGGCCAGGTCGTCGCGATCATGGCGCCCGACGGGACGATGGCGCCGACCGGCGAGCGCGGCGAGGTCGTCATCAAGGGCGGCAACGTGATGCGCGGCTACCTCAACCGCCCCGAGGCCACGGCCGAGACGCTCGGCGACGGCTGGCTGCACACCGGCGACGTCGGGATCCTCGACGCCGACGGCTACCTGCGGATCGTCGACCGGATCAAGGACATGATCATCCGCGGCGGCGAGAACATCTATCCCAAGGAGATCGAGAACGTCCTGCACGGCGACCCCTCGGTGCTCGAGGCGGCCGTCGTCGGCGGCGCCGATCCCGTGTACGGCGAGGTGGTGGTCGCCTTCGTCTCCCCCCAGCCCGGCGGCGGCATCGACGTGGACGCCCTGCTGGCCAGGTGCCGGGAGGAGCTGACCAAGGTGAAGGTCCCGGTCGCGGTGCACGTGCTCGACGTACTCCCCAAGAACCCCGTCGGCAAGATCGACAAGCCCGCCCTGCGGGCACTTCTCGCAAAGGAGTCCTGAGATGGGATTCATCAAGCCCGCTCCGGAGCCGGTGGCGCCGGCCGAGTTCCTGGCCCTGCCGTTCCGCGAGCGGATGCACGTGCTCACCACGAACTGGGTGACCGAGGGCTTCAACACCCCGCGGATGCTGCACGTCGTCTACATCCTCAAGATGCTCGGCCTCTACTTCGCCGTCGGTCTCGCCATCACGTCGGCGACGACCGACCACGTCCACTTCACCGACCCGGGCACCTGGTTCGACAACGTGGTCGTCTACCAGAAGCTCGCGGTCTGGCTGATGCTGCTCGAGGTGATCGGCCTCGGCGGCGCGTTCGGCCCACTGTGCGGCCACTTCGTGCCGATGCTCGGCAACATCCGGTACTGGCTGCGCCCGGGCACGATCCGGATGGCGCCGTGGGGCCGGCACGTGCCCGGCACCGGCGGTGACGAGCGGACCGTCCTCGACGTGGTGCTCTACGTCGGCGTGTTGGCCGCACTCGTCGTACCGCTCGTCACGCACGCCGACCCCGTGCCGGCGCTGCCTGCGGGGACCGGCCCGCAGGAGCTGGTGCAGCCGCTCGCGTTCGTGCCGATCCTCGTCCTGATGCCACTGATGGGCCTGCGCGACAAGGTCGTCTTCCTGGCGGCGCGGTCCGAGCAGTACCTGCCGATCATGCTGTTCTCCGCGACCCTCGGCGCGATCGCGCTGCGCGACGGCGCGAGCGCCGGCGACTTCGTCGACCTCGTCGTCGCCTTCAAGATCATCATCTGCATCGTCTGGATCGGTGCCGGCGTCTCCAAGATCGGCGAGCACTTCATCAACGTCGTCCCGCCGATGGTGTCCAACTCCCCCGGCCAGCTGAACGTCGTCAAGAGGCTGCACTACCGCAACGCGCCCGACGACATCCGGCCCTCGAGGCTCGCCTGGTTCATGGCCCACGTCGGCGGCACGACCGTCGAGATCATCATCCCGATCGTGCTGCTGACGACCGCCAACGACACGATCGCGATGCTGGGCGCCGTGGCGATGCTCGTCTTCCACATCTTCATCACCTCGACCTTCCCCCTGGCCGTGCCGCTGGAGTGGAACGTCTACTTCGGCTACATCGCCCTGGTGCTGTGGGGTGGCACCGACCTGGGAGCGGGGTTCGACGCGTCGACGTACAACATCTGGGACTTCTCGAAGCCCTGGCTGCTCCTGCCGATCTTCGCGCTGCTGCTGTTCGGACCCGTCCTCGGCAACCTGCGCCCCGACCTGGTGTCCTTCCTGCCGTCGATGCGCCAGTACGCCGGCAACTGGGCCTCCGCGGTCTGGGCGATGAAGCCCGGCGTGGAGCAGCGGCTCAACGAGCTGCTCCTGGTCGAGACGCAGAACGACCAGCTGCAGCGGATGGTGCCGATGCCCTACACCGCCGACGAGGCCGAGATGACCGTGCAGAAGGCGGTCGCCTGGCGCGCGATGCACAGCCAGGGCCGCGGCGTGCTGTCGGTGCTGATGGAGCACCTCGACGACCTCGAGACCCGCGACGTCCGCGAGGGCGAGTTCATGTGCAACATCCTCGTCGGCTGGAACTTCGGCGACGGACACCTGCACGACGAGCGCCTGGTCGCCGCGGTCCAACGGCGGCTCGGGCTCGAGCCCGGCGACCTGGTCGTCGCCTACTGCGAGTCGCAGGCGACGCCGTGGCGCACCTCGCGGCCCCAGCAGTACCGCGTCATCGACGCCGCCCTCGGCGTCGTCGAGCGGGGCAGCTGGGACGTCCGCGACTGCGTGAAGGAGCAGCCGTGGCTGCCCAACGGCCCGGTCCCGCTGCAGGTCTCGTGGACCGCTGACGGGTACCGTCGCCAAGGAACCCTGACCCAGCCGACCAGCGGGAAGGACCCCGTCGCTTGAGCACTGTCGTCGTCGTGGGCAGCGGCCCCAACGGGCTCGCCGGAGCGATCCGGCTCGCCCAGGCCGGGCTGTCGGTCACCGTCGTCGAGGCGCACGAGCGCCCCGGCGGTGGCACCCGCACCAGCGAGCTCACCCTCCCCGGTGTGCTCCACGACGAGTGCGCCGCCTTCCACCCGACCGGCGTCGCCTCGCCCTTCTTCCGCTCGCTCGACCTCGAGCGCCACGGACTGCGCTGGCTGTGGCCGGAGATCGACCTCGCGCACCCGCTCGACGACGGCCGGGCCGGCGTCGCCGCCCGCGACATGGACCTCTCGGTCGGGTCGCTCGGCGACGACGGCGAGCGCTGGCGACGGATGTTCGGGCCGATCGTGCGGAACTTCGAGCCGCTGATGGACGAGGTCCTGCAACCGGTCGTGCACGTACCCGGACACCCGGTCACCCTGGGCCGGTTCGGGGCGAAGGCCGCACTGCCCGCCACCGTGCTGGCCCGACGGTTCCGCGACGACCCGGCCCGCGCGCTGTTCATGGGTGTCGCCGCCCACAAGTTCGGCCGGCTCGACGGCGTCCTCAGCGCCTCGGTCGGGCTGATGCTGGCCGGCAGCGCCCACGCGGTCGGCTGGCCGGTCGCGGAGGGCGGCAGCGAGGCGATCACCCGCGCCCTGCTGGCCGAGCTCGCCGCGCTCGGCGGGAAGGTCGTGACCGGGGTCCGCGTCGAGTCGCTGGCGCAGCTGGCCGAGCTCGTCGGGGGCCGACCGGACGTCGTACTCCTGGACACGGCGCCGGCGGGTGCCCTCGACATCCTCGGCGACCACCTTCCGCGGCGCGTCCGTCGGGCGCTGACCCGCTACTCCTACGGGCCCGCGGCGTTCAAGGTCGACCTCGCGATCGAGGGTGACGTGCCGTGGACGAACGCGTCGTGCAGGAGGGCCGGCACCCTCCACCTGGGCGGTACGGCGGAACAGGTCGCGGCGATCGAGCGGGAGACCGTGCGGGGGCGGATGCCGGACCGGCCGTTCGTGCTCTTCGGCCAGCAGTACCTCTTCGACCGCTCCCGGTCGGCCGGAACCATCAATCCGGTCTACGCCTACGCCCACGTCCCGCACGGCTACGACGGCGACGCGACCGAGGCGATCATCGGCCAGGTCGAGCGCTTCGCCCCCGGCTTCCGCGACCGCATCGTCGCCACGGCGGTGCGCGGTCCCGCCGATCTCGAGGCGTACAACGCCAACTACGTCGGCGGCGACATCTCCGCCGGCGCCAACACCGCCCGCCAGATCACGTTCCGGCCGCGGGTCGCCCTGGACCCGTACGCCCTCGGCGTCGACGGCGTCCACCTGTGCTCCTCGGCCACCCCGCCCGGCGGCGGCGTGCACGGGATGGGCGGGTTCAACGCGGCGGAGGCGGCGCTGAAGCGGCTCTGACGCACCCGGTGGTCGAGGAGATCGCGCAGCCACCCCGCCCGGTGGTCGAGGAGGTCGCGCAGCGACCGTCACGAGACCCGCTGCTTCGGTGCACCTGCTCGGGTGTCAGGTCGTTGGCCGGCACCTGCTTCAAGCGCAGCAACGAGGAGGGGAGGCGGGTGGTCGCCGCCGCGGTCGGGTGCGGGGCTGCGGACCTCGTGACCACTCGTTGATCCACTTGTCCTGCACACCCAGATGATCGAGTTTCCCCAGTCCACAGGCGGGTTTCGAGCGTCTGGTTGTGTCGGACCGGGGTGGGAGAATCCAGTCATGGATCTCGGACAGCAGCACTCAACGATCGGCCGCTACGACGGCCGCTCGAGTGCTGAGCTGCTCACCGAGATCCGCTCCGGAGTCCGCGGCCGACGAGCCCTGACCATCGACGAATGGGTCGGGATCGTCGCCTGGGCCGACCAGAACACCATCAGCACCACCGAGGGTGCCGCGACCCTGGTCGAAGGGGTGATCGACACCGGTGTCCCGATCGCCGGCCCGGGCGCCCCGCTCGTCAGTGAGTTCGCGTTGATGGAGCTGAT
>DATLIG010000287.1:0-12560 GCA_035539555.1 Nocardioides sp. | reverse complement strand
AGAACCGGTTCGAGGGCCTCACCTTCGGCAAGGGCAACAACGCGCTGCGCAACCCGCTGCTGTGGCGCCACCTCTACAACCCGTTCAAGCCGTCGTGGGGCGAGCCGTACCGGGCGATCGTCGAGCGGATGATGGCGGCGGTCCACGACGCCCGCCGCGACGCCGCCGGCCACGAGGCCGTGCTCGTCTCCCACCAGCTGCCGATCTGGACCACCCGCCTCGCCGCGGAGAAGCGCTCCTTCCTCCACGACCCGCGCAAGCGCCAGTGCACGCTGTGCTCGATCACCTCCTTCGGGTTCTCCGGCGAGGACCTGGTCGAGATCTCCTACGCCGAGCCGGCCATCGACCTGATCCCCACGGGCGACATCGCCGCGCCGTTCTCGGCCGGCGACGCCCCCGAGGAGAACAAGCCGGAGGGGACACCTCCCGCATGACCCGCCCCGCCTCCGCGCTGGCCGGCCTGGCCGCCGTCCTCGCCCTGTCGTCCGCCTGCTCGGACGTCGGCGGGACGGGCGACCTCGAGTACGTCGGCGGCGACGGCAAGGTGGTCGAGGTCGCGATCGACGACCGGAGCGATCCCGTCGAGATCAGCGGTACGACGGTCCAGGGCGACGCGCTCGACCTGGCCGACCTGCGCGGCAAGGCCGTCGTGGTCAACGTGTGGTGGTCCGGCTGCGGGCCGTGCCGCACCGAGATGCCGATGCTGGTCGACGCCGAGAAGGAGCTGGGCAAGGACGAGGTCGCCTTCGTCGGGATCAACATCCGCGACCTCGCCCCCGAGAACGCCGCCACCTTCGAGAAGGACCGCGGCGTCGACTACCCCTCGCTCTACGATCCGGGCAGCGAGACCTTGGCCGGACTCGGCAAGTACGCGCCGCCGTCGATGCCCGCGACGATCGTCCTCGACACCGAGGGCCGGGTCGCCGCCCTGATGAACGGTCCGGTGCCCTCGAAGAGCACCCTGGTCACCCTCGTCGAGGACGTCCTCGCGGAGAAGGGCTGAGGGTGGCGGGCTGATGGGTGAATGGTTCCAGGAGCAGGCCGCCGCCGGCTCGCTCGGCCTGGCCGTGCCGGTTGCGGCGATCGCCGGTCTCGTCTCCTTCTTCTCGCCGTGCGTGCTGCCGCTGCTCCCGGGCTACCTCTCCTACGCGACCGGCCTGTCCGGCGCGGACCTGGCCGCCGGCGAGGCGGGCAACCGCCGCGGCCGCATGCTGCTCGGGTCGATCCTGTTCGTGCTCGGCTTCGCCGTCGTCTTCGTCTTCTACGGCACCGCCTTCGGCTCCATCGGCCAGCCGCTGCGCCGCTGGCAGGACGAGCTGCAGCTCGGCCTCGGCGTCGTGCTCATCGTGCTCGGCCTCGTCTTCGCCGGCGTGCTCTCGCTCTTCCAGCGCGACCTGCGCATCCACAAGGTGCCCGCGGTCGGCCTCGGCGCCGCCCCGCTGATCGGCGCGCTGTTCGCGATCGGGTGGACGCCCTGCGTCGGGCCGACCTTCGGCGTGATCCTCAACCTGACCTTCGCCGACGGCGCGACGGCGGCCCGCGGCGGCCTGCTCGCGCTCTGCTACGCCCTCGGTCTCGGCCTGCCGTTCATCATCGTGGCCGTCGCCTACAACCGCCTGGCCGGAGCGCTCGGCTGGGTGCGCCGCCACCAGCTGACCTTCATGCGCGTCGGCGGCGCGTTCCTCGTCATCATCGGCGTCCTCATGGTCACCGGCTGGTGGGACCACGTGGTGCAGTGGGCCCAGCTGCGCACGGTCGACTTCGGGGAGACCGTCCTGTGAGCGGGGTGACCGAGGAGGAGCCGCAGACCGACGCCCGCCGGCCCGGAGAGCTGAACGCACGCGAGCTGCTGCGCTGGCTGTGGCGCCAGGTCACCTCGATGCGCACGGCGCTGATGCTGCTCCTGCTGCTCGCGCTCGCCGCGATCCCCGGCTCGGTGATCCCCCAGGCCGACGTCGACTCGCTGGCGGTGACCCGGTGGAAGAGCGAGCACCCGAAGCTGACGCCTCTCTACGAGAGGCTCGACCTGTTCTCGGTCTACTCCTCGCCGTGGTTCTCGGCCGTCTACCTGCTGCTGGTCCTCTCGCTCGTCGGCTGCATCGTGCCCCGGCTGTTCGTCTACTACCGAGCGCTGCGGGCCCAGCCCCCGGCGGCTCCCCGCCACCTGGGCCGGCTGCCCGTGCAGGCGGCGTACCCGACCGAGCGGAGCGCCGAGGAGGTCCTCGCCCACGCGCGGACCGTGCTCGGGCGGCGCCACCGGCTCCGGCCGGCGGCCGACGGTGACGACTTCGTCGCGGCCGAGCGCGGCCGGCTCCGCGAGGCCGGCAACCTGCTCTTCCACCTGTCGGTGCTCATCGTGCTGGCGGGCTTCGCGGTCGGCGGCCTGTGGGGCTACCAGGGCGGGGTGATCCTCGTCGAGGGCAGCACGTTCAGCAACAACCTCACGCAGTACGACGACTTCAAGCCCGGCGGGCTCTTCCAGCAGCAGCAGATGCAGGACTTCCGCTTCACCGTCGACAAGTTCGACGTCGAGTGGCTCGACAAGGGCCCGCGTGCCGGCCAGGCCCGCAAGTTCGAGGCCCACCTGAGCTACCGCACCACGAAGGACGCGCCGGAGAAGGAGTACGACCTCCGGGTCAACCACCCGCTCGAGATCGACGGCACCGACGTGTTCCTCATCGGGCACGGCTACGCGCCGGTCGTCACGGTGCGCGACGGCGACGGCAACGTGACCTACACCGGTCCGACCGTGTTCCTGCCGCAGGACGCCAGCTTCCTGTCCTTCGGCGTCATCAAGCCGCCGACGACCGACCCCCAGATCGGGCTCGAGGGCCTCTTCTACCCGACCTTCGACATGCGCGACGGCAACCCGGTCACCGTCTTCGGCAACGACCTCAACCCGACGCTGTCGATGCTCGCCTACACCGGCGACCTCGGCTACGAGTCCGGCCGGTCGCAGTCGGTCTACGTGCTCGACAAGACCGACGCGAAGCTGATCGAGAAGGACGGCAAGCCGGTGCGCGTCGACCTGCAGGTCGGCGACACCTTCACGCTTCCCGACAACCTCGGCTCGGTCACCTTCGACCGCGTCGACCCGTGGATCCGCGTGCAGATCAGCCAGACGCCCGGCAAGGGCGTGGCGCTGATCGGTGTGATCATGGCCCTGATCGGCCTCTGCGGCTCGCTCTTCATCCGGCCACGCCGGGTGTGGGTGCGGGCGGTGCCCGGCACAATGACCGACGACGGCGCGACCCGGGTCGAGGTCGCCGTACTCGACAGGTCCGGCAACGGTGAGATGGACGAGGTCCTCGCCACCCTGCTGGGCCAGCTCAAGGAGAAGCAATGACCAACGCCGACTGGGAGACCCTCAGCAACCAGGCCGTCGCGGTGGCGGGCGTGCTGTACTTCCTCGCCCTCCTGGTGCACCTGGCCGAGTGGGCGTCACTGCGCCAGCCGGCCGCCGACCGCGAGCTGGTCGCCTCGGGCGCCGTCGACCTGGCCAAGGCTCCGGTCGCCGCCGGGAAGGAGCCCGAGCGGGTCGCCTTCCTCGGCCGCCTCGGCTTCCTGCTGACCTGCTTCGCCTGCGTCGCGCACTTCGCGTCGCTGGTGGGCCGGGGCATGGCCGCGGACCCGAACCGCGTGCCGTGGGGCAACATGTACGAGTTCACGCTGACCGGCACCTTCATCGTCGCGCTGCTGTACGTCGCCCTGCACCGCCGCTTCTCCCTCGGCTGGATGGGCCCGCTCGTCGTCGGCTTCGTCGTCACCACGCTGATGGTCGCGGTGATCTGGCTGCACGACGAGGTCGCACCGCTCACCGAGGCGCTCAACTCCCCGTGGCTGGTCATCCACGTCGTGTCCGCCGCGATCGCCACGGGCGCCTTCACCCTCGGCGGCATCGCCTCGATCATGTACCTCGTCCGGATGCGCGCGGAGCGGCGGGCCGAGGCTGCCGGACGGCAGCTCGGCGGCTGGATCTCGCGGGTGCCGCAGCTGGACGCGCTCGACCGGCTCGCCTACCGGGTGCACGCCTTCGCGTTCCCGGTGTGGACCTTCGCCGTGCTCATCACCGGCCCGATCTGGGCCCACGAGGCATGGTCGCGCTACTGGAACTGGGACCCCAAGGAGGTGTGGGCGTTCATCACGTGGGTCGTCTACGCCGGCTACCTGCACGCCCGCGCGACCGCCGGCTGGAAGGGTCGCCGTGCCGCGATGCTCGCGTTGGTCGGCGTCGCCACGCTGTGGTTCAACTTCATCGGGATCAACTACTTCTCGAGCGCCAGCCAGCACTCGTACGCCGTGGAGCGGCCGGCCTTCCTCGACCGGAGCTAGGCACTGCGCGACGACGTCATACGAACCGAGCGTCCGGGCGGCCACGTCGTACGACGTCCGGACGGCCGGACCCCCTACCCGCCCGCAGCACGCCCCGGCCGACCCGAACCGATGGGTGGCGATCCAGGCCGGGCCTCGTCTCAGCCGTCGGGCTGGTCCGGCGGGTTCTTGGGCTGCCGGCGCTCCTGCTGGCGGCGCTGCCACTCCAGGTCGCGCAGGAACGACTCGTCGTCGTCGGGCGCGACCGGACGGGTCGGCGGCTGGGGCCGCGACGGCCGCCGCGGCATCTGCTCGCCCCCGAACCCGCGGTCCTGCATCCAGCGGACCGCGAGGTAGGTGACCGCCGCGAAGATCACGACGACGAGCAAGAGCTTCACCCCACCAGAGTAGAGCCGGGCTGGTCATCCCGCGCCCGCTCCCCGGGTCTCGATCCGGCAACACCCGCACTTACCCTTGAGGGGTGAAGGAGTTCTGGATCTACACCGCCCTGCGCGTCGGGCTGTTCGTCGGCGCGTTCTGCATCGTGTTCGGGGTGTGGTTCCTCGTCGCCGACTCGGTCAACGTGCTGTGGGTCTTCGTGATCGCGTTCCTGGTGAGTGGCGCGGCGTCGTACGTCCTCCTCGAACGGCAGCGCAGCGCGTTCGCCGCCAAGGTCGAGGACCGTGCCGGCCGGATCACCGAGAAGTACGAGGAGATGCGCTCCAAGGAGGACGACGACTGAGGAGTCGTCTCCCGGCACCCACTCGCCGACTTGGGCGGAGTCCCCCAGTCGGCGGGGTCAGCGGGTGGCGAGCGCCAGGCCGAGTCCGGCCAGGACCGCCCAGGCCAGCTCGGCGATGCCGGTCTGCTGGAGGACCGGGATGAGTGCAGGGCCACCGGCGCCGCCCAGCACGATCCGCGCTGCCCTCGTGGCGGGCAGCAGGAAGCCCAGGCCGAGCAGGGCCCACCACGAGGTGAGCGCCGCGAGCACGACCACGGCGGCGGCGGAGAGCCCGACGAGCACCGCATAGAACCCCCGGGTACGACGATCGCCGAGCCGCACCGCGAGGGTGATCTTGCCCGAGACGGTGTCCGTGGGGATGTCGCGCAGGTTGTTGGCCACGAGGATGGCGCACGCCAGGGCGCCGACGCCGGTGCCGGCGGCGAGCGACGCCCAGCCGATGTCTCCCCAGCGCTCGGTCTGCACCCACGTCGTACCGACGACGGCGACGAGGCCGAAGAAGATGAAGACCATGACCTCGCCGAGGCCGAGGTAGCCGTAGGGCTTCGAGCCGCCGGTGTAGAACCAGGCGGCGAGCACGCTGACGGCGCCGACGAGGAGCAGCCACCAGTTCGTGGTCGCGGCGACGACGAGCCCGGCGACCCCGGCGACGCCGAAGGCCAGGAACGCCGCCCGCTTCACCGCTGCCGGGGTGGCGAGGCCGGAGCCGACCAGGCGCAGCGGGCCGACCCGCTGGTCGTCGGTGCCGCGGATCCCGTCGGAGTAGTCGTTGGCGTAGTTGACGCCGACCTGGAGGGCGAGGCTGACGACGAGGGCGAGCAGCGCCTTCCACCAGACCGCGTGGTCGTCGTACACGGCGACGGCGGTGCCGACGAGGACCGGGGCGACCGCCGCCGGCAGGGTGCGGAGTCGGGCGCCGGCAATCCAGTGCTTCGCGGTGGCCATCCGTGGATTCAACCTCATCCCGTCGAGCTGCGGCGAGGCGGGATGAGGTCACGCAGGCTCGGGGGCTGCCACGCCCGTCCGGGTCAGGTGTCGCTCGGCGGCGCGCGCTGCCGGGTGGATGAGGACGGCGGCGACGAGCACGATCGCGGCGATCACCAGCCAGCCCTGGGCGCCCCAGTGCATCGCCAGGAAGGTGTAGAGGGCGGGTGCCCAGACGGTGCCGAGGGTGTAGCCGAGCTGGGAGACGCCCTGGTACTCGCCGCGGCGGGCCGGGTCGGAGAGCTCGGCCTGCAGGCCCCACTCGCCGGCGGACTGGAAGAGCTCGGCACCGGTGACGGTGACGTGGCCGACCCAGACCAGGACGATCGTCAGCCAGCCGACCGTGTCGTGGGTGACCAGGACGATGCCGCAGGACAGCATGAAGAAGAAGGCGCCGCGGCGCTGGGCGCGCAGCGAGTCGGCGACGGTGGTGATGCCGCGGGCGGCCGCGACCTGGAGCAGCACCGCCATCACGGTGTTGGTGCCGAACAGCCAGGCCAGCAGCACGCGCGGGGCGTCGGTCTCCTCGACCAACCACAGCGGGATCACCACGTTGAGGAGCACCTGGTGCGTGCCGAGGATGCCGCCGAGGATCGCCATGGCGACGTACCCGCGGTTGCGCAGGGCGCTGCGCCGGTCGCCCTTCCCACCGTCGAGCACTCCGTCGAGCACTCCGTCCAGGGCCGCCTCGAGGGGCGCCTCCTGCGCGTGGTGGACGACCGAGGGCATCCGGGAGACGAGGGCGGCGTTGAGGACGAGCAGCGCGGCGGTCGCGACGGGCACGGCGCGGATGACGCCGTCGTCGTTGGTCGCGAGCGCGACGCCGGCAAGCAGGGCGCCGAGGGTGTAGCCGACGTTGCGGGCGGCGCGGAAGTAGGCGTTGGAGGAGACCCGCTCCTCGCGCGGGAAGATGTCGAAGCGGTAGGCATTGCGCGCGGACCGGCTCGCCGTGACCACCAGCTCGAGGACGACGAGCATCGCGACGAACGTGGCGAACCCGCCGACGGCGAGCCAGGCGAGGTAGAGCAGGGCCTCCACGAGCGAGGCGAGCGCCCACACCCGCTTGGCGCCGAACCGGTCGCTGAGCCTGCCGAGCGGGACGGCCAGCAGGAAGGTCACCGCGCCGGCGATCGAGAGGCCCAGGCCGACCTGCGCGGCGGACAGGTCGACGATCTGGGTGAAGAAGACCGCGCTGCCGGTGAGGAAGACGCCGTCGCCGAAGGCCGACAGCACCGACTGGGCGGACAGTCGCCGGACGAGGGGGGTGGGTCCGGCGAGGCGGGTGACGCGCTCCGAGAGATATCTTGACATCAAGACAATTCTAAGCGGGACGCCTGGCCTGTGTCGAACCATTTTCGGCGAGTCGGACCAGCCACGCGAAGACCGCCGGCCCGGTCGCGTCGTGGGGAGCATCATTCCAGAACAGCTCGGGGTGCCACTGCACGCCCAGCGCCGGGACTGCGGGGTCCGTGGGCTCGATCGCCTCGACGGTGCCGTCCATCGCCCAGGCGGTCGCCTGCCACTGCGGACCGGGATCCGCGACGGCCTGCCCGTGCAGGGCCGTGGTCGTCGCGGCCGCCCCCAGGAGGTCGTGGACGACGGACCCGGGCCGCGACGTCACCACGTGCCCGGTCGCCGGGTGGAGGTGGCCGGGTGCGGCACGCAGGGTCCCGCCGAGGGCGACGGCCATCACCTGCAGCCCGCGGCACGCACCCAACAGCGGGATCCGTGCCGCGACGGCGACGCGGACGAGCGCGATCTCGTCCGCGTCGCGGGCGGGGTTCGCCCCGAGGTCGTCGCCGCCGGTGAGTACGACGCCGTCGAGCACGTCGAGCAGCTCGGGCCCGGTCCCCGGGGGCACGACCACGGGCCGGCCGCCGGAGGCGGTGACGGCGTCGGCGTACGCGGCGGCCGCTCCGTGCACCGGCAGGTCGCCGAACGGCCGGGGGACCAAGTGCCGGTGCCCGGCGACGCCGATCACCGGTCGTCGTACGGCACTCACATCGCGACGAGTGCCGTGACGCCCAGGGCGATGCCCGAGGCGTAGGTGAACATCGCGCCGGAGTCGCGGACCGGGCCGTGTGCGGCGAGGGTCGTCGAGGAGAGCATGCCCCCGGCGTGCAGGAAGCGCGCCGCGGTGGCGGCGATCGCGAGCGTGTCGAGCCACCACCCGTCGGTCAGCGTCGAGCAGACGACGAGCAGCACGACGAGGGTCGGGACGTACTCGGCGGCATTGCCGTGGGCGCGCTGCGCGATCAGCAGGCGGTCGGCGGGGTCGGTCGGCATCTGCGGCCCGTTCGCGCCGCGCATCGCGCGGTGGCGGGTCACGTTGGCGCCGAGGACGAACAGCAGGATGCCCATGAGGGCGATGCAGGTGATCACGGTGGTGCTCATGACGCGGCCATCACTTTCTGTCGGGTGGGGGTGTCGAGGTGGAGCAGTCGGCGGACGTAGACGCCGGACAGGTCGGTGCCGAGCAGCGCGTCGGCCTTGGCGATGCCGCCGGGGCAGGTCACGTTGACCTCGATCAGGCGCCCGGCGATCACGTCGAGGCCGGCCATCGCGATGCCGTGCCGGGCCAGCAGGGGAGCGACCGCGGCGACGATGCGGCGGTCCGCGTCGTCGACCGCTGCGGTCCGGGAGGGGGCGTCGATGCGGAAGTCGTCGGACGACGGGTGGCGCAGCACCGCGCCGACCACCTCGCCGTCGAGCAGGAAGAGCCGCTTGTTCCCCTCCTGTACGGCGGGGAGGTACTCCTGCACGACCACGTGGCGCCGCCCGGCGTCGGTCGCCGACGCGGCCAGCGCCCGCGCCGTGCCGTCGTCGCGGAGCAGCCACACGTCCAGGCCGCCGAAACCGTCGACCGGCTTCACGACGGCAGCCCCGTGCGCGGCGACGAAGGCCCGGACCTCCGCGGGGTCGGCGCTCACCAGGGTCGCCGGGCAGAGCTCGGGGAAGTGCAGTGCGACGAGCTTCTCCTGCACCGCCCGCACGCCGTCGGGCCGGTTGACGACCCGGGTGCCGGCGGACTCGACGAGGTCGAGCAGGTGGGTGGTGCGCAGGTAGCGGGCGTCGACGGGCGGGTCGATCCGCAACAGCACGAGCTGCACGGCGTCGGCGACGTCGATCGCCTGGGGCCGGCCGAGCCGGGACCAGGGGGTGCTGACCTGCCAGCGGTGGTCGGGTCCGCGCTCACGTGGGCCGATCGTGACGGGCGTGGCCCGTGCCCGCACCCGGCCGGCGACGACGGAGAGGTCCTCGGGCGTGCAGACCCGCACGGCGACCCCGAGCTCCTGGGCTGCCGCGACCAGTCCGACGGTCGCGTCGATCGCCGGGTCGAGGCCGGTCCACGGGTCGGTGACCACGAGGACGCTCATGCCGCTTCCCCGGTGGCCATCCCGGTGGCGATCCCGGTGGCGGTCCCGGTGGCGATCCCGGTGGCGCTCTCGGTGGCGGTCTCCAGGTCGCCCCCGGTCCAGCCGAGCAGGGCCCGGCCCCGCTCCACGTCGCCGGTCCCGGCTGCGGCAGCCGCCCAGTGCTCGGCGAGGCGCCGTTGCTCGCCCGCGAGCGAGGCGAGGGCGGTGCGGCGCCGCGTGTCGTCGTACAGGAGGGCGGCGAGGGCGTGCAGCAGCGCGCCGACGCGGTGGGTCGGCTGGGCGTCGGGGAAGCGGACCTCGAGGTAGTCGCCGCGCGGCCGGACCGGCGGGAAGAGCGTGCTGAGGTGGCCCGCGTCGCCGTCGACGAACGGGGTCGCGGTCGCCGCGAATGCCGCGTAGGCCGCCACCGGGTCCTCGCCGTGCAGCAGCCGGTCGTCGAAGGCGGTGCGTCCCGGGTCGACCGCGAGCCATGTGGTCAGCCGGCCGGTCGGGCCGGTGCTGCGCGCGGTCGCCGCGGCGATGAAGGGCGCTGCCAGGAGCAGCAGGCGCCACTGCTCGGCGCCCGCCCGGCCGGGCCACCAGTCCAGGCAGGGCTGGGTCGACGCGGTCGAGCGCATCATCCGGCGCCCGGCCGGTCCGATCGTGTCGAGGTGGCGCTCCATCGCGTCGTAGCGCGGGATGCGGAGGTGGCGGGGCGTGGCCGGATCGGCGGCGCGGACCGGGAGCGAGGAGAGGACGACGCCGCCGCCCTGCAGGTCGCGGGCGAGCGCGTGCGTCGCGGCGACGAGGCGGTCGCCGGCCTCGCGGGCCGTCGCCTCCGGCGGGAGGCTCAGCTCGACCTGGCCGCCGGGCTCGAACGCCAGCCAGGGCTCGTAGGCGCGGCCGGCCGCCGCACGTCGTACCCGCTCGGGGGCGGCGCTGCTGCCGTTGACGAGGTCGAGGACGAAGAACTCCTGCTCGACCGCGACGCGGGTGGTCCGGTGCCGCGGCCGGAACAGGCGGGCCACCTCGGCGGGGAGGGTCTGGGTGTCCATGGCATCTCCTGATAAAGTAAGGCTGCCTGTCGATTATTGGAAGGTAGCCTGTCAATGTCAAGAGCTTCCGGGACCCCGGACCCCGAGCGTCCTCACTTCGAGCCGTTCATCGCGCTCGTGGACAAGGCGGCGCGGGTGCTGCGGGTCGACATGCTCCGTCACGCCCACCGCTCCGGGTACACCGAGATCGGCGACGCCCACAACGCGGTCTTCGCGACCCTTCCGCCGGAGGGGGCGCGCGCTGCGGACATGGCCGCACGATCGGGCATCACCCGCCAGTCGATGGGCGAGGTGGTGCGCGACATGGCACGCCTGGGGATGCTCGAGATGGTGCCCGACCCGACCGACCGACGGGCCAAGATCGTGCGCTACACGGACTACGGCAAGACCGTCGCCCAGACCGGCTTCACCCACATCCTCGACGTCGAGGAGCTGCTGCGCGCGGAGTTCGGCGCCGACGACCTGGCCACCACCCGCCGGGTGCTGGCCCGGGTCCGCGAGCTGCTCGGCCCGGAGACGGCCGGTGAGCCGTTGCCGGCCGCCGTCCGGC
Organism: Nocardioides sp.; assembly: GCA_035539555.1. Lineage (GTDB taxonomy): Bacteria > Actinomycetota > Actinomycetes > Propionibacteriales > Nocardioidaceae > Nocardioides. The sequence goes on along the minus strand of DATLIG010000287.1, from coordinate 1,562 downwards.
AACGGGAGGGCTGAGGTCAGGCAGGCTCCGCTGCCGCCGGACCCGCGGCGTCGGCCTGCTCGTCGACCGGGAAGTGCTCGTCCCGGAAGCGCACGGCCAGGCCGAGGGACGGACCGGTCAGCACGGTGGCGGCGGTGACGATGGCGGCGATGACCAGCCAGCCCTCCTCGCCCCACTGCATCGCGAGGAAGGTGAACAGCGCCGGCGCCCACATCGAGCCCATCGCCCGGCTGACGTCGGCGACGCCCTGGTACTCCCCGCGGCGCCTCGGGTCCATCAGCTCGGCCTGGAACGACCAGCTGGCGCCGGAGATGAACAGCTCGGCACCGGTGACGGTGACATGGCCGAGCCAGACCAGCAGCACGGTCACCAGGCCGACCGTCGAGTGGGTGCCGAGCGTGATCAGGCAGGAGACCACGAAGAACGCGGTCGAGATCCAGACGTAGCGCATCGCGTCGCGCAGGTCCTTCACGCCCTTCGACGTGTACGCCGGCAGGAAGATGCACAGCACCGTGTTGGTCCCGAACAGCCACGCCAGCAGCACGTGCGGTGCGTCGGTGGCCTCGACCAGCCACAACGGGATCACGACGTTGAGCAGGGTCTGGTTGGTCCACAGGACTCCCAGGCAGAAGGTCACCAGGATCCAGCCCGGGTTGCGCAGCGGGCCCGGCCCGGTCGGGCGCACCCGCGCCTCGCCACTGGCGACGCGCAGGTCGTGCGGGGCCGCCGGCAGGCGCGCGATCCAGAACCCGTTGAAGCCCATCAGCACGGCCGCGAACAGGGGCGACCAGCGGATCACCTCGAGGCTGTCGGTCGCCAGCGCGACACCGCCGACGACGGCGCCCAGGGTGAAGCCGAGGTTGAGCGAGGAGTAGAGGTAGGCCTGCGTCTCGACCCGCTCCTTCGGCGGGAGCACGTCGACGACGTACGCCTGGTAGCTGGAGTGGCCCGCCGAGCCGAACATCGCGAAGACCATGCCGACGGCGACGTACTCCCCGAAGGAGCCGACGAACGGCAGGACCGCGAAGCACGCCGCGCGCCCCCATGTCGTCGCCGCCCACACCCGCTTCGGGCCGAGCCGGTCGACCAGCCGGCCGGCGGGGTAGGCCATCAGGAACTCGGCGACGTTGACGATCGTCAGCGCCAGGCCGACCTTGCTCGCCGACATCCCGACCACCTGGGTCAGGAACACCGCGCTGCCGGTGTTGAACGCGCCCTCGCCGGTGGAGAAGAGGATCGACTGGGTCGCGAGGCGCCGCGACATCGGGGTCGGTGGGACCAGGCGTCGCCAGAACCCCTGCTTCGTCGCTTCGGCCGAGATGCTCATCGCCGGACATCCTCGTCGGGGGTCTAGGGTCTTGTCGCGTGGATTTCTGGGCCCCCGGCGGCGCCGCTGCCGACGTCGTCGCGCAGGCGCGCGCCTGGCTGGACGGACCGGACGACGTCCGGATTCTCATCGCCACCTCGGGGTCCACGGGCACGCCGAAGCGGGTCGTGCTGACCCGAGGGGCCGTGCTCGCCTCGAACCGCGCGTCGGCGGCCCGGCTCGGGGCGAGCGGGCC
>DATLIG010000286.1:0-3051 GCA_035539555.1 Nocardioides sp. | reverse complement strand
CGACGCCGCCCGCGACTGGCTGAACGGCACCCCCGCCGGCGACTGGGTCTCCATGGCGGTCGTCTCCGACGGCTCCTACGGCGTGCCCGAGGGCCTGGTCTCCTCGTTCCCGGTCACCACCGCGAACGGCGACTGGGAGATCGTCCAGGGCCTGGAGATCGACGACTTCTCGCGCGGCAAGATCGACGCGTCCGTCGCCGAGCTGGCCGACGAGAAGGCTGCGGTCACCGAGCTCGGCCTGATCTGAGCAGACCTCGCACAGCACGAAGCCCCGGCCGATCCGGCCGGGGCTTCGTCGCGTCCGGGACCGTCAGGAGGGCTGGTCGGGGATGCTCGCGGCGAGGAGGAACAGCGCGCCGGCGATGAGCACGAGGATGGCGATGTCGAGGACCCGGTGGCGCACGGCGAGCATGCCGGCGTCGCGGTCGCGCAGCACCAGGCGCAGCACGGCCGCGAACGCGAGTGCGCCGCCGATGATCCGGACGCCCGTGCGCCAGTCCGAGGCCGCCGCGACGACCACGCCGGCGAGCGTGAGGAGCAGCACGACGATGTAGAAGCCGCCGCCGATGGTCGACGGATAGCGGCGCGGCCCCTCCTCCTCCGCGGCCTGCGGCTCCTCGTTCAGCACACTGCCCTTCCCGTTCAGGCCCGGACCTGCTTCTCGGCCATCGTGACGACGTTCGCGAGCAGCATGGCGCGGGTCATCGGTCCGACGCCACCGGGGTTGGGCGAGACCCACCCGGCGCTCTCCCACACGTCGGCCGCCACGTCCCCGGCGATCTTGCCATCGACCCGGCTGACGCCGACGTCGAGCACGGCCGCGCCGGGCTTGACCATGTCACCGGTGATGATGTCCGGCACGCCGGCGGCCGCGACCACGATGTCGGCCTTGCGCACGTGCGCGGCGAGGTCGACGGTGCCGGTGTGGCACAGGGTCACCGTGGCGTTCTCGCTGCGGCGGGTGAGCAGCAGGCCGAGCGGGCGGCCGACCGTGATGCCGCGGCCGACCACGACCACCTCGGCGCCCGCGATCGGGACGTCGTGGCGGCGCAGCAGCTCGACGATGCCGTACGGCGTGCAGGGCAGCGGCGCCTCGTTGCCCAGCACCAGCCAGCCGAGGTTGGTGGGGTGCAGGCCGTCGGCGTCCTTGGCCGGGTCGATCAGGCCCAGGACCCGGTTCTCGTCCCGCCCGCGCGGCAGCGGCAGCTGGACGATGTAGCCCGTGCAGGCCGGGTCGGCGTTGAGGCCGGCGACGGCCTCCTCGATCTCCTCCTGCGTGGCGACCTCGGGCAGGTCGACGCGGATCGAGGCGATGCCGACCTCGGCGCAGTCCTTGTGCTTGCCGTTGACGTACCACCGCGAGCCGGGGTCGTCGCCGACGAGCACGGTGCCGAGCCCGGGGGTGATCCCCTGCTCGCGGAGCTTGTCGATGCGGACGCGGAGCTCGTCCTTGATCGCGGCAGCCGTGGCGTTGCCGTCGAGCTTCTGTGCAGTCACGTGATCCATCCTGTCATCTGGTCGTCCGACGCTGGTCGTGTGGCGGCCGGGGAACGAGGCCGCGTATCGAGACCACCTGCGCTCGCCAGTTGCGGCGACTCTCACTCGCCAGTGGCTCGGGTCTCGATACGCGCCGTCGCGACCTCGTTCCTCGGTCGCGGGCGCTACTCGACCTTTCCACTGCACGCGGCCGCTGGCGCGTCCGCTCAGTGGAAGAAGTGGCGGGTGCCGGTGAAGTACATGGTCACGCCGGCCGCCTTGCACGCCGCGATGGTCTCCTCGTCGCGGACCGAGCCACCCGGCTGGACGATCGCCTTCACGCCGGCGTCGATGAGGATCTGCGGGCCGTCGGCGAACGGGAAGAACGCGTCCGACGCGGCGACCGAGCCGCGGGCCCGCTCCACCGGACCGTCGGGGCCCTCGACGAGGGTGTTGGCGCGCTCGACGGCGAGCTTGCAGGAGTCGACCCGGTTGACCTGGCCCATGCCGATGCCGACCGCGCCACCGTCCTTCGCCAGCAGGATCGCGTTGGACTTGGCCGCGCGCACGGCGTGCCAGGCGAAGCAGAGGTCGGCGAGGGTCTGCTCGTCGGCGGCCTCGCCGGTCGCGAGGGTCCAGTTGGCCGGGTCGTCGCCCTCGGCCTGGAAGCGGTCGACGTGCTGCATCAGCAGACCACCGCTGATCGGGCGCGTCTCGACACCGCCCGCCGCCAGCGGCTCGGCGACGAGGATCCGGATGTTCTTCTTGCCCTGGAGGACCTCGACCGCGCCGTCGTCGTACCCGGGGGCGACGATGACCTCGGTGAAGATCTCGGCGACCTGCTCGGCCATCTGCTTCGAGACCGGGACGTTGGTGGCGATCACGCCGCCGAACGCCGAGACCGGGTCGCACTCGTGGGCACGGCGGTGCGCCTCGGCGACGTCGGCGCCGACCGCGATGCCGCACGGGTTGGCGTGCTTGATGATCGCCACCGTCGGCTGGTCCCCGTGGTCGTACGCCGCCCGGCGGGCCGCGTCGGTGTCGACGTAGTTGTTGTAGGACATCTCCTTGCCGTGCAGCTGCTCGGCGGCGGCGAGGCCACCGGGGCCGTACCCGGAGGTGTAGAGCGCGGCAGGCTGGTGGGGGTTCTCGCCGTAGCGGAGGACCGCGGCCTTGTCCCACGTGCCGCCGACCCAGGCGGGGAAGCCGGTGCTGGCGCCGTCCTCGACCGAGGAGTCGGTGAGCACCGAGCCCATCCAGGAGGCGACCTGGACGTCGTAGGTGGCGGTGTGGACGAACGCCTTCGCGGCCAGGGCCTTGCGCTCGTCGTAGGTGAAGCCCTCGCCCCGCGCGGCCTCGAGGGCCTTCGCGTAGTCGGCGCCGTCGGTGACGATCGCGACGGAGGGGTGGTTCTTGGCGGCGGCGCGGACCATCGAGGGGCCGCCGATGTCGATCTTCTCGATGCAGTCGTCGACGCCGGCGCCGGAGGCGACGGTCGCGGCGAACGGGTAGAGGTTGACCACCACCAGGTCGAACGGCGCGACGTCGAGCTCCTCGAGCTGCGCCACGTGGTCG
>DATLIG010000285.1:0-6438 GCA_035539555.1 Nocardioides sp. | reverse complement strand
GTGCGGGAGGGGCGCCCAGGCCGGTGGGCCCGGGCGCCCCGTCGCTCAGACGGGTCGGAGCCTCCGGTCAGGAGATGCCGGCGTCGGTGCAGAGCTTGGCGAAGTCACCGGTGCACACGTCGTCCTTGGACTGACCGCCGTCGGAGATGACGTCCTTCACGGTGTCCTTGGTGATCGCCTGCGGGTCGAGCAGGATGCTCGGGACCTCGGTGTTGTCGGTCGAGTCCGGCGTGGTGCCGTTGGTCTCGGCCTCCTCGCCGTTCGCCAGCGCGATCGCGGTGTCGGCGAGGGCGCCGGCCTCGAGCTTGGCCGACTTGTAGATGGTCATGCACTGGGTGCCGGCGAGGATGTTCTGCAGGCCCTCGACGGTGGCGTCCTGGCCGGTCACCGGGACCTTGCCGGCGAGGCCGTTCTTCTCCAGGATCGAGATCGCCGAGCCGCCCAGGCCGTCGTTGGCCGCGAGCACGCCGTCGACCTTGCCGCCGGCCTTCGTGAAGAGCTGCTCGAAGATGGTGACGGCCTCGTCGTTGTCCCAGTCCGGAACGGGCTGCTCGCCGACGACCTTGTACGACGAGATCTTGTCGAGCACGCTGTGCGCACCGGCCGCGAACAGGGTCGCGTTGTTGTCGGTCGGCGAACCGTTCAGGTAGATGATGTTGGCGGCCTTGTCGCCCAGGCAGTCCGCGAGCCCCTGGCCCTGCAGTTCGCCGACCTTGTTGTTGTCGAACGAGACGTAGTAGTCGGCCGAGCCGCCGAGGGTGAGGCGGTCGTAGTCGATGGTCTTGACGCCCTGCGAGGCGGCCTTCTCCTCGATGGCCGCGCCGGACTCGGAGTCCAGGTTGACGATCGCCAGCACCGTCACGCCGTCGGCGATCATGCTGTCGGCGATCTTGGTCATGTTGTCGGCGTCGCCCTCGGCGTTCTTGATCTCGTACTCGACACCCGCCGCCTCGAAGGCGTCCTCGAGTGCCGGTCGGTCTGCCGACTCCCACCGCACCGACGACTTGGTGTCGGGGAGGATCACGCCGATCTTGCCTGCCTTGGCGTCGTTGCTGTCATTGCCGGAGTCGTCGCTCCCGCACGCGGCCAGGGAGAGGGCGAGGCCGAGCCCCGCCACCGCCACGACCGCAGCGTTCCTGCGCATCAACATCCAACCGCCTCCTCGCGATCCAGGCCCGGGTGCGGCGTGGATCGCGCACCATACTGGTCGAGCCATATGTTGTTTCGAACAACATATGGAGTGATGACCGTCACGTAAAGGGGTTGGCGCGACAAGTTTTCGAAAGGCCGCCGAGATGCTCCTCCTAGGCTGGTGGTGATCCTTCGGGCGAGAGGCGGTACGACGCGATGGCGGGCAACCTCCTGGGCGGGGCGCAGCCCGCGCTGCCCGCGACCCTCGTCGAGATGACGGCCAACCGGCTGCGTGACGCCATTCTCAGCGGCGAGCTGGAGGCGGGGGACCGGCTCGGCGAGGAGCACCTGTGCAGTGCACTCGGGATCAGCCGGGCGCCGTTGCGCGAGGCGCTGCGCCTGCTCGCCCAGCAGGGACTGGTCGAGCACCTGCCGCGGCGCGGGACCCGGGTCGTCGCGTGGTCGCCGACCGACGTGCTGGAGCTGTTCGAGGTGCGCGCCGTCCTCGAGCGGCATGCGGTCGAGTCGGCGCTGCCGCTGCCGGACGTGACGACGGCCCTCGATCCCGTGAGGGAGGCGCTCGAGCGGATGCGTGGTGCCGAGGGTGACCTCGAGCGCGACGATGCCCACCGCGAGTTCCACGCCTCGATCGTCAGCCTGGCCGGCAACCGGCAGCTCGACGTCGCGCTCGCACCGGTGCTCCTGAAGCTCCAGCTGCCGATGGCCCGCAACCTGCGCGAGGAGGGGCGGCGCCGGGCGGGGGACGGGATCGCCCGGCACCAGCGACTGATCGAGGCGCTGGAGAGCAACGACTCCGCGGTCGTCCTGGCGGCGCTCGTCGAGCACGGCCATCTCGACTACCTGGGGCTCAAGCCCGGCGCGGAGCCGGCGGCCGGTTAACACGATCGTCGCGGAGTCGTAGCCCGCGCTCACCGCCATCTTGTCGACAATCGACAATATGGCTGGCATTCAAGGCACCGGGCCGTCGATCGGGCCGTCGATCGGGGAGATCCTCGCCTCCCACGCGGGCGGCAGCGGGTCGCCGACCAAGACGGCCGCCCGGGTCGCCGACGCGATCGAGGCGCGCGGCGACGACGGGGTGTGGCTCTCCACCGTGCCGCGGGCCGAGCTGCTCGCGGCGGCCGCCGAGATCGAGCGACGTCCCGGCGCGCGCACCCTCCCGCTCTACGGCGTCCCGTTCGGCGTCAAGGACAGCATCGACGTCGCTGGCGTTCCCACGACGCTCTCCTGCCCGGCGTACGCCTATGTCGCCGAGGAGACCGCGCCCGTGGTGCAACGGCTGCTCGATGCGGGTGCGCTCTACGTCGGCAAGACCAACCTGGACCAGTTCGCCACCGGCCTCAACGGCACCCGCACGCCACACACCGTCCCTCGCAGCGTGTACGGCGGCGAGCTGGTCTCCGGCGGCTCGAGCTCCGGCTCGGCGCTGGCCGTCGCCCTCGGCCAGGTGCCCTTCGCGGTCGCCACCGACACCGCGGGCTCGGGCCGGGTCCCGGCGGCGCTCAACGGAGTGCTCGGGTACAAGCCCTCCCGCGGGCTGATCAGCACGGTCGGCCTGGTCCCGGCCTGCCGGTCGCTGGACTGCATCAGCCTGATGGCCGGCACCGTGGACGACCTGGACCGGGTCGCCGCGGTCGTCGTCGCCCGTGACGACCGCGACCCGTGGTCGCGCGACGCCGGTCCGCGCCACCACGGCGGCACGCTGCGGATCGGCCTGCCGGCCGTCGAGGAGCTGGAGTTCTTCGGCGACGACGCCATGCGGCAGGCGCACCTCGCCTTCCGGGACCACGTGGCGCGCGCGGGCACCGTGGTCGAGGTACCGCTGGCGCCCTTCCTCGCCGCCGGCGAGCTGCTCTACCAGGGCCCGTGGGTCGCCGAGCGGCTGGTCGAGTTCGCGGGCTTCCTCGCCGAGCACCCGGACGAGATCCACCCGGTGGTGCGGGGCATCCTCGAGGGCGGTCGTCGCTACACGGCGGTGGACACCTTCGCTGCGCTGCAGCGGCTCCAGGAGCTGAAGGCGGAGGTCGGCCGGCTCTGGAGCGGGGTCGACCTGATCGTCGTGCCGACGATCGGCACCACCTTCACCGTCGAGGAGGTGCTCGCCGACCCGGTCGCGACGAACACGGTTCTCGGGCACTACACGCACTTCGGCAACCTGCTCGACCTGCTCGGCATCGCCGTGCCGGCCGGCACGACTGCCGACGGGCGCCCGGCCAGCGCCCTGCTGCTCGGACCGGCCCTGGCGGACGACTCCGTCCTCGCGCTGGCCGCGCAGCTCCTCGACGAACCGCGTGCCGTGGCGCGGTCCGTCCCGTCTCGGGCAACAGCAACCGTCCCCGCCCCCGAGGAGCACCCATGAGCCCGCCCGCACCCATCGAGATTCCCGCCGAGCCGGCGCCGTACCCGCTCGTGCCGGAGCACACCGCCCTGATCGTGATCGACATGCAACGCGACTTCCTGCTCCCCGGCGGGTTCGGGGAGTCCCTCGGCAACGACGTCAGCCGGCTGCTGGGTGTCGTCCCGCCGCTGGCCCGGCTGATCGCGGCCGCCCGCGCGGCGGGTGTCCCCGTCATCCACACGCGGGAGGGCCACCTGCCCGACCTCTCGGACTGCCCACCGGCGAAGCTCCTCCGCGGAGCGCCCTCGCAACGCATCGGCGATCCGGGGCCGTACGGCCGGATCCTCGTGCGCGGCGAGTACGGCCACGACATCGTCGACGAGCTCGCGCCGATCGAGGGCGAGGTCGTGATCGACAAGCCGGGCAAGGGCGCGTTCCACGCGACCGACCTCCAGCAGGTCCTCGACGCGGCCGGGATCACGCACCTGATCGTCACCGGCGTCACCACCGAGGTCTGCGTGCACACCACCACCCGTGAGGCCAACGACCGGGGCTACGAGTGCCTCGTCGTCGCCGACTGCGTGGGCTCGTACTTCCCCGAGTTCCACAGGGTCGGCCTCGAGATGGTCAAGGCCCAGGGCGGGATCTTCGGCTGGGTGGCAGACAGCGCCCCGGTCGTCGCCGCCCTCTCCACGCTCGCTCCCACCGTTCCCTCGCCCGCCCAGGAGGCCAGCCATGTCCGCTGACACCGAATCGTCCGAGGCCGCCGCGCCCGCGCCGGCCATGAGCCTGCCGTGGTGGACCCCCGGCGACACCAACGCCTTCTTCGGGCTCGGCTTCAACATCCTCGTCAACGTGCTGACCCTGACCGGTCTCACGATCGGCGTGATCGCGATCCCCGCGGACGACGTGCTCGGCACCGTGCTGCCCGCGCTCGGGGTGGCGCTCGTGCTGGGCAACCTCTACTACACCTTCCTGGCGCGCCAGCTCGCGCGCCGCGAGCACCGCACCGACGTGACCGCGCTGCCCTACGGGCCGAGTGTGCCGCACATGTTCATCGTCGTGTTCGTCGTGATGCTCCCCGTCTACCTGGGGACCGGCGATCCGGAGGAGGCGTGGAAGGCCGGTCTCGCCTGGGCGTTCCTGATCGGCGTGATCGTGATGATCGGCGCCTTCGTCGGTCCGTACGTCCGCCGGCTGACGCCGCGGGCCGCGATGCTCGGCACGCTCGCCGGCATCTCGATCACCTTCATCTCGATGCGCCCGGCCGCGCAGATGTGGGAGGTCGCCTGGATCGGCCTGCCGGTGCTCGCGATCATCCTGATCGGCTTCTTCACCGACGTGAAGCTGCCGTTCAACCTCCCCGTCGGCCTCGCCGCTCTGCTCGTCGGCACGGCGATCGGCTGGATCGGCGGCTACATGGACGCCCCGGCCGTGGGCGACGCGGTGGAGAACATCGCGATCGGGGTCCCGGACCAGCGCTTCGACCTGCTGTTCAGTGGCCTCGCCGACCTCGCTCCGCTGCTCGGCACGGCGATCCCGCTCGGCGTCTACAACTTCACCGAGGCGATGAGCAACGTCGAGAGCGCGGCCGCCGCGGGCGACAACTACAACCTGCGCAGCGTCCTGCTGGCCGACGGTGCCGGCGCGATCATCGGCTCCGCGTTCGGCTCGCCGTTCCCGCCCGCGGTCTACATCGGCCACCCCGGCTGGAAGGACGCCGGCGGTCGTGCCAACTACTCGCTCGCCAGCGGGGTGGCGATCGGACTGCTCTGCTTCCTCGGCCTGTTCGGGGTCCTCGACGCGCTGCTGCCGGTGCCGGCCATCGTTCCGATCCTGCTCTACATCGGTCTGCTGATCGGTGCGCAGGCCTTCCAGGCGGTGCCGCGCCTGCACGCCGTCGCGGTCGTCGCCGCCCTGCTGCCGAACCTCGCCCAATGGGCGCACGGAATGGTCGACAACGCCCTGGCCGCGGCAGGGACGTCCGCCGACGAGGTCGGGTACGACACCCTCAACGGCGCAGGTGTCGTCTACGAGGGCCTCAAGACCCTCGGCGAGGGCGCCGTGCTCGTCGGTCTTCTGCTCGGCACCATGGTCGTCCTGATCCTGGAGAAGAGGTTCCTGTACGCCGGTGCCGCGGCCGGCGTCGCGGCAGCCCTGTCCTTCATCGGGCTGATCCACGCGCCCGAGGTGGACTGGGCGGCGAACTCGGAAGTCGCGCTGGGCTACCTGCTCTTCGCGGTGGTCTGCGTCGGGTACTCCTTCCTCCCGGCGGCGAAGGTGGCCGTCGAGGTCGACGACGCCGACGTGGTCGAGCACTGATGACCGCGGGCGACCGGCTGGCGTTGGCGGTGGTGGGTGCCCACCTGGCGGGCATGCCGCTCAACGGCGAGCTGGTCGCCCGTGGCGCGGTGCTGCGAGAGCGCACGGCGTCCGCACCGTCGTACCGCCTCTACCACCTTGCCGGCGTGGGGCCGGCGAGGCCGGGCCTGGTCCGGGTGGCGACCGGGGGGAGCGCGATCGACCTGGAGGTGTGGGACCTCCCCACCCGCGAGGTCGGCACCTTCCTGCGGGGAGTGCCAGCACCGCTGGCGATCGGCACCGTGCTGCTGGCCTCGGGAGAGGCGGTGAGCGGGTTCGTCTGCGAACCGATCGGGTTGGAGGGCGCTCGCGACATCACCGGGTACGGCGGCTGGCGGGCCTACCTGGCGGGCATCGACCCCGTCGGTCAGCGCCCGGCGGGGACGCCGTAGAGCGTGGTGCGCTCGCGGACCGGGCGGTCGATGCCCGCACCGATCTCGACCAGTTCGGCGACGGTCTTGGCGGAGCCGTGCTCGGAGCCGGCCATGCGGGAGATGGTCTCCTCCATGAGCGTGCCGCCGAGGTCGTTGGCGCCGGCGTTGAGCATGGCGCGGGTGCCGTCGATGCCGAGCTTCACCCACGAGGTC
>DATLIG010000284.1:0-9294 GCA_035539555.1 Nocardioides sp. | reverse complement strand
GTCGGTGCCCACCATGGTGCCGGGGATCGGGCTCTGCTCGACCACGGTGCCCTTCGGGTCGTCGGCGTCGCAGTTCTCGAAGGTGATGTTCTCGCGCGGGATGCCCGCATCGGTCAGCGTGCTGAGCGCCTGGGCGCGCTTCGCGTTGGTCACCGTCGGCATCGAGAAGTCGCACGGACCGCTGGAGATGGTGAGGTAGACCGTCCCGGTCGGCGCGATGTAGTCGCCGGCCTCCGGCTCCTGCTTCACCACGATGCCGGCGTCGTAGTCGTCGCTGCACGCGACGGCGCTGTGGTCGCTCTCGAGCCCGGCCTCGCCGATCTCGCTGCGCGCCTGGTCGACCTCCTTGCCGACGGCCGCCGGGACGGCCACGTCGGTCGGGGTGTCGTCGAAGAGCTTGGGCCACACGGCGTACGCCGTACCGAAGAGGGCGAGCAGGAGGACGCCGAGCAGGACCCACAGGCCCACCTTGCTGCGACGGTCGTCCTGCGTGGGTGGCAGCGGCGGGCGGACCACCGTCTCCGGGTTCGGGTCGTGCGGCACGGGCACGGGGACCGGCACCGGACCGGTCGACGGCTCGCTCACGACCGCCTGGACCGGCCGGCCGGCGAGGTAGCGCTCGATGTCGGCCCGCATCTGCGCCGCCGACTGGTAGCGGTCCTCGACCCGCTTCGCGAGCGACTTCATGACGATCGCGTCGATCTCGGGGGTGAGGTCGTCCTCGTGCCGCGACGGGGGTACGGCGGGCTCCCGGACGTGCTGGTACGCGACCGCCACGGGGGAGTCGCCGACGAACGGCGGGCGCCCGGTCAGCAGCTCGTAGAGCAGGCAGCCGGCGGAGTAGACGTCGGAGCGCGAGTCGACCGTCTCGCCACGCGCCTGCTCCGGCGAGAGGTACTGCGCGGTGCCGACGACGGCCGCGGTCTGGGTCATCGAGGACTGGGCGTCGCTCATCGCGCGGGCGATGCCGAAGTCCATCACCTTCACGTCGCCCGACGGGGTGAGCATCACGTTGCCGGGCTTGAAGTCGCGGTGGATGATCCCCGCGCGGTGGCTGTAGTCGAGGGCCGACAGGACGCCGCTGGTGATCTCGAGCGCCCGCTCGGGAAGGATCTTGCGACCCTCGCGGAGGATGTCGCGCAGGGTGCGCCCGGCGACGTACTCCATCACGATGTAGGGGACGACCTCGTCGCTGCCGTCGGGCTGGACCGCCCGCTCCTCGCCGGTGTCGTAGACGGACACGATGGCGGGGTGGTTGAGCGAGGCGGAGGACTGCGCCTCGCGCCGGAACCGGGCCTGGAAGGTCGGGTCGCTGGCGAGGTCGGTGCGCAGGCGCTTGACCGCGACGACCCGGCCCAGCCGGGTGTCGGTGCCCTTGCGGACCTCGGCCATGCCGCCACGGCCCAGCAGCTCCGCGAGCTCGTAGCGGCCGCCGACCATCGGTCCGGTGGCGCCGTTGCCGTCATTGGGTGGAGTCGTCATCCATCGGCTCCCAGGTCGCTGATCAGGTCGGTCGGTTCGGTGGTGGCGGAGTCCGTGGGCACGGTCGGCGTCGTCGGCTCGGTGGTGGGTTCGGTCGGCTCGGTGGGTTCGGTCGGCTCGGTCTGCTCGACCGGGCCCCAGTAGTAGATGACGACCGCGTCGCCCTTGTTGAGCACGCCGGAGCGGGAGAACTCGGCGACGGTGCCCTCGGGGCACGAGCCGTCGTTGGCCGTCGGGAACCGCTCCACCGAGACCTGCAGCCCGAGGTCGCTCAGCTCGGACTGCGCGGTGCGGTAGTCGGCCGAGCAGACGTAGTCGTCGGCGTCGAACTCGACGGTGGTGTCCTCGCTCGAGGTCTCCTCCGTGGGCGTCGTCGCGGTCGTGGCGTCCGAGGTCGTGTCGTCGGTGGTGGGCTCCTCGTCGCCACCGCCGAGCAGCAGGATCGCGACCACGACGGCCGCCACGACGAGCAGGATGACCGCGATCGCGGCCGGCCACGGCGACCTGCCGGGCTTGCGCTGCTCGTCGTCGCCCGCGTACGGCGACGGCGAGTCCAGGCGCCGCATCGGCCCGCCCGCGCCGGGCGTCGGGACCGGAACCGGCGCCGCGGGCAGCGGGCCGGTCGACGGGAGCACCTGGGTCGAGCCCTCGACGGGCGTGGCCGGGCCCGGCCCGCCCACCGCACCGGCGGCGGCCGACGAGGGGTTGCGCACCGCGGCGGCGAAGGCCGACCCGTCGGCGTACCTCTCGGCGGGGTCCTTCGCGAGTGCCCGCGTGACGACGGCCGCCAGGGCGGCGGGCACGCTGGCGGGCAGCGTCGGCACCGGCTGCTGGAGGTGCGCGAGCGCCGTCGCGACGGGCGTCTCCGCCTCGAACGGCCGGCGCCCGGTGAGGCACTCATAGGCGACCACGCCGAGGGAGTAGACGTCGGAGGCGGGCGTCGACGGGTTGCCGCGCGCCTGCTCGGGGCTGAGGTACTGCGGGGTGCCCATCACCGAGCCGGTGCGGGTCAGGGCGGCGGAGTCGGCGGCGCGGGCGATGCCGAAGTCGGTGATCTTGACCTTGCGGTCGGGCGTGACGAGCAGGTTGGCGGGCTTCACGTCGCGGTGCACGATGCCGGCGCGGTGCGCGACACCGAGCGCGTCCGCGGCCTGCGCGACCAGGTCCTGCACGACGGCGGTGTCGAGCACGCGGCCGTTCGAGCGCGCGCTGGCGAGCAGCGCGGAGAGCGGCTGGCCGTCGACCAGCTCCATGACGAGGTACGGCGGCAGGGTGCCCGTGTCGTCGGCGCCGTAGTCGTAGACGCCGGCGATCCCCGGGTGGTGCAGGGCCGCGGCGCTGCGGGCCTCGCCCTCGAAGCGGGTCCGGAAGGTCGGGTCGTCGGCGTACTCGGCCTTGAGGACCTTGACCGCGACCGGCCGGTTGAGGCGGGTGTCGGTGCCGCGCCAGACGACCCCCATGCCGCCCGTGGCGATCACGGAGTCCAGGTGGTAGCGACCGGCCCGGTCGGCGTACTGGCTCTGCTCGCTGACCATTACCTCAACACCGCTTCCATGACTGCCTTCGCGATCGGTCCGCCGAGCTGCCCGCCCGCGATCTCCTTGCCGGGTGCCTCCTGGATCATGACCGCCACCGCGACCTCGGCGTTCTCGGCCGGGGCGAAGGACACGAACCAGCCGTACGGCGCCTTGCCCTCGACGCCGCGCTGGGCGGTGCCGGTCTTGCCGGCGACCTTCACGCCGTCGATCGCGGCCGGCGAGGCGGTGCCGTCGTCGACGGTCGAGACGAGCAGGTCGGTCAGCTGGGCGGCGGTCTGCGGCGAGATCGCGTCGCGGAGCTTCTCCGGCTCGGTCGTCTCCAGCACGTCGAAGCTCGCGGTCTGCACCTGGTCGACGAGGTAGGGGCGCATCAGGCCGCCCCGGTTGGCGATCGCGGAGACGACCATCGCCATCTGCAGCGGCGTGGCCTGCACCGAGAACTGGCCGAAGCCGGACCGGGCCGTCTCGGCATCGTTGAGCTCGCGCGGGTCCTGCTTCTCGCCGTTGATCGTGTCGACGACGTCCTCGGGGAACACCGAGCGGGCCTGCGGGCCGAGGTCGGTGAGGTAGTCGCTGTTGAAGCCGAAGGCCTCGGCGGTCTCGCGCAGCTTGTCGGGACCGACCTTGACCGCCATCTTCGCGAACGCGGTGTTGCAGGAGTTCTCCATCGCCGCCGCGAACGAGATCTCCGCCGGGCTGCAGCCGCTGCGGCCCTCGTTGTCGATGACGTTCTGCTCGCCGCTCGTGCCCGGCGCCTGCCAGGTGGCCCCGGACGGCACCTGGTCGTCCTGGTTGTAGACGCCGGCCTCGATGGCCGCCGCCGCGGTGACCACCTTGAACGTCGAGCCCGGGAACAGCCGGGTCTGGATGGCCCGGTTGAGCAGCGGCTGGTGCTTGTCGGCCTCGAGCCGGTCGTAGGCCTTCTCCCGCTCGTCGCGGTCGTGCGAGGCCAGTTCGTTGGGGTCGTACGACGGGAAGGACACCATCGCCAGGATGCGGCCCGTCTTCGGCTGGATCGCCACGACCGAGCCCTCGCCGTCGGGGCCGACGGTGTCGCGCAGCGCGCGGTAGGCGGCCCGCTGCGCCTTCGGGTCGAGGGTCAGCGAGACGTTCCCGCCCTGGTTGGTGTCGCCCTTGAGCAGGTCCACGAGGCGGTTGACGAACAGCCGCGGGTCCTCACCCGAGAGGACCTCGTTCTGGCTGCGCTCGAGGCCGGTCTGGCTGCCGAGCTGCAGGTAGCCGGTGACCGGCGCGTACAGCTCCTTGCCGGGGTAGACCCGGAGGTACTTGTACTGGTCGTCGACCGGCTGGCTGCGCGCGATGGCGTCCTCGCCGACCTGGATCAGGCCGCGCTCGCGGCTGAACGCCGCGGCCGCGACCCGTGCGTTGCGCGGGTCCTTGTTGAGGTCCTCGGCCCGCCAGAACTGCAGGTAGGTCACGTTCGCCATCAGCGCGAGGAAGAGGAACATGCAGAAGATCGAGACGGCGCGGATCGGCTTGTTCATCGCGGACCCCCCTCGGCGGTCGAGGAGGTCGCGCAGCGATCGTCACGAGACCCCTGTGCCCGGTGCAGTTGCCTGCTCACGACGGCACCACCTTCACGATCTGGGTGGCCTGGTCGTCCTCGTCCTCGGTCTCGGTGAGGTCGGGCAGCGGGCGCCGGGCCTGGTCGGAGATCCGCAGCAGGATCGCGATGATCACCCAGTTCGCGACCAGCGACGAGCCGCCGTACGACAGGAACGGCGTGGTCAGGCCGGTGAGCGGGATCAGCCGGGTGACGCCGCCGATGACGACGAAGATCTGCAGCGCGAAGATCGCGCCGAGGCCGGTGGCGACGAGCTTGCCGAAGCCGTCGCGGGAGATCAGCGCCGCCCGCAGGGCCCGCTCGACGACGAGGCCGTAGAGCAGCAGCACCGCCATCACCGCGGTCAGGCCGAGCTCCTCGCCGATCGCGGCGAGGATGAAGTCCGACTCGGCGTAGGGGACCCGCTCGGGCATGCCCTCGCCGAGGCCGCGGCCCACCATGCCGCCCCACGCGAAGCCGTAGAGCGCCTGGACCAGCTGGTAGCCGCTGCCGTCGGGGTCGGCGAACGGGTCGAGCCAGATGTCCACGCGGGCCTGGACGTGGGAGAAGATCCGGAACGCCACCGTCGCGCCGCCGAAGAACAGCAGGCCACCGACGACGAGCCAGCCCGGCCGCTCGGTGGCGACGTAGAGCATGACGAGGAAGAGGCCGAAGAACAGCAGGCTGGAGCCGAGGTCGCGCTGCAGCACGAGGATGCCGAGGCTGACCACCCACATCATCAGGATCGGTCCGAGGTCGCGCCCCCGCGGCAGGTCGATGAAGACGACCCGGCGTCCGGCCAGCGCCAGCGCGTCGCGGTGGACGACGAGGTAGCCGGCGAAGGTGATGACGAGGAGCACCTTCGCGATCTCGCCCGGCTGGAAGCTGAACGGGCCGACCGCGATCCAGATCTTCGCGCCGTTGATCTCGGTGCCCAGGCCCGGGAGCATCGGCAGGATCAGCAGCACGATGGCCAGCAGGCCCGAGGTGTAGGTGAAACGGGCCAGCAGCCGGTGGTCGGGCAGCACCACCAGGGTGCCGACGAAGAGGACCACGCCCAGCGTCATCCAGGTCAGCTGCTGGCTGGCGAGCCCGGTGTCCTTGGCGAGGTCGAGCCGGTGGATGATCGCCAGCCCCAGCCCGTTGAGGGCGGCGACCACGGGGAGCAGCACCGGGTCGGCGTAGGGCGCGACGATCCGCACCGCGACGTGGGCGGCGACCGTGAGCACGGTCAGCCAGCCGCCGTACCCGATCAGGTTGGTGGGGACCTCGCCGTCGATGCCCAGCCCGACGGCGGCGTAGGCGCCGATGCCGACGATGAGCGCGAGGATGAGGAGGAAGAGCTCCGCGCCCCGCCGGCGGCGGTGGACGAAGCCCATCAGGGCGGAGTTGGTGGCCATCACTCCACCGGGTCGAAGTCGCTGGCCTCGCCGGACGAGGGGTCCGTCGTGGCGGGCGACGTCGGGTCGGGGGTCGTGGACGGCTCGGGCGACGTGTCGGTGGGGTCGTCGGTGGGGTCGTCGGCGCTGGTCGTGCCGACCTCGCCGGCGATCTGCTGGACCTTGTCGCGGGCCGCGCCGTAGTCGTCGGCGGGGATGCCGTCCTCGACGCTGGAGGCCAGGCCGTCGGGGAGGTCGTCGACGGAGACGTCGGAGACCTCGTGGACCGAGGACAGACCGGGGACCTCGACACCGCGGTAGATGACGACCTTGCCGTCGTCCTCGCCGACGTAGTACTGCCGCTGGCTCCACCAGTACGCCGTGCCGAGCACCACCCACACGAGCCCGACCAGCACGGCGAGCGCCAGCAGGCGACGGGGCCAGATGAAGCGCGGCGGCGCCTGCGGCGCGTAGCGCATCGCCTCGGGGTCGGCCGGCGGGTCGGCGCGGATGGCGTAGTCGACGCCCTCGGGGATCTCCGCCGCCACCGGCTCGAGCTCGCCCGTGTCGCCCGAGCGGTGGCCGCGGAACAGCGCGCGCGGCCGGCGCTGGCGCAGGTCGGCCGCGGCGCCGACGATCATCGGCTCGTGGGGGACGGCGTCCGGGGTCGCCTCCGCGACGTCGGCCACCACGCAGGTGACGTTGTCGGAGCTGCCGGCGTCGAGGCTGGCGCGGACCATCTCGATCGAGCAGAACTCCGGCGAGCCGTCGGACAGGATCTCGGTGATCCGCGGGTCGTCGAGCACCCCGCACGCGCCGTCGCTGCACAGGAACAGCCGGTCGCCGGCGACCAGCTCGAGGGCGAAGAGGTCCGGCTCGACGTCGTGGAGCCCGTCGAGCGCCTTCAGGATCAGGTTGCGGTGCGGGTGGACCCGCGCCTCCTCGGCGGTGATCCGGCCCTCGTCGATGAGGCTCTGCACGAAGGTGTGGTCGCTCGTCAGCTGGGAGAGCTCGCCGTCGCGGAGCAGGTAGGCGCGCGAGTCACCCACGTGGCCGAGCGCCAACCGGGCCCCGTCGAACAGGGCGACCGTGGCCGTCGTACTCGTGCCGTTGAGGGAGGGGTCCTGGTCGACCTGGTTCCCGATCGCGACGTGCGCCTCGTGGATGCCGTCGCTGACCCGGTCGAGGACGTCGGCCGTGCCGGGCGGCTCGTCGAGCTGGCGCAGCTCGTTGACCGCCGTGCCGGAGGCGATGTCGCCGCGGGCCGCGCCCCCGACGCCGTCGCAGACGGACAGCAGCCACGGACCGGCGTACCCGGAGTCCTGGTTGTCCTTGCGGACCCGGCCGACGTCGGAGACGGCGTAGAAGTCGAGGCTGAGCGGGGGCTTGGGGGCGCGGACCGGGGCGTCGACGGTGTCCTGCTGGAAGACCTGCGGGACCTCGGCGGTCGGGTCCGGCCCGGGGCGCTCCGGCGTCTCGGGGTTCTCGACCGTGTCGGGCGCCGTGCTGTCGAGGGGGGAGCCCTCGAGGGGGGCGGCCGGCGGCGCGTCCGGCGGTGCGTCCGGCAGGGGGACGTCCTCGGTCGGTTCGGGCGTTCCGTCGGGGGTGGGGGCCATCACTTCCTCAGCTCCACGATGGTCTTCCCGACCCGGACCTGGGAGCCCAGGCCGATCGGGACGGGCTGGGTGATCCGCTGGCTGCCGAGGTAGGTGCCGTTGGTGGAGCCGAGGTCCTCGACGTACCACTGGCCGCCCGAGGACACGATCCGCGCGTGCCGGGTGGAGACGTAGTCGTCGTCGAGCCGGATGGCCGCGTCGTTGCCGCGGCCGATGAGGACCGGTGCGTTGGCGAGGTCGGCGGTGATGCCGGTGTTGACGCCCTGGACGACCGCGACGTGGGTCGGTTGGCCGCGGCGCGGCGTCGGCGGCGGCTTCGGTGCGCGCGGCTGCTTGCCCGGTGCGGCGGGCGTCGGCACGCGGGCGCCGAACATGTCGGAGCGAATGACCGAGATCGCCGACAGCACGAAGATCCAGAGGATCGCGAGATACGCGATCCGCACCAGGAAGAGGGTCAGCTCAGACATGGGAGTCCTCCTCGAGGAGCCGGAGGATCAGGGAGGTGTGGCCGACCTGGACGCGGGAGCCCTCGCGGAGCGTGGCCCGCGCGACCTTCTGCCCGTCGACGCGGATGCCGTTGGTCGAGCCCATGTCGTGCACCTCCACGTGCACCGGCCCGTCGCCGGGAGCAGCGCCGGTGCCGGTCTGGGTGGTGATGAGGAACTCGGCGTGGCGCCGGCTCACCCCGGGGTCGTTGATCCGGATGTCGGCCTCGCTGCCACGACCGACGACGAGGCCCGGCGCCTGCAGCGGGTGCTGCGTGCCGTTGACCTCGAGGACCGCGCGGGTGCGCTGGCTGCTGGTGCGCCGGGAGTGCCCGGTCACCGCCGCCTCGGCCTGGCTGCGGACGCGGAACCGTCCCGTCGTCAGGTCCTCGGCGGACTCGAACGTGATCCGGATCGGACCGGGGAAGACGTAGGACTGCAGCTCCGCGTGCTCGGTCAGCTGCTCGGTGAGCTCGTTCTCCAGGGCCGAGTCGTACGGCGCCAGGCGGTCCAGGTCGCCCGGCGACAGCTCCACCACGAAGCTGTTGGGCACCAGCCGCCGCTGGCGGGACAGGACCTGCGCCTTGTTGTCCAGCTCGCGCTGGAGCGCGGCCGCGATCTCGACGGGCTGCACGGCGCTGCGGAAGGTCCGGGCGAACACGCCGGAGATCGCCTGCTCCAGCCGCTGCTCGAATCGCTGCAGTCCCCCCACGTGCCTGCCCTCCTCTCGCTCGTCGGTCCGTCGTCGGTGCGTTGCCGGTGCGTTGTCAGTGCGTCGTCGCGTGTCCGAGCCTGCCCGGACACGGGTCACTCGATCGTATCGGTGGCGACCTCGCGAGCCCGGGACCTCGTCCGCCACCCCCCGGTTTTGGGCGGATCGGCTCGGCTGGGATAGCCTTGCCCGGCTGTCGAATGACGGCGACGCGCGAGTGGCGGAATAGGCAGACGCGCACGGTTCAGGTCCGTGTGTCCGAAAGGACGTGGGGGTTCAACTCCCCCCTCGCGCACGTGAGAAGGCCCCGGTCGACGACCGGGGCCTTCGTGCATCCCTGGGCGTCGACACCTCCCCGCCTGCCCCCGAGGCCGAGCGGCCATCCTCGCGCGAGCGCCTCCGATGTGTGGGAGAGTGGAAAGAGGTGCGAGACCGCTGCGACACGTCGAGGGTTCCGGAGGGAACCCCGAGGGCGACCTCGGGAGACGTGGACGGAGGGTGTGGTGACCGCTGTCGGC
>DATLIG010000283.1:0-5943 GCA_035539555.1 Nocardioides sp. | reverse complement strand
GGACTACATCCACGAGATCGTGGTCCCCACCGAGGAGGTCGCCGAGATCAAGAACGGCCAGCGCAAGATGGTCAAGCGCACCGTTCTCCCCGGCTACGTCCTGGTCCGCATGGACCTCACCGACGAGTCCTGGGCCGCCGTGCGCCACACGCCGTCGGTCACCGGCTTCGTGGGCCACAGCCACCAGCCGGTGCCGCTGAGCATGGACGAGATCGAGAAGATGCTCGCCCCCGCCGTGGTCACCGCTGCGGCCGCCGAGGCCGAGGCCGCCGCCGCCAGCGGTGGCGGTACGACGACCGCCGCTCCCGCGAAGAAGCCGGTCGAGGTCGTCGACTTCGACGTCAACGACTCGGTCCTCATCGTGGACGGCGCCTTCGCGACGCTGCACGCGACGATCACCGAGATCAACGCCGAGGCCCAGCGCGTCAAGGCCCTCGTCGAGATCTTCGGTCGCGAGACCCCGGTCGAGCTGTCCTTCGCGCAGATTCAGCGCGTCTGAACGAGCGCGCTCCGCGCGCTCGTTCAGACATCCGGCGCGAGGGCGCATGTCGAGACCCTTGGGTCGGTCGCGTAGCAGGTTGCCCGCAATTCGTCGTACGACCGAAGAAGCGGAAGAATGTCCGGGTTGCCCCCGGCAGCAAGTGGCAGAGGACTGATCGTCCTCGCTGTGACCACGAGAGAAAGAGATAGAGGAATGCCTCCCAAGAAGAAGATCGCCGCACTCGTCAAGGTGCAGCTGCAGGCCGGCTCGGCCACCCCGGCTCCGCCGGTCGGTACCGCGCTCGGTCCGCACGGCGTCAACATCATGGACTTCTGCAAGGCGTACAACGCGCAGACCGAGTCCATGCGCGGCAACGTCATCCCGGTCGAGATCACGATCTACGAGGACCGGTCGTTCGACTTCATCACGAAGACGCCGCCGGCCGCCGAGCTGATCAAGAAGGCCGCCGGCCTCAAGAAGGGCTCGGGTGTCCCGCACAAGGAGAAGGTCGGCAAGCTGACCAAGGACCAGGTGCGCGAGATCGCGACGACGAAGCTCCCCGACCTCAACGCCAACGACATCGACGCCGCCATGAAGATCGTGGAGGGGACTGCCCGCTCCATGGGCGTCACCGTCGACTGAGCCACCGTGGAAGGGCCGCGCTGGCCCGCTGACCACACCTCCTCCTCTACTTAAGGAATCACCATGCAGCGCAGCAAGACCTACCGCGCGGCTGCCGAGACGTTCGACAAGAACGAGCTCTACGCGCCGCTCGCCGCGATCAAGATCGCGAAGACCAGCAGCAAGAAGAAGTTCGACGAGACCGTGGACGTCGTGTTCCGCCTCGGCGTCGACCCCCGCAAGGCGGACCAGATGGTGCGCGGCACCGTCAACCTGCCCCACGGCACCGGCAAGACCGCCCGCGTCCTCGTGTTCGCGAACGGTGACAAGGCCGAGGCCGCCCGTGAGGCCGGCGCGGACTTCGTCGGCAGCGACGACCTGATCGACAAGGTCGCCGGCGGCTGGACCGACTTCGACGCCGTCGTCGCCACCCCGGACCTGATGGGCAAGGTCGGCCGCCTCGGCCGCGTGCTCGGCCCGCGTGGCCTCATGCCGAACCCCAAGGTCGGCACCGTCACCCCGGACCCGGCCAAGGCCGTGTCCGACATCAAGGGCGGCAAGATCGAGTTCCGCGTCGACCGCCACGCCAACCTGCACTTCATCATCGGCAAGGCGTCCTTCTCCGAGCAGGCGCTCGCCGAGAACTACGCCGCCGCCCTCGACGAGGTGCTGCGTCTCAAGCCGGCCAGCTCCAAGGGCCGCTACCTGAAGAAGGTCACCGTCTCCACGACCATGGGCCCCGGCGTCCAGGTCGACCCCAACCGCATCAAGAACGTCGCGGCTGAGGACGAGGCCACCGCCTGATCCAGGCTCCAGCCAGTACGACGCCCGCCGCTCCCGCAGGGGACGGCGGGCGTCGTGCATTTCCTCGCCCTCCTAGGGTGGGCGCGTGAGGCGACTTCTCGGGACGCTGCTCGTGGTGCTGGCGCTGTCGGCGTGCTCCACGGAGGACGAGCCCGCGCCGGGCGCCGGATCCCCGGACGAGCCCGCCGGCACCACGGCGCCGCCCGGTCTCGACGAGGTCCCGCCGGGCTACGACGAGCAGCTCGACGGTCCGCCTCCGGCGAAGGACGCTGAGCTGGACGGGGCCGCCCTCACCGCGCTGCTACGCACCCGCGCGTCGGTCGCGGACGACGGCCACTGCACCCGCGACCAGGTCGTCGTCGTACTCGAGGGCTTCGACATCTCCCTCGGTCACCGCTACTCGCGGCTCGTCGTACGCAACGACTCGGACCGGACGTGCGTCGTGGAGGGCGTGCCCGGCATCGGCGTGCGCGGCACCTGGGGGTCGCGGTTCGTGCCCGAGGTGGAGCACACCGATCGGGACCTGAACGGCGAGCTGATCCCGGCGGAGCCGATCCGGCTGGAGCCGGGGGAGCGCGCCCACGCGGGCATCGAGTGGACCGGCGACCTCGCCGGCGCCGAGTCCGAGCAGGCGTCGATGCTCGTCGTGCAGCTGGCGTCGGGTCAGGTCCCCGTCCCCGTGCCCGCGGTGGCCGTCGGGGAGCGGGTCGACATCGGCCAGTTCACGACGATCCGGCTGGCGCCGTTCGTTGCGGGGTAGACCTTCTCAGGGAAAGCCTGCGCTTCTCAGGGGTAGCAACCCCTGAGAAGCGCATGAATCCCCGGAGATCCGGGGATTCATGCAGCTTCAGGCAGTGAGCTTCTCCAACGCCGCCAGCTCCACGCACACCGCGACGCCGGCCATCGCGGACTCGACCTCGGCCAGCACCGGGAACGTGGGGGCCAGGCGGATGTTGCGGTCGTTCGGGTCGTTGCTGTGGGGGAACGCCGAGCCGGCGGGGGTCAGCGCGATGCCGGCCTCCTTGGCGAGCGTGACCACGCGCGACGCCGTACCGTCGAGCACGTCGAGGTTCACGAAGTAGCCGCCGGTCGGGACGGTCCACTCGGCGATGCCGAGGCCGGTCAGGCGCGCCGACAGCGCGTCCTCGACCGCCGCGAACTTCGGCGCGATCAGGTCACGGTGCTTGCGCATGTGGGCGCGCACGCCGTCCGCGTCGCCGAAGAACTCGACGTGACGCAGGTGGTTGACCTTGTCGGGGCCGATCGCGGCGAAGCCGAGCCGTTGGAGGTACCACGCACGGTTCTCGGGCGACGCGGCCAGCGCGGCCACACCGGCTCCGGCGAAGGTGATCTTCGAGGTCGAGGCGAACATGATCGGGCGGTTCGGGTGGCCCGACGCGGCGGCCAGGCCGAGCGCGTCGGCGCTCTTGGTCTCGTCCTCGGTGAGGTGGTGCACCGCGTAGGCGTTGTCCCACAGGATCCGGAAGTCGGGCGCCGCGGTCGGCATCGCCATCAGCTCGGCGGCGACCTCGGTGGAGCACACCGCGCCGGTCGGGTTCGCGTACGTCGGCACGATCCACATGCCCTTGACGCTCGGGTCGTCGGCGACCAGCGCGCGGACGGCGACCGGGTCGGGGCCGTCAGGCGTCATCGGGACGGTCACCATCTCGATGCCGAGCTCGGCGAGCATCGTGAAGTGGCGGTCGTAGCCGGGCACCGGGCAGACGAACTTCACGACCGGCTCCTGCGACCACGGCCGCGGCGAGTCCGGGCCGCCCTTGAGCAGCATCGCGGTGATGACCTGGTACATCATCGTGAGGCTCGAGTTGCCGCCGCACACGACCGTCGAGGTGTCGACACCGAGCAGGTCGGCGAAGATCTCGCGGAGCTCCGGCAGCCCGTCGAGGCCGCCGTAGTTGCGCACGTCCGTGCCCGCCCGGTCCTTGTACGACGACGGCAGGCCCAACAGCCCGTTGGACAGGTCGAGCTGGTCGGCGCCGGGCTTGCCGCGCGTGAGGTCGAGCTTCAGCCCGCGCTGCTTGAGCGCGTCGTAGTCGGCGCGCACCGTCGTGAGGCGCGCGGCGAGGTCGTCGGCGGACAGGTCGGCGAGGGACGTCGAGGCGGTCACGGGGACCATCGTGCCGCATGGCGTCGGGGGTGGCCTCGTGCGGGCGGCCTGTCGCCGGGTTTCGAGACCCCTTGCTCGGCTGTCGTCGGCACCCCTCGTCCCTCGGGCAGCCGGCGGTCGCGGAGATTTGGCATCCGGGCCGGCCCCGCCGTAGCCTTCTCGACGAAACCTTAAGACCGCCGGTTGTCAGGGCTGCCAGTCCTGACCGAAGGTTCCGCGAAGTGCGGACGGCCTGCGCAGGGGATCAGAGCAACGACGGGCACCGCGAGGCGCCCGATGTCCACG
Source organism: Nocardioides sp. (assembly GCA_035539555.1). Taxonomy (GTDB): domain Bacteria; phylum Actinomycetota; class Actinomycetes; order Propionibacteriales; family Nocardioidaceae; genus Nocardioides. The sequence continues at coordinate 1,624 of DATLIG010000283.1, read as the reverse complement.
CCCTGAGCGCCTGCGCTCGGGGCGTCCTTCATTTCCCGGCTCCCTCGCGGCGGTCTCCCACCGGAAGGAGACCCATGGCGCGGGCAGACAAGCAGGCCGCCGTCGCGGAGATCGCTGAGTCGTTCAGCGAGTCCGCAGGCGCTGTGCTGACCGAGTACCGCGGTCTCACCGTCAAGGAGCTGCAGGACCTTCGCCGCTCCCTCGGTGCGAACGCCAACTACGCCGTGGTCAAGAACACGCTGGCCAAGCTCGCCGCCAAGGAGGCGGGCATCGATGGCTTCGACGACCTGCTGACCGGTCCGACCGCGATCGCCTTCATCAAGGGCGACGTCGTCGAGGCGGCCAAGGGTCTGCGTGACTTTGCCAAGGCGAACCCCACCCTCGTGATCAAGGGTGGCGTTCTGGACGGCAACCTCCTCGACGCGAAGGAGATCGCCAAGCTGGCCGATCTCGAGTCGCGCGAGGTGCTCCTGGGCAAGCTGGCGGGCGCGATGCTCGCTTCGCTCAGCCAGGCCGTCTACCTCCTCAACGCCCCGCTCGCCCAGGCTGCCCGGCTCGCCGGCGCCCTGGAGGCGAAGGCGCAGGAGGACCCCTCGATCCTCGCAGGTGGTGCCGGTACGCCGGCCGCTGCCGAGGAGACCCCGGCCGCTGAGGACGCCGCCCCCGCCGAGGAGGTCGAGGCACCCGCTGCCGACGCCGCCGACGCCGAGGCTGCCGACGAGGCGACCGAGTCCACCGACGCCTGACCCAGGCCGACGTACACCACCTGAAACCCCGGTCCGCGCGCGACGGACGCACGCAGACCACCTGAGAAAGGACACGCCACCATGGCGAAGCTCACCACCGACGAGCTCCTCGACGCGTTCAAGGAGATGACCCTCATCGAGCTCTCCGAGTTCGTGAAGCAGTTCGAGGAGACCTTCGGCGTCACCGCCGCTGCCCCCGTCGCCGTTGCCGCTGCCCCCGCCGCCGGCGGTGCCGCGGGCGGTGCCGACGAGGCCGCTGCCCAGGACGAGTTCGACGTCATCCTCGAGGCCGCTGGTGACAAGAAGATCAACGTCATCAAGGAGGTCCGCGCGCTGACCTCCCTCGGCCTCAAGGAGGCGAAGGACCTCGTCGAGGGCGCCCCGAAGGCGATCCTGGAGAAGGTCAACAAGGAGGCCGCTGACAAGGCCAAGGAGGCCCTCGAGGGCGCCGGCGCCACCGTCACCCTCAAGTGACCCCTCGCTGACTCGTTCAGCACCCCGAGGCCGGCAGAGCTCACGCTCTGCCGGCCTCGGCCCGTTTTCGCGCCCGGCCCGGTTCCGGGCCCCCGGCAGCGGACCGGACGGGTTACCCGGTAGTACTACTCGCAAGTACTTTCGGCATCTCGTTGGACGGGTCGGCGTGACGGGCGCCACGGTTTGCGCGTAACGTGCGCCACGTGGCTGCGTTGTTCCCTCGCAGCAGGTGCCGGGTCAGCGGACGTAGGAAGAGGTCAACATGGGCGTCGATGTATCGGTGACGAACCTGACGAAGCAGTTCGGCAAGCAGCTGATCTGGAAGGGTGTGTCGCTCACGCTGCCCGCCGGTGAGATCTCGGTGATGCTGGGCCCGTCCGGTACCGGCAAGTCCGTCTTCCTCA
>DATLIG010000282.1:0-5885 GCA_035539555.1 Nocardioides sp. | reverse complement strand
GCAGGTAGCCGACCGCCATGACCGCCATGGTCACCGCGATGATCGGTCCGGTCCCGAAGCGGTCGACCAGCTTGTCGGAGAAGACCGCCGAGAGCGTCACCATGAGGCCGATCGGCAGCAGGGCGAGCGCCAGCCGCAGCGGCGACCAGCCGAGGCCGTCCTGGAGGAACAGCGTGACGATGAACTGCCAGCTGAAGTAGGAGCCGCCGACGGCGACGATCGCGATGCTGGCCCGGACCAGCGTGGCCTTGCGCAGGATGCCGAGGCGGACCAGCGGGTGGGCGATCCGACGCTCGATCGTCACGAAGGCGGTGAACAGGACGGCGACGCCGACGAACGAGAGCACGGTGCGCAGCGAGCTCCAGCCGGCCTCGGGCGCGGACACCACGGTGTAGACCAGCAGCAGCATCGCGGCGCCCGAGGTCAGTGCGCCGAGCAGGTCGTGGCCGCCCTCCTCGGCCGGCTCGTCGCGCGGGACCAGCATCCACGCCGCGGCCAGCGCCAGCAGGGCGACCGGGACCGGGAGCAGGAAGGTCCAGCGCCAGCCGATGCCGGTCATCAGCCCGCCGAAGAGCAGGCCGGAGGAGTATCCGCCCGCGCCGAAGACGGTGTAGATCGACAGCGCCTTGTTGCGGGCCGGCCCCTCGGCGAAGTTCGTCGTGATGATCGACAGGCCGGTCGGCGCGGTGAACGCCGCGGCCAGGCCCTTGATGAAGCGGGTCGCGATGAGCAGCGGGCCGGAGCTCACCAGCCCGCCCAGCAGGGAGGCGGCGGCGAAGACCGCGAGCGCGATGAGGTACACCCGGCGCCGGCCGAGCAGGTCGGCGGTGCGGCCGCCGACGAGCAGGAGGCCGCCGTACCCGAGCACGTAGCCGCTGATCAGCCACTGCAGCGAGGAGGTCGACAGGTCGAGCTCGGCGCCGATCGAGGGGAGCGCGACGCCGATCATCGACACGTCGAGCCCGTCGAGGAAGAGCACCACGCACAGCGTGATGAGCAGGCCCCAGGTGCGGCCGGACCAGCGGATCGCGCTGCCGGCGGCGGAGTGATGGGGGTTGAGGGATGTCGAGGACATGGCATGGGAGACTTCCATGCATGTGCATTGAATGCAAGCGCAATTAATGCGTTTGCATAAATGTAACCTGCTGGCTAGGATGCGAGCGTGTCCAAGGCCGTCGCCCCCAGCGCGCTGGTGGAGGAGTGGCGCCAGCTGCTCGACCGCCACGCCGTGGTCAGCTGCGCGCTCGAGAAGGCGCTGCAGGACCAGCACGGGATCGGCCTGAGCGAGTTCGAGACCCTCGACCGGGTCGTCGACGCCAACTGCGGCAAGTACCGCATGGCCGACCTCGCCGGCGACATCCACCTCAGCCAGAGCGCGCTCTCCCGCGCGATCACCCGCCTCGAGAAGGACGGCCTGGTCGAGCGTTCCGCCTGCGCCGACGACCGCCGCAGCGTCTTCGTCTGCCTGACCTCCCGGGGCCGCAAGGTGTACGACGCCGCGCTGCCCACGCACCGCGCGGTGCTCGAAGGCGCCTGGGACGCCTGAGCTCGCACCGCGCGGGCGTGGCGGGCCCGGCTGGCCGGTCAGGACCAGCCGTTGTCGTACCAGCTGTGCCAGCAGGCGTTGTCGAGGCCACGGCCGACGAGGTCGAGCCGGTGCGAGCCCCACGACGCGGCGTCGAGCCCCGAGGTGAACTGGCCGCCGAGGCTCTCCCAGTCCGACCATCCGCCCTCGAACCACTTGTGCCAGCAGGCGTTGTCCGTGCCGCGGACCACGACGTCCAGCCGTCCGGGGCTCCAGGCGGTGACGCCGGGCGCCGAGGTCAGGACGCCGCCGAGCGACTCCCAGTCGTGCCAGCCGTTGTCGAACCACTTGTGCCACAGGGCGTTGTCGGTCCCGCGCGCGACGACGTCGAGGCGCCCGGGTGCCCACGACGCGACCGCGGGGTCGCTGGTGAGCACGCCGCCCAGGGACTCCCAGTCGTGCCAGTGGCCGTCGAACCACTTGTGCCACAACGCGTTGTCGTCACCGCGGACGAAGACGTCCACGCGCCCCGTGCCCCAGCTCGCCGCGGCCGGGCCGGAGGAGAGGCCGCCACCGAGCGACTCCCAGTCGTGCCACGACCCGTCGAACCACTTGTGCCACAGCGCCCGGTCGGTGCCGCGGACGAAGAGGTCGAGCCTCCCCGCTGCCCAGCTCGACGCGGCCGGTGCCGAGGTCAGCCCGCCGCCGAGCGACTCCCAGTCGTGCCACCCGTGGTCGAACCACCGGTGCCACAGGGCGTTGTCGGTGCCGCGCGCGAACACGTCCAGGCGCTGCGGGCCCCACGACACGGCGGCGGGGTCACTGGTGATGATGCCGCCGAGCGACTCCCAGCCGACGCCGTCGGAGCGGACCGACATCCGGCCACGGATCTCGTAGTCGATGCCGCTCGGCTTGAAGCGCAGGTTGAGGTCGTGCTCGTGCAGCACCGGGACCGGCAGGCCCATCGAGCTGTCGACGGCGGCGAACACCAAGGGCTGCAGGCCCACGATGTCGTCGGGGTCGCCGAAGGAGGCGAGGAAGAGCGCGATCTTCTCGCCCGTGCTCAGCTCCGTCGCCTGCTGCACGTTCTTCACCGCGCGCTCGATGTCGGGCCGCGGATCGGTCAACGACAGCTCGCCGTCCTCGATCAGGCGGCGGATCTCGGTCCGCAGCGCGGACCGCACCTCCTCGACGATCGAGCGGATCGCGCTGAACGGCGTCGCGTCGGACTCGAAGACGACGATGATCGCGCCGACGATCTCGGGCAGGTTCCCGGCCAGCACCTGCTGCGGGGTCGGCCGGTCGATGCCGCCGAACTCGAGCACGCCCTGGCCGGCGGGGATCGCCCTCGAGCCGCCGTCGTCGATCCCGCTCGCCCAGTCGTCGTCGAGGACTCCGCTCCAGGACACCGACGTGGAGTTGGGCGTGCGGAACCGGGAGCGGAAGCCGATCGGGACGATGTAGGGCTCGTCGCCGTCGCTCCAGAAGTCGTCCTCGTCGGCGTTGTGGACGAACAGCCGGTCGAGCCGGATGGTCCATTTCTCAGCCATGCGGGTCTCCTCTCATCGGCTCGGCTGAGTGCCGAGCTCACTACGAGGAGGCGTGGTGGGGGCGCCTGATACGTCCGGATCACGCTCGACCGGCGGCGGCCCGCGCGAGCGGACCACGCTGCGCCTTCGTCACTCCGTGACGGACGGCTCCCGGTTGAGCACCCGCGTGAACCTGGTCCGGTTGGCGGCGGCGTTGCAGAGCAGGATCACGGCCAGCCCCAGGCCGGCGTACACGAACAGCACGGCGAAGGCGCCGCCCGTCGCGGCGTCGGGGAAGTACATCGCGTCGCGGGCCACGGTCGCGCCGGCGCCCGGGGGCAGCAGCTGGCCGACGGTGTGGCCGAACCTGGGCAGCATCTCGGGTGCGATCGACGACCCGGAGATGATCAGGCCGACGGTGAAGTAGAGGCCGCCGATGAGGGAGCCGGCCGGTCCGACGAGTGCCACGAATGCGGCCGTCGACGCGGTGACGGCCAGCGAGATCAGGGCCAGGCCCCAGAAGAGCGTCATGTGGTCGGCGCCGTCGCCGACGCCGAACAACGTCATCGCCAGCAGCGCCACGCCGGCGGACGCCACCGCGTAGACGACGAGCAGGGCGGCGTGTCCCAGGCCGCGCAGGGTCGAGCGGTCGACCAGACCGCGCAGTCGGCCCAGCGCGAGCGAGGCGATCGAGCCGCCGAGGCAGAGCGCCTGGATCACGAAGCCGAGCGAGCTGCCGGCGCTGTCGTCCTCCGGCAGCGCGACGACGTCGGTGACCGGCGGCGGCGTCGTGAGGGCCGCGAGCGTGGTGACCGGGACCGGCTTGCCGGCCGTGGTCAGCGACTGCACCTGCTCCTGGACCTGCTGCTGGTAGACCTTCGTGTACTGGGCCTTGAACAGGTTGGCCACCGATGGCGACGCCGCCGAGGCGACGTAGAGGGTCGCGGCGTCACCGTTGAAGGCGACGCCGCCGTAGGCGTCGCGCTCGCGGATCGCCTGCTGCAGCGCCTCCGCGTCGTCGTACGACTCGACCTTGAACTGGCCGTCCTCCTCCAGCTGCTTCGCCTGCGCCTGCTGCTGGGCGCTGCCGACCACGCCGACCGGCAGGTCGTGCGGCGAGGGGGAGTGGGCCATCGCGAGGTAGTAGACGGCCAGCACCAGCTGGATCAGTGCGCCGGTGACGGCGATCGCGAGGCCGAGCCTCGAGAGCCGGCGCATCCCGACGGGGGCAGGAGTGGTCTCGCCCATCGGTCAGCCGCAGTTGTCGCAGATGCCGGTGGCCGGGATCGCCATGAAGCAGGTCGGGCAGACCGCCACGACGGGCTCGGCCTTCACCGGCTTCGCCGGCGTCCTGGGCGTGCGCGGAGCAGCTGCCTTGCGGGTGCCCGCCGTCGGCAGCCGCGACGTGCGGACCGCGGGCACCTCGACGACCGGGACCTCGACGACCGGCGGCACCCAGCCGGGCGGCGGCGGGTCCGTGATCGCGAACTGGCCGAGGATCTCGCGGGCCGCGTCGGTCGGCTGGTGCTTGGGCCGGGTGACGATGTCGAACGGCGAGGACGCACCCTCGAGGAAGGTCTGCGCGTCGGGGCGCAGCGTCTCGGGGATGCGGCGGTGGCGCCAGCGCTGCGGCGTCGGGCCCTTCTGGGTGATGGTCACCAGGTCGGGGCGGTTCCAGCAGACGAGGGCCCAGTCGTCGTGGTGGCTGGTCGCCCACACCGCCACGGCGAGGTCGCCGGCGTCGGCAGCGGCGCGCAGCGCGATCCGCTCGGGGTTGGAGAAGCGCCCCCGGACGTGGAGGACACCGGGCAGTGGCTCGGTGACGTCGTACTCCTCGCCCTGCAGCTGGTCGACGAGGGGGCTGAGGTCAGGCGTGGTCTCCATCGCCTCCGAGGGTAGTCGAGTCCTCCGTGTCGTTGGAGACCGCACCCGTCGCTTCCGCGATGATCGTGGCCATCGCCACGCGGGCCGCCTCGGCGTCGCCGGAGCGGACCGCGCGGGCGACCTCGACGTGCAGGTCGACGGCCTCGTCCTTGGGGTGTGCGGGCATCAGGTGGTGGTGCGTCCGGCCCGCCAGCACCTCGGCCACGACACCGTCGAGCGCGGCGAGCATCTCGTTGCCGGACGCCTCCAGCAGCACCCGGTGGAAGACGATGTCGGCCCGCAGGAACGCCTCCAGGTCGCCCGCGCGGCCGTGCACCACCATGTCGTTGGCGGCGGCGGCGAGCGCGCCGCACTGCTCGGGCGTCGCGCGTACGGCGGCCAGGCCGGCCGCCACCGGCTCGAACCCGCTGCGCAGCTCACCCAGCGAGCGCAGCTGGTCGGCGCGGTCACCGGAGTCCAGTCGCCAGCGGATCAGCCGCGGGTCGAACACGTGCCAGGCCGTGCGGGGGAGAACGGTGACGCCGACCCTGCGGCGCGAGGCCACCATGCCCATCGACTCCAGGACCCGGACGGCCTCGCGCGAGACGGAGCGGCTGACGTCGTACTCGGTGTCGATGCCGTCGAGCGTCAGCACGGCGCCCTCGGCGAGGTCGCCGTCGACGATGCGCCGGCCGAGCGCCTCGAGGACGTCCTCGTGCAGCGCGGTGCGAGCCACGATTCCTCCAAAGATCAGATTATTTGGCTGTTGGGGTTGTTAAAAGCAGATTAATGGTTGCACACTGTGACGGCCAGCACATTCCGCACGAGGAGGACCCATGAGCAGCACCCTGCCGTACGACGGGGGCGCACCCCTGCTCGTCGTGATGGGCGTGTCGGGGTCGGGCAAGTCGACGGTCGGCGCCGCGCTCGCGCAGCGCCTCGGCGTCCCGTTCGAGGACGCCGACGAC
>DATLIG010000281.1:0-1970 GCA_035539555.1 Nocardioides sp. | reverse complement strand
GAGGTCAAGTACGACGCCATGGAGGGCTCCCGATTCCGCCACACCGCCCACTTCAAGCGGTGGCGCGAGGACCGCGACCCCGAGTCCTGCGGCTATGACCAGCTCGAGCAGCCGGTGAAGTACGACCTCGCCGACGTGCTCGGCGGGTGACGCTCGACCCGCGCCCACCCACGCGGCAGGATGGAGGCATGACCACCGAGTCCGCTCCCCAGGAGGAGCCGTACGACGTCGTCCTCCTCGTCGAGCAGGCGTTGACCGCCGCCGACGCAGCCCAGGTCCGTTCGCTCCACCTGGAGCTGGACGACGACCCGACGATCGAGGTGATCTACCACGTCCTGCTGCCGATGGCCGACGCCGCGGCGGCGGTCGAGGCGTCGCTCGGCGTGATCGGCGGCGCGGACCTGATCGCCCCTCCGATGACGCCGTCCCCGGAGGAGATCGACCACCTGCGCGAGGAGTACCGCGAGCAGGCGGACCGCGACCTCGCCGCGACCGCCGAGGCGCTGACCGCGTCCGGCGCGCACGTCGGCAGCCGGTCGATCGTGACCGACCCGCCGGTCGACGCGCTCACCCGCAAGGTCTCCGAGGTCGACGGCCGGGAGGCGATCATCCTGACCCGCCCGCACCTGGTGGCGGAGTTCTTCCACGTCGACTGGACCTCGCGGGCGCGGCGCAAGCTCGGCGTACCGGTGCTCCACCTGCTGGAGCACGAACAGTCCTGAACCGGTGGCCGGCACCCCGTAACAGCCGGTTCCGTCCCGTCGTTGACCTGTCATGTCGGCCCTGCACACCCTCGACGTCCGCCTCTTCGAGGCGCTCGCGGGCACGTGCCTGAGTGCCACCGAGCGCGACCGGGTCGTCGACCTGTGCGAGTCCGCGGTCGCGATGGCGCCCGAGCTCGGCCTGCCCCATCCCGGCCAGGCGGCCCGCTGTGCGGTGCACCTGCTGGTCGGCAACGCCGTTCCGGGGCTGGACCCACGCGTGCGCAGCGACCTCGCCCGGCTGTGCGAGGTCGCGGTCGTCCGCGGCCTGCCCGACTGACCGGACCGCTCAGGTCCCCTCGACCCGGTTGCCCTGCTCGTCCCAGTGCTCGGCGACCTTCTTGCTGGGCTGCACGCGCGGCGGCTCGCCCGGCATCTTCGGGTAGTCCGGCGGGAAGTTCAGCTCGCCCTCCCCCGCGTCGACCTGCTGTTGCCAGAGGTCCAGCAACGGCTCGAGCGAGTACGACGCCTCGTCGATCGCGGCCCACGGGTCCCCGTCGGCCACCCGCTCGGCGACGGTGAACAGGTTGAAGTCGCGGGGGTCGGTGACCTCGGCGAGCTCGGCCCAGGTCATCGGTGTCGAGACGGGCGCCCCCGGCTTGGGCCGCAGCGAGTAGGCGGAGGCGATGGTGCGGTCGCGGTTGTTCTGGTTGAAGTCCACGAAGATCCGCTCGCCCCGCTCCTCCTTCCACCATGCCGTGGTGACCTGGTCGTCGCGCCGGGCGAGCTCGCGCCCGAACGCGATCGCCGCGTGACGCACGTCCTCGAAGGTCCAGCGCGGCTCGATCCGCACGTAGACGTGGACGCCCCGGTTGCCCGACGTCTTCGGGAAGCCGACGAGACCGAGCTCGCGGAGCAGCTCGTCGGCCACCCCGGCGACCCGGACCGCGTCGGCGAACCCGGTGCCCGGCTGCGGGTCGAGGTCGATGCGGAGCTCGTCGGGATGGTCGACGTCGGCCCGGCGGACCGGCCACGGATGGAAGGTGAGGGTGCCCATCTGCGCGCACCAGACGGGCACGGCGATCTCGCTCGAGCAGATCTCCTCGGCAGTGCGGCCCGACGGGAACGTGATCCGCACCGGGTCGACGTACTCGGGAGCGCCCTTGGGGACGCGCTTCTGGTAGAAGCCCTCGCCGTCGTCGCCGTAGCCGGTCGAGAGCCGGAAGCCCTCGCGGTAGCCGTCCGGCCACCGCTCGAGGGCGGTCGGCC
>DATLIG010000280.1:0-23386 GCA_035539555.1 Nocardioides sp. | reverse complement strand
CTACACCGCCGTGCTCTCCCTCGGCTCCGCCGCGGGCGCCGCCCTCACCGTCCCGCTCACCAACGCCACGGGCACCTGGCGCCTCGGCCTCGGCCTGTGGGCGGTCGTCGCCGTCCTCGCCGTGGTCGCGTGGGCGCCCTTCGCCCGGGGCGCCGTCGAGCGCCGTTCCACCGAGCGCGGTACGCCACTGTGGCGCAACCGCACCGCGTGGGCGGTCACCGTCCTGTTCGGCACCCAGTCGACCTTCGCCTACGTGATGATGAGCTGGCTCCCGAGCTTGTACGCCGACGCCGGCTTCAGCGACGAGACCGCCGGCCTGCTGCTGGCCGTCAGCATCACCCTGGGCGTCCCGTTCTTCTTCCTCGCACCGCGCCTCGCCGGCCGGATGCACCAGCAGGGCCACCTCGTCGCCGCCTGCACCGTCCTCACGATGGTCGGCTGGGCCGGCCTCGGCCTCGCCCCCGAGGGCGGCGCGTGGCTCTGGGCCGCGCTCCTCGGCGCCGGCGGTGCGGTGTTCCCGATCGTGCTGCTCTGCTTCGCACTGCGCACGACGAGCTCCGTCGACACCGCCGCCCTGTCCACGATGGCGCAGAGCGTCGGCTACCTCCTCGCGGCGGGCGGTCCCTTCCTCGTCGGCACGCTGCACCATGCGACCGACAGCTGGGCGCTGCCCTGCACGCTGCTCGTGGGCCTCGGGTTCGTGCAGGTCACCGCCGGCTACCTCGCGGGGCGTCCGGTCAAGATCGGCGCAGCCCACTGACCAGCGCGTCGAGCGCGAGGTCGAGCTCGTCGTCCGTCGGTCCCCCGAACCCGACGACCAACCCACTGAGCCGCGCCGTGCGGCAGTAGTCGCGCAGCAGGTTCACCCGGAAGCCCGCCTCCTCCGCGGCAGCACGCGCCCGCACGGCGCGCGCGTGCGGGAGCAGCCACGTGGAGTACATGCCGGCGACCGGCCCCGCGAGCTCGGCGTACGGCTCGAGGGCCGCGACCACCCGCGGCGCCCGCTCGGCGTAGGTCCGGCGCGCGGAGCGGACGACCGCGTCGACGTACCCGTCGCGCAGGAGGGTGACCAGTGCCCGCTGGACGGGCCACGGCGGCGCGTCGTGGGTGAGCGCGCGGTGGGCGTCGAAGCGGTCCAGCACCCGGTCCGGTACGACGGTCCAGCCCAGCCGCAGCGACGGCAGGATCGACTTCGAGGCAGTGCCCAGGTAGGCCACCCGGTCGCGGTCGAGGGAGGCCAGCGCGGGCACCGGCGCGACGTCGTAGCGGAACTCCGAGTCGTAGTCGTCCTCCACCACCAGCGCCCCGTCCCGGCGGGCGGTGGCGAGCAGCGTGAGGCGCTCGGCCGCCGGCATCACCCGGCCGAGCGGGTGCTGGTGCGCCGGAGTGGAGTACGCCGCCACACAGCCGGCGAGGTCGTGCACCGGCTCCAGCGCGGGCAGGTCGCGCACGCTCCTCCCGGACTCCAGGACGGTCGCCACGGCGGCGCGGTAGCCGGGGTCCTCCACGGCGACGGGGCCCCGCGGGAGGACGGCGAGGAGGTGGCGCAGGCCGGCCCCGGTGCCGCCGGTGATCCGCACCCGGTCGGCGTCGGTGACCACTCCCCGGGTCCGGCCGAGGCGCTCGGCGACCAGGGTGCGCAGCTCGTGGAGGCCGCGCGGGTCGTCGTACCCGCGCGGCGGGGTGGCCGAGGACACCTCGCGCCATGCGCGACGCCAGACGGCGGCGTGGCGCGGGTCGATCCAGGGCGTACCGGCGTCGAGCATGACCAGCGGCGGCGCGGGATCCGGCCCGGGAACCGGCGCTCGTCTCCGCGGGGGCCGGTTCGCCCCGCCACCCGCAGAGCCGCCCGCGACCCACGTGCCGGAGCCCTGCCGCGCCTCGAGCCAGCCCTCCGCGAGCAACTGGTCGAACGCCTGCTCCACCACCGACCGCGACACCCCGAGGTCGGCCGCGAGCCGCCGCGAGGCGGGCATCCGGTCACCGTGGTCGAGCACCCCGTCGAGCACCAGCCGGCGCACCTGGTCCGCGAGCTGGGTGCCGAGCGGGCGGGGGTCGCTACGGTCGAGAGCAACGGGAAGGGTCGGCATTGGCCTGTCCAAGTCGGTCAGAAATGGCCCGTGTGCACAGGCCACTTGTCGTCCACGATGGTGCCATGAGCACGATCACCGACGCCAGGATCGAACCCCTGGAGCCGACTCCACGCACGCGCGTCAACCGCGGCCGCAACCGCGCTGTCGCCGACCGTACGGAGCTGCTGGACCTGCTGGCCGACGCGCTGGTCGCCCACATCGGGGTGCAGGCGCCCGGCGCCGACGACAGCGAGAACGGCCACCCGCTCGTGCTGCCCACCGCCTACGCGGTCGACGTGGACGGCCCCGACGAGGGCGGCACGCTCTACGTGCACGGCTCGGTCGCGGCCCGCTGGCTGCGCTCCTCGGTCGACCGCACGGTCTGCGTCACGGTCACCGAGCTCGACGGTCTGGTGGCCGGCCGCTCGGCGTTCCACCACTCGATGAACTACCGCTCGGCGGTCGTCATCGGCCAGGCGCGCCTCGTCGACGACGCCGACGAGCGGCAGCACGCGCTCGACCTGATCGTCGACCACATGCTCCCGGGCCGGGCCGCGACGATGCGCCCGAGCACGCGCAAGGAGCTGGCCGCGACGGCGGTGCTCGCGGTCCCGCTGCACGAGGCGTCGATGAAGGCCCGCGCCGGCGGGCCGGTCGACGAGCCCGAGGACGTCGAGGCGGGCGTGTGGGGCGGCCACGTGCCGGTGCGGCGGGTGATCGACGCGCCGGTCCCCGCCGACGACAACCTCGCGGGCCTCCCCACCCCGGAGCACGTCAGCTCACGCGCGTCGTAGCCCCGACTCGATCGCGAAGACCACCAGCTGCGCCCGGTCGCGGGCGTGGAGCTTCACCATCGCGCGGCTGACGTGCGTGCGCACGGTGTCGGGGCTGACCACCAGCTCGGCGGCGATCTCGGCGTTGGAGCGTCCGGTCGCGACCCAGCCGAGGATCTCGCGCTCCCGTTCCGTCAGGTCGCCCAGGCGCGGGTGCGGCCGCTCGGGACGGCGGGTGCCGAAGTGGTCGATCACGCGTCGGGTCACCGACGGCGCGAGCAGCGAGCCGCCGTCCGCGACGACCCGCACCGCGTCGAGCAGCGCCGCCGGCTCGGCGTCCTTGAGCAGGAAGCCGCTGGCGCCGTTGCGCAACGCCTCGAAGACGTACTCGTCGAGCTCGAAGGTGGTCAGCACGACCACCCGGACGTCGGCGAGCGACGGGTCGGCCGCGACCTCGGCGAGCAGCGCCAGCCCGTCCATCACCGGCATCCGGATGTCGCAGAGCACCACGTCGGGCGTCGTACGCCGCAGCAGCGCCAGGCCCTCGCGCCCGTCGGCGGCCTCCCCCACCAGCTCGAGGTCGGGCTCGGCGTCGACGAGCGTGGCCAGGCCCATCCGGACCAGCGGCTGGTCGTCGACCAGCGCCACCCTGATGGAGGAGGTCATGCCGGCAGCACCGCGATGACCTCGAACCCGCCCTGCGGCGCCGGTCCCGCCCGGAACGTGCCGCCGACCGCGCTCACCCGCGCCCGCATGCCGCCGATGCCCATGCCCTCATCCTGCACCTCGCCGCCGCGCCCGTCGTCGGAGACGCGCAGCGCGACCGAGTCGCTTCCCCGCTCCCACACGATCGTCGCCGTGGTCGCGACCGCGTGCCGCAGCACATTGGTCAGCGACTCCTGCAGCACCGCGTACGCCGCCTCGCCGACGGGCTCCGCCAGCGTGCCCGGGTCGCCGATCACCTCGATCCGCAGGCCGGCCGAGCGCACCCGCTCCACCAACGCCGGCACGGCCTCGACGCCCGGCGAGGGACGGCGCGGCGCCGGCTCGCCGGCGATCGTGGCGAGCTCGGAGCGCAGCGACTCGAGCGCCTCCCGGCTGGTGGCACGGATCGCCTCCAGGCTCTCCCGCGCCTTGGCGGGGTCGCGGTCCAGCACGTGCAGCGCCACCCCGGCCTGCATCGCGATCACCGCGAGCCCGTGGCCGACGCCGTCGTGCAGGTCCTGCGCCATCCGCAGCCGCTCCTCGGTCGAGGCACGCTCGACCCGCTCGGCCCGTGCCTCGAACCGGTTGCGGGTCGCGGTCGCGACCGCCCCCGCCGCGAGCACGACGCCCAGCATGCCGATGGCCTGCCAGAGGCTCTTGTGCGGCTCGTCGGCGAACCAGTGCCAGCGCCCGGCCAGGCCGGCTGCGAGGAGGGCCGCGCCGCCGAGCGCCCCGGGCAGCCAGTCCCGCACGGCCACCACCGAGGCGATGAGGAAGGTCGCGGTCGGCACGGCGAGGAAGACCGGACCGTCGGCGTACCCGAGCGCGAAGTAGGCGGCGCTGAACGCCCCGGCGGCCACCAAGGGCACCGACGCGAGGCGGCCGGGCGGCACGGGCAGCACCGCCGGGATCGTCGCGAGCGCCGCGAGCAGGACGCCGACCACCACGGGGTTGTCGACGCCGTTGCTCCGATTCGAGGCCGCCGTGCCGAGCAGGACGATCACCAGCACGGCCCACGGCCACCACGAGCGGTGGGCGCGGTGCAGCTGGGCCAGGGAGTGGTTCATGGCACCGAGGCTAGGCGCGCACCCGCCGGCTCGTGTACGACGACGGGCGCGCTCGCCGTACGCAGTCCTGCGTACGGCGCAGCCGCATCCTGTCGGACGCGCGAACGGCCCCGCCGCAGCACGCTGGAGGACATGAACGCACACGACACGGTGGCCTCCACCGACAACCTCACGAAGGTGTACGGCGACCGCGTCGCCGTGGACAAGGTGACGATGACCGTACGGCGCGGCGAGGTCTACGGCTTCCTCGGACCGAACGGCGCCGGCAAGACCACGACCCTGCGGATGCTGCTGGGCCTGATCCGACCGACCTCCGGCTCGTCGTACGCGACCTCGCCGGTGGGCGCGCTGATCGAGGGGCCCGGCTTCTTCCCCTACCTGTCGGGCCGCGCGAACCTCCGCACCCTCGCCCGGCACCGCGGCTTCGACGACGCCGAGGTCGAGCGGGTGCTCGAGCGGGTGGACCTCGCCGGCCGCGGCGACGACAGGTTCAAGGGCTACTCACTGGGCATGAAGCAGCGGCTCGGTGTCGCGGCCGCGCTCATGGGCGACCCGGAGCTGATCGTCCTCGACGAGCCGACCAACGGCCTCGACCCGGCGGGCATGGCCGACATGCGGGCGCTGGTCGTCGACCTGGCCCGCGGCGGCCAGACCGTGCTCCTCTCCAGCCACCTGCTGGCCGAGGTGCAGGAGATCTGCCACCGCGTCGGGGTGATCGACGACGGCCGGCTCCTGCGCGAGTCGACCGTGGCCGAGCTCCGCGGCGGGGTCTCGATCCGGGTCCGCGCGACCCCCGAGCCCGAGGCGCTCGCCGTCGCGATGCGGCTCGCCGGCGACGACGGCGTGCAGCGCACCGCCGACGGCGCGCTCCAGCTGACGCTCCCGCCGGAGCAGGCGCCGTGGGTCACCCGCGAGCTGGTCACCGCCGGCATCGACGTCCACGAGATCACCGCCGCCGAACGCAGCCTGGAGGAGGTCTTCTTCGACCTCACCTCCGGATCCACCACCAAGAAGGAGGCAGTCCGATGAGCACCGCCACCGCTCCCCTCGTCGTGCGCCCGGCCACGGGCCTCGTCGCCGGGACCCTGCGCAGCACCCGCGCCGAGCTCGGCCGGCTGCGTGCCTGGCCCGCCGTCTGGATCACCCTGGGCGCCTGGCTCGCGTTGAGCCTGATGTTCGGCTACCTGTTCACCTACCTGTCCTACACGACGGGCGACGCCGGCTTCGCCGACGAGGGCACCACGCGGGCCGAGCAGCTCGCACGGCTCCTGCCCGACGCCGTACCCGATGTCTTCCTGCAGGGCATGCCGATGTTCGGCGGGGCGCTGATGATGGTGCTCGGCGCACTCGTCGCCGGCAACGGCTACGGCTGGGGCACCTGGAAGACCCTCTTCTCCCAAGGGGTACGCCGCAGCTCCGCCGTCATCGGCTCGGTGACCGCGCTGACCGCGTTCGTCGTCGCGACCCTGGCCGTGACCCTCGTCTTCGACCTGGGCATCTCGCTCGTGATCACCGCGACCGAGGGCCACGACGTGGTCCTTCCCTCGGCCGGCTCCCTGACCGAGGCGTTCGGTGCCGGCTTCCTCGTCCTCGAGATGTGGGCCGTGCTCGGGTTCGCGCTCGGCACGCTCGCCCGCGGCCCGGCGCTGTCGGTCGGGCTCGGCCTGGTCTGGG
Source organism: Nocardioides sp. (assembly GCA_035539555.1). Taxonomy (GTDB): domain Bacteria; phylum Actinomycetota; class Actinomycetes; order Propionibacteriales; family Nocardioidaceae; genus Nocardioides. Next base: position 17,095 of record DATLIG010000280.1, on the reverse strand, counting down.
CGCTCGTGGTGGAGAACCTGCTGCGCGGCGTCGGCCAGCTGCTCTCCTGGGTGGAGTCGCTGACCGAGGTGCTGCCCGGCACCGCCGGAGGGTCGCTGATCGGCTCGATCGTGGGCGTCGGCGAGGGCGACGGGACCCCGGGCGTGCTCGACACGGTCCCGGGCGCCCAGGGTGCGATCACGGTCGCTGCCTACATCGTCGCGGCGATCGCGCTCAGCCTGGTGCTGGTGCACCGTCGCGACGTCGCCTGAAGTCTTTACCTTCACCGTGTGTTTGGGCCGGGCGGCCCCGGGCATGGACCGTTCGGGAGATCTGAGCGGCCATCTCGGGGCCGCTCAGCCTCGCCGGCCGTTCGGTTTCGAGGCTCGCTGCGCTCGCACCTCAACCAGCGGCGGGGATCCGCTTCCCGAAGCAGCGCGACAGCGTGTGTCCGGCGTAGAAGCCGAAGTCGGGGATCTCGACGTAGCCCGCGCTCAGGTAGAGCGCGATCGCCTCCGGCTGCTTCAGGCCCGTCTCCAGGACCGCGAGGTCGTGCCCGGCCGCGGCCGCGGTCGCCTCCAGCTCCGCCAGCACGGCGCGCGCGAAGCCCCGCCCGCGCTGCTCCGGTACGACGAACATCCGCTTCACCTCGACCGCGTTCGTCCCGCCGAGGCCCCGGACCGGCGAGCGGCGCCAGGCGCCGGTGGCGACCGGAGCCGCGTCGTCGTACCCGACGACGAAGAGGCCCTCCGGCGGGTCGAAGACGGTCGGGTCGATGGGCGCCTCGTCGGGCGAGCCGTAGCGCTCGACGTACTCCTGCTGGACGCGCGCGACGAGGGCGGTCGCGTCGGGGTGGAGGTAGCCGACGGGGCGGAGGTCGAGGTGGGGCTGCATGGCGAAACCGATTGAACATCCCCGCAACTCCCCTGTCACAATGGGGACATCTCTGACAGCGTCGTCAGCCTGTCCTCTCTGCCTGTGCCGATCGAGAAGGTTGACCACGTGACCGACATCCAGATCCCCGCCGACCTCAAGCCCGCCGACGGCCGCTTCGGCGCGGGACCGTCGAAGATCCAGACCAGCCACCTGGACGCGCTGGCCGCGACCGGCGACGCGCTGATGGGCACCTCGCACCGCCAGGCGCCGGTGAAGAACACCGTCGGCCGCGTCCGCGAGGGCCTCGCCGACCTGTTCTCGCTGCCGGAGGGCTACGAGGTCGTCCTCGGCAACGGCGGCGCGACCGCGTTCTGGGACATCGCCGCCTTCGGCCTGGTCGAGAAGAAGTCGCAGCACCTGGCGTTCGGCGAGTTCTCGTCGAAGTTCGCCTCGTCGGTGCAGGCCGCCCCGTGGCTCGACGAGCCGTCGGTCATCAAGGCCGACCCGGGCTCGCGTCCGGTCGCGGTCGCCGAGGAGGGCATCGACGCCTACGCCTGGGCGCACAACGAGACCTCGACCGCCGTGATGGCGCCGGTCGTGCGGCCCGCCGGCGCCGAGGGCGCGCTCGTCCTCATCGACGCCACGTCGGGCGCCGGCGGCCTGCCCGTCGACCTGGCCGAGTCGGACGTCTACTACTTCGCCCCGCAGAAGAGCTTCGCCTCCGACGGCGGCATCTGGTTCGGCATCTTCAGCCCGGCCGCGATCGAGCGCGCCGAGCGGATCGCCGCCTCGGACCGCTACGTCCCGCCCTTCTTCGACCTGAAGACGGCGATCGACAACAGCCGCCTCAACCAGACCTACAACACCCCGTCGGTGGCGACCCTGTTCCTGATGGCCGAGCAGCTGGACTGGATGAACGCCCAGGGCGGCCTCAAGGGCATGGTCGAGCGGACCACCGCGTCGTCGGACGCCCTCTACGGCTGGGCCGAGCGGACGTCGTACACGACCCCGTACGTCGTCGACCCGACCCACCGCTCGCTGGTCATCGGCACCATCGACTTCGACGATGCGATCGACGCCGCCGCGGTGGCGAAGGTGCTGCGCGCCAACGGCATCGTCGACACCGAGCCCTACCGCAAGCTCGGCCGCAACCAGCTGCGGATCGCGATGTACCCGGCCATCGACCCGGCCGACGTCGAGGCGCTGACCCGGTCGATCGACTACGTGGTCGAGCAGCTCGGCTGACTCAGGCCATCACGTCCACCCGCGGGGCCCCGAGCGCGACCATCAGGTCGCGCCGGGCCTCGCCGGTGACGGCGCCGGGGGTGGAGAGCGCCTCGGCGACCGAGCGGCGCAGGTCCTTGTGCTCGTGGAAGTGGTGCAGCGCGGCGGAGCGCCACTCGTCGGCGCTGGCCGGGCCGGCGGGCACGGGGGTCAGCGCGATGACGTCGCGGCCGCGGGCGAGGCTGCCGGCGCAGACGAAGGCGACGACGACCAGCAGGGCTGCTGCGAGGAGCTCGATCGACATGGTCCGCACCTTTCGTCGGGGCTGGTTGGTTCGGTAGCGGACCAACGACGCCCGGCAGCGCGCGGTGACGACCGGTCGCCGGAATCGGGACGAAGTCCCGGCCGGTGCTCTCAGAGCCGCCCCCTGACGAGGTCGTACGACGACCGGTCGAACGCGACGATCCGCGCGAGCTCCACCTGCGTGGGTGTCGCCCGCAGGGTCTCGAGCGCGGCGTCGACGGCGTCCTCCTTCGGCCACCCGTAGACGCCGGCGCTGACGAGCGGGAACGCCACGCTGCGCGCGCCGAGCTCGTCGGCGACCTCCAGCGCGCGGCGGTAGCAGGAGGTCAGCAGCGACCGGTCGGTCTGGCCGGCGCGGTGGTTGGGGCCGACGACGTGGATCACCCAGCGGGCGGCCATCGCGCCCGCCGTCGTCCAACCGGCGTCGCCGGTGGCCAGTCCGTCGGGGAAGCGACGGATGCAGTCCTCGAGCACCGCGGGCCCGCCGGCGCGGTGGATGGCACCGTCCACGCCACCTCCGCCGCGCATCGCGCGATTGGCGGCGTTGACGACGGCGTCGACCTGCTGGGCGGTGATGTCGCCCTCGACGACCTCGATCTCCATCGGTGCCTCCTGCTCAGATCGTCCGCAGCCGCACGCGGCAGGGCCCGCCCTCGGCCAGCCCCTCGGCCGTGCGGACCGCCTTCTTCACGGGCAGCACGAAGGTCCTCTCCTCGGCGCTGGGGAACACCGACGTCCGCCAGGTGCTCGTCCCCACCGTCACCTCGACCCGCACGCTCCCGAAGCCCTTGCGCGGCACGGCCTCGTCGATCGCGTCGGACACCTCGAACGGCAGGCTCACGAAGAACCACGCCCCGCCGGTCTCCTCGTCGCGGGCCCGCCAACGCCACAGGTCGGCCGTGAACTCATGCTCCACGCCCACAGCATCTCAGCGACCGCCGACCAGGCGCAGGGTCGCTCGCTCGAGGGCCGCCCGGCGGGCGTCCGGGTCCGTCTCCCCGGAGGTGCGCCGGACCGCGGCCCGGATCGTCCGGTCCTCCTCGTAGGCGTCCACCACCCGCGGGTCGACGTACGCCGAGCGCGCGAGCGCCGGTGTGTTGCCGAGGAACTCGGCGACCTCCCGCATCGCGCTCACCACCGCCCGCTTCCGCGCGGTCTTCGACGACTCGGACGCAGGCGGCGCCTCCGCCAACGCCGCGGCGGCCAGCACGGTCCCGTGCCAGGTGCGGAAGTCCTTGGCGGTGACGTCCAGCCCGCTGACGCCCCGCAGGTACTCGTTGACGTCGGTCCCGGTCACGTCCAGCAGCCTCCGGTCCGACCGGCGGCGCCGGCGGCGCCGGTCGAGGGCCTCCACGGCCACGCCGTCGTCGATCTCCACGTGGTGCTCGACCCCCGACTTCCCGGTGAACTCGAAGACCAGCGCGTCGCCGGACCGGCGCACGTGCTGGCGCTCGAGGGTGGTCAGCCCGAACGAGCCGTACTCCTCGGCGTACAGGTCGTTGCCGATCCGGAAGCAACCCAGGTCGATCAGCCGGACGGCGAGCGCGCACGTCGCCTTCTGCCCCAGGTCGTCCTCACCGAGGTCGGCGAGCACCTCCTCGCGCACCCGCGGCAGCCGGCGGCCGAGCCCGATCACCCGGGCGTGCTTCTCGTCGCTGCGCCGCGACACCCAGTCCGGGTGGTAGAGGTACTGGCGCCGGCCGGCGTCGTCGGTCCCGACCGCCTGCAGGTGCCCGTTCGGGAACGGGCAGATCCACACGTCGCGCCAGGCCGGCGGGATCACCAGCGCGCGACAGCGCTCCGCGTCCTCGGCCGGCAGCGGCTGCCCCGACTCGTCGAGGTGCACGAACCCGCGCCCGGCCCGCCGCCGGGTCCAGCCCGGCTGGTCGGGTGAGCTGCGACGGAGACGGGCCACGGACCGTCGGTATCCAGCGGGGCCCGGAACAGACCCGTCAGCGGGGGCGGAGCGAGCGCAGCAGCACCGCGACGATGGCGATGCCGGCCGCGCCGCCGAGCGCCCACGGCCACCAGGAGCGCTCCTCGGCGCGAACGGGTGCCGTCTCCTGCTGCCCGTCCTGCTGCCCGTCCTGCTGCCCGTCCGGCGTCGCCCCGTCGGACGGCACGGAGGAGGCCTCCGCCATCTCTGTCCGTACGTCGTCGGGCAGCTCCACCCGCAGCACCTCGGCCTCCTGCCCCTCCGAGCTGAGCAGGATCTCCCCGTCCGCCGTCACCGCGATGCCCTCGCCCTGCTGCTGCGCGGGCAGGTCGAGCAGGGCGACCCGGTCGAGGTCGGGCCAGGTGTACACGGCCGCCTGGGTGTAGTTGCGGATGATCACGTGCTCGCCGTCGGGGAAGAAGGCTCCGTCGGTGGCGATGCCGAGCACCTCGTCGACCGGGGTCAGCCGATTGACCGCGTCGGCGTCGAGCGTCTCGGGCGCGGCGTACACCCGGCCGAACACCCCCTTGGTCACGACGTAGAGCCGACCCGTCGTCGGGTCGGTCAGCAGCGTCTCGGCGTCCTGCGCCCCGGTGCCGTAGGAGAGCCGGTACGACGCCGCCCGCACCTCGCGGTCGCCGCGACCGAAGGGCACCTTGCTCACCGTGATGGCGTCCCGGGCGTGCTCGTTGTCGCCGGTGTCGCCGACCCACACGTACCCGTCACCGGCCGGCGCGAGGGCCTCGATGTCGTCGGCCTCTCCCTGCCAGCGGGTCACGCCGACGGTGGCTCCGGTCGCCGGGTCGACGGCGAAGACCCGGTTGCTGTCGCCGGAGTCGTTGACGGTGACGACGAGCCCGTCCTGCGCGACCAGGCCGCTGGACTCGACGATCTCGGGGTCGGTGAAGTGGAAGACCACCTCCGACGCGATCGGCTCCTGCGCAGGGCCGGGGGCGAGGAAGCCGATGCCGAAGGGCAGGGGCAGCAGGGCGAACAGGACCTTCTCCACGCGGCTCAACTCCCCAGGAGCTCGCCGAGGCGAGGATGGATGCCCCACGTGGCCACCAGGTCGTCGTACTCGGTCAGGGGCTGGCGACCGCCGGTCCGCACCGCGCGCAGCAGGGTGTTGCGCGGCGTGTGCGCGCTGTCGACGAACTCCATGACGTCGACCCGGTAGCCACGGCTGCGCAGCAGCTGGGCGCGCAGCGCATCGGTGAGCGTGTCCGCGAAGCGCTCGCGGAGGATGCCGTCGCGCACGAGGGCGGAGTACGGCGACGGGGTGTCCGCCTTGCGGAGCTGGGCTGCGATGTCGTGGTGGCAGCAGGGGGCGGCCAGCACCAGCGAGGCCTCCCAGCCGACGGCTCGCGCGAGGGCGTCGTCGGTCGCGGTGTCGCACGCATGCAGGGCGAGCACCACGTCGGGCGCCTGGTCGAGGACCGCGTCGCCGATCGTGCCGGCGACGAAGGTGGCGTCGATGCCCAACCCGGCGGCGACCGAGGCGTTGTGGTCGCGGGACTGCTCCTTCACGTCCACCCCGGTCAGGTGCACCGGGAGCCCGCGCTGCTCGGTGAGGAAGCGGTGCGCGGCGAAGGTCAGGTAGCCGTTGCCGCAGCCGAGGTCGACGACCCGCAGCGGGTCCTCGGGAGTCGGCCTGCGCAGGTGGCCGCGTGCACGGGCGTCGGCGACCGAGCGGTCCAGGATGCGCAGGAAGTCCTCGACCTGGCGGTACTTCGCCATCCGGCTGGGCTTGATCCGCCCCTGCGCGTCGGCGAGGCCGAGCGCCGCGAACAGCGGGTCGTCGTCGGCCAGCATCCGCTCCTTGGCGCGATCGTGGCCGCGGTCGGGCTCCGCCGCCGCTTCCGGGGCGGTCCGCATCGAGGTGTGCAGCGCCGCGTCGCCCTTCTTGGTGACCCGCAGCGAGAGCAGCTGCCTCGTGGTCTCCACGGTCCAGTTGCCGAACGGGTCGGCGAGCAGGCCGTCGACCGCTGCCGCGGCCGCGTCGCCGGCGAGGTGGTTGGAGGTGTGCGCCTGGGTGGCGTCGTACCGGACGACCTGGAGGTGGCGGCCTGCCTTGAGGTCGACCCAGCGCAGCTCGACACGGCGCCAGTCGGGAGCGGCCGACCGGCGGCGGCCGGACGCGACGGCGCGGACCAGCCGGTCGTCGGCCAGCAGGTCCTCGCGGACCCGGGCCAGTCCTTGGTCCAGCGTCTCCGTGCGGCTCGCCATCAGCAGCTCACTTCGCGAGCGCGGCGACGACCACGATCAGCAGCAGGACCACCAGCGCAGCCGGGATGACGAGTCGACGGTGGCGCGGGTTCACGACTCCGATCCTACGGAGCGACCCCGCCGCGTGGAATTTCGGCCGAACCCGTGAACGGCACCGCGGCCCGTCGCTACCCTCGGCAGGGTCCACCCTGGGGAGGGGACAAGGAGATCGCCGCGTGTGGAACGCACTGCGCGTCGGGCTGGCCGTGGTCCTGGCCTGCCTGCCGCTCGGGCTGGTAACCGGGCTGGCGACCGGGCCGGCGACCGGGCTGCCGCTCGCCGCACCGGCCGCCGCGGCAGCACCCACGGTGCAGGCGCTCACGGTCTTCCCGCAGGTCGGCGGCGAGCTCACGCTGCTCGGCTCCGCCACGGGCGACCCGGCCCCCGCGCCGGCGGACGTCGCCGTCGAGCGGTGGGTCTCCGACCCCGGCTGGACCCCGGTCGACGCGACCGCGAGCCTCCTGGACGACGGCCGGCTCGCCGTCACGGTCCCCCTCGACCACGGCCCCATGGCCGTCGCGGGCGGCGCCTGGGTGCGGCTCGTCGTGTCCGACCCCGCCGGGGCCGCGAGCCAGGCCTCCGACGGACTCGGCATCCACGTCTTCGCCGACGCCGCGCCACCGTTCACCGCCGCGCCCGTGCCCACCGTGACCGGCGACCTCACCGTCGGCTCGGTGCTCCACGCCGCGACCGGCACCTGGTCGCCCACCCCGGCCACGATCGGTCTCGAGTGGAACCGCGACGGGGTCCGGACCTCGGTCAGCGGGTCGTCGTACCCGCTCACGGGCGCGGACCTCGGCCACGTGATCACCGTGTCCGCGACTGCCTTCCCGAGCTCCGGCTCGACGTCGAGCTTCGTCGTCCGCGACAGCCGGCCGGCCGGCGCCGTGCGGGAGGGTGCCTTCGTCGCCCCGCCGCCGACGGTGGTCGGGCTGCCCCGCCTGGGCGAGGAGGTCCGGGTCGACCTGGACGGCTGGCGGCCGACACCGACCACGCTCGCCTACCAGTGGTCCCGTGACGGCGTGCCGCTCGCGGACGCCACCGGGTCGTCGTACACGTTGACGGCGGCGGACGCCGGCACCAGCCTCACCGTGGCCGTGCACGCGGAGGCGGACGGCGTCGCGCCCGTCGACCGCACCACGACGCCCTACGCGGTCCCCGCCGACCTCCACCCCCGCGGGCCACGGCTCGCCGAGCTGATGAAGCCGAGCAGCACCACCCCGCTGACGACCTCGCAGGTCCGCATCGGCGTCACCACCACCCGGCCCGCCTGGAACGACCTGCGCCGGCGGTGGTGGTACGACAAGACGGCCTTCACCCACGCCGCGCGCCCGGTGCCCTTCCTCACGCTCGCCAGCGCCAAGTACGGGACGGACATGGCGAACGCCTCCCAGGGCGGTGAGTACGACGGCACGAACGCGACGCTCAAGAACGTCGACGTCACCTTCACCATCACCGCACGCCGGTTCGCCATCGCCTTCCGCGGCACGCGCAAGCACGACGCGATGGTCTGGCTGAACGGACGACCCGTCGCGGCCCGGCCGCTGCGCGCGCAGAGCTCCGGGGACACGTCCTACCGGCTCAACTGGGTCGTGGTCACGCTTCCGGCCCGGGCCACCACACGCGTCCGCTTCGCCGGACCGCTCACGTTCACCGGCGTCGACACCGCGGGCGCCGACCGGGCCGTCGTCAAGGCGACGCCCCCGCCCTTCACGGTCGGCGTGGTCTCCGACTCGATGCTCGACCAGTGCGCCCAGGCGGTGTGCATGAGCCGTGCGGCCGTCCCCACCCTGGGCCGGATGACCGGCTGGCGGGTGTGGAACCTCGCCGAGGGCGGCACCGGCTACCGGTCGAACTCGTCCGCCCCGTCGTACGGGACCTTCGTGTCGAGCCGCTTCGGCTCGGACCGCCGCCTGGCGGCCGTTGCGCGGGCGCCGCTCGACCTCCTCCTCGTCAACGGCTCGTTCAACGACGCACCGCTGAGCACCTACAGCGCCGAGGCCCACAAGGCCGCCGTCGACCGCTACCTCGACGACCTCGCCCGGATCCGTCCCGACCTGCCCGTCGTGCTGGTCGGCATCGAGCCGCTGGGGCGCTACCAGACGACCTACTGGGACTCCCGTTCGCGGACGATGAACGCCACCCTGGCCGCCACCGTCGGACGGCACCCGAACGTCATCGGGTTCATCGACCCCTACACCGACCGCTGGCTCACCGGGACCGGATCGATCGCGGCACCGAAGGGCGACGGCAACCAGGACGTGTACGTCGGCACGGACGGCGTGCACCTGAGCGTGGCCGGCGTCGGGTACTACGTCGGCCGGATCGTCACCGGACTCCGCGAGGTGCGGCTGCCCTGAGCCTGGATCCACGCTGAGGCCGGGGACCCGCGGTCAGCACCTCACCAGTGCTCGAGCGAGGCCCCGATGATCCCGGCGAGGTCCTCGCCGGTGACCTCCTTCGGGGCGGTCGCGAGCAGGCGCTGCTGCTTGAGGGCACCGTCGACGAGGTCGTCGACGTCGGCCTCGCCGTAGCCCACGGCGCCGAGGCCGTTGGGGATGTGGATGTCCTGCATCAGCCGCGCGAGCACGTCGGGCAGCACGTCGGGCCCGTTGCCGGTCGCCGACGGGTCGAGCAGGCGCGCGGCCCGCAGGTGGCGCTCCGGGGCGGCGTCGAAGGTGAACCGGAAGGCCTCGGGCGCGGTCAGCGACACCGCCATCCCGTGCGGCACCATCGGCTCGTCCTGGGGATAGTCCGCGGGCGTGAAGTCGCGCACCCGCCCGGCGATCGGGTAGGCGTTGGCGTGCGGGATGTGCACACCGGCGTTGCCGAAGCCGAGCCCCGCGAAGGTCGCCGCGAGCGCCATCTCGTCGGCCGCGGCGACACCCGCCGGGTCCTCGGGGTCGCGGTGCACGGCCGCACGGAAGGCGGTGGACAGCAGGCCCAGCGCCTTCTCCGACCACAGGTCGGCGATCGGGTTCGAGCCGCAGTACGGGACCCGCTGCTCCGGGGTCTTGGCGTCGAAGTCGGCGTACCAGCGGGCGGTGTAGCTCTCCAGCGCGTGGCACAGGATGTCCATCCCCGCGGCCGCCGTGACACCGGCCGGCTGGGTGGCGGACAGCGCCGGGTCGACGACCGCGAGCCGCGGCCGCAGGGCTGCGTGGCTGATCCCGGTCTTCACCTTCAACGACAGCACGTCCATCACGCAGATCGTCGTGGACTCGCTGCCCGTCCCCGTCGTGGTGGGTACGGCGACCAGCGGCAGCACCGGGTTCTGGGGCGCTCGCGCCCTGCCCACCGGCGCGTTGACGTAGTCCATCAGCTCGCCGGGGTTGGTCACCAGCAGTGCGACCGCCTTCGCGGTGTCGATCGACGAGCCGCCACCCACGGCGACGACCGCGTCGAACGGCCCCTCGGAGCGGGCGAACGCCACGGCCTCCTCCAGCGACACGTCGGTCGGCTCGACCCGCGACCGGTCGAAGACCACGACCTCGAGCCCCCGCGCCCGCAGCGACCCCGCGACGTCGTCGGCGTGCCCCGCGGCAGCCACCCCGGGATCAGTCACCAGCAGGACCCGGCGCGCGCCCCAGCCGCTGACGTCGTACCCGATCTCGCGGGAGGCGCCGCGCCCGAACTTGAGGGCGGGCGCGGCGTAGGTGAAGACGGTCTCGGTCACGTGGTGACAGTATCGCCGGCCGCGTCGATGGCCGCGCGGACCGAGCCGTAGACCTTGAGCCGGCCCGCCGCGATGTCGGCCAGCGGCACCCAGGCGACGTCGTCGGTCGTGCCGCCCTCCTCCACCACCCGCGGCTCCCCCGGGCCGACCTCGGCGCGGTAGATGATGCCGATGGCGTGGAAGTCCTCGGCACGGCCGTCCGGAGCGGTACCGGTGAAGTGGTGGTCGAGCACGGTGAGCAGCCCCGTCACCTCGCCCTCCAGCCCGGCCTCCTCCCACAGCTCGCGCCGGATCGTGTCGGTCGGCGACTCACCGTGGTCGATGCCACCGCCCGGCAGGTGCCAGGTGCCCGGGTCGGGCGCGAGGTCGGAGGTGCGGGTGAGCAGGATCGCGCCGTCGCGGACGACGTAGGCGTAGGCAGCCGTGCGCTGCCGCTGGCGGATGGCGTACGACGCCAGGGCGTCGCCCACGAGGCTGACCGTCGGCACGGTGCCGTCGAGCACCTCGGCGACCGGCTTCCACGCCGCCTCGGCCGTGCTCCCGTCGACCTCGGTCACGTGCGGCTCGGGCGCGTCGGCCGGCACCCAGCCCTCGAACACGATCCGCACCGAGTGGGCATCCACCCGGCGACCGCGCCGCCACGAGTCCTCGACGTGCAGGGAGTGGACGTGGGCCGTGGCATCGATCGTCACGTGCAGCCCGGTCTCCTCGTAGACCTCACGCACGACCGCGTCCGCGGGGTCCTCGCCGTGGTCCACGCCGCCGCCCGGCAACGACCACAGCTCCTTCTTCGTCACCCGCTCGGAGAGGCGGGACAGCAGGATCTGGTCGCCTCGGACGATGACGGCGTACGCCGCCAGTCGCTGCACCCGCTGCGCCATCGCCGCCTCCTGTCCGACTCCGTCCACCCTAGTGCGCCCGGGGATCAGGCAAAGGGCGGGCGGGCGTCGCGGGCGAGCGAACGACGCCCCGCCCAACGCCACACGCGGGCGGAGCGGTCGCGGTCCTCGTCGGTGACCAGGTTGCCCATCCAGCGCAGCGCCAGCGTCATCAGCAGGTCCGAGCGCATGCCGACCGGGCCGAGGGCCGGCAGCAGCCGTGGCACGGTGACCAGGCCGGCGAGGCGGCGGGCGATCGAGAAGGACTCGCCGTAGTGGGCGCGCAGGATCTCCGGCCAGACCACGGAGAGGTCCACGTCGGGGGTCTCGGCGAGCAGCTCCGCGACCAGGCGACCGGTCTCGAGGCCGTAGTCGATGCCCTCGCCGTTGAGCGGGTTGACGCAGGCGGCGGCGTCGCCGATCAGCGCCCAGTTGCGGCCGGCCACGTGCGAGACCGCACCACCCATCGGCAGCAGCGCGGAGGTCGGCATCCGCAGCTCGTCGCCGAGGCCGAACTCCTCGCGCAGCCGGTCGGCGTAGAGCTTCATCAGCGGCTTGATCGCCACCTCGGCGGGCCGCTTCGCGGTCGCGAGCGTGCCCGCGCCGAGATTGACCTCGCCGGCGCCGGCCCCCAGCGGGAAGATCCAGCCGTAGCCGGACAGGATCTCGTCCTGCTCCCCGCGCAGCTCCAGGTGCGAGCTGATCCAGGGGTCGTCGGCACGGGTCGACTTCACGTAGCAGCGGCCGGCGACGCCGTACACGGTGTCGCGGTGCCACTCCCGACCCAGCACCTTGCCGAGCGGCGAGCGGACGCCGTCGGCGACGACGAGCCGCCGGCAGGCCACCTCCCGGCCGTCCTTGAACACGACCGCCGCGACCCGGTCGCCGTCCATCCGTACGTCGGCGGCGCGGGCGTCCTCGAGGCCGGTGGCGCCCGCGTCGAGCGCGGTGGTGCGCAGGTGGTCGTCGAGCTCGGTCCGGGCGACGGCGCTGCCCCAGTCCGGCAGGTGGCCGCCGGGCCAGGGCAGGTGCAGGGTCTGGCCGAAGCCGTGTGCCCGCAGCCCTTGGTTGACGGTGTGCGAGCGCACCCAGTCACGCAGGCCGAGCCGTTCGAGCTCGCCGATCGCCCGCGGCGTCAGGCCGTCGCCGCAGGTCTTGTCCCGCGGGAAGACCGCCGCGTCCGCGAGCACCACGTCGGCCCCCGAGCGGGCCGCCCACGCGGCCGCCGCGGACCCGGCCGGGCCCGCGCCGACCACCAGGACGTCGGTGCTCAGGCAGGGCGCGTCACTCATGGGGTCATCCTCTCAGTCGGACCACCCCGGTGGTCGAGGAGGTCGCGCAGCGACCGTCACGAGACCCGACGAGCCACCGGCGCGACGCCACCGGATCTCGAGACGCCGGAAGCCCCGGCGAGCAAGCTCGCCGGGGCTTCCGTCACTCCTCGATCTGGCTCTTGCCCCAGAACGTCGCTTCGCTCAGTTCTGGTAGGAACCGAAGTCGAAGTCGTCGAGGGCCACGGCCTGGCCGGCCGCGTTGCCGAACTCGTAGTCGTACGACTCGTAGCCCGTGACGGCGTACGCCGCGGCGCGCGCCTCCTCGGTCGGCTCGACGCGGATGTTGCGGTAGCGCTCCAGACCGGTTCCGGCCGGGATCAGCTTGCCGATGATCACGTTCTCCTTCAGGCCACGCAGGCTGTCGGAGCGACCGTTGATCGCGGCGTCGGTGAGCACCCGGGTGGTCTCCTGGAAGGAGGCCGCCGAGAGCCACGACTCGGTCGCGAGCGAGGCCTTCGTGATGCCCATCAGCTCCGGACGACCCGAGGCCGGCTTGCCGCCCTCGGAGACCACGCGACGGTTCTCCTCCTCGAAGAGGACACGGTCGACCAGGTCGGACGGCAGCAGGTTGGTCTCGCCCGACTCGAGCACCGTGATCCGGCGCAGCATCTGCCGCACGATGATCTCGATGTGCTTGTCGTGGATCGACACACCCTGGCTGCGGTAGACCTCCTGGACCTCGTCCACGAGGTGCTGCTGCGTCCGGCGGACACCGAGGATGCGGAGCACCTCCTTCGGGTCCGGCGTGCCCTTGGTCAGCATCTGGCCGACCTCGATGTGGTCGCCGTCGCCGACCAGCAGCGCCGAGCGGCGGCTGACGACGTACTCGATGACCTCGCCACCGTCGTCGGGCGTGACCAGGACCTTGCGGGCCTTGTCGGTCTCCTCGATCTCCACGCGGCCGGCGGCCTCGGAGATCGGCGAGACACCCTTGGGCGTACGGGCCTCGAAGAGCTCGACGACGCGGGGCAGACCCTGCGTGATGTCGTCGGCCGACGCCACACCACCGGTGTGGAAGGTACGCATGGTCAGCTGCGTGCCGGGCTCACCGATCGACTGGGCGGCGATGATGCCGACCGCCTCACCGATGTCGACGAGCTTGCCGGTGGCCAGCGAGCGGCCGTAGCACTTCGCGCAGGTACCGGTCTTCGCGTCGCAGGTCAGCACCGAGCGGACGGAGACCGTCTCGATGCCAGCCTCGATCAGCTCGGCGATCTTGACGTCGCCCAGGTCCTCACCGGCACCGGCGAGGACCTCGCCGGTCTCGGGGTGCGCGATGTCCTTGGCAGCGGTCCGGGCGTACGCCGCGGTCTCGGCGTTGTCGTCCTTGACGACGACGCCGTCCTCGCCGCGGACACCGATCACCTTGGGCAGGCCACGCTCGGTGCCGCAGTCGTCCTCACGGATGATGACGTCCTGCGAGACGTCCACCAGACGACGGGTCAGGTAGCCCGAGTCGGCGGTCCGCAGCGCGGTGTCGGCCAGGCCCTTGCGGGCACCGTGGGTCGAGATGAAGTACTCGAGCACGGAGAGACCCTCGCGGAAGTTGGCCTTGATCGGCCGCGGGATGATCTCGCCCTTCGGGTTCGCCACCAGGCCTCGCATGGCGCCGACCTGGTTGATCTGGTTGAAGTTACCCGAGGCACCCGAGTGCACCTGCACGTAGATCGGGTTGGTCGGGTTCGCCTCGAACGTCGACCGCAGCGCCTTGCCGACCTCCTGGCTCGCCTTGGTCCAGATCTCGATGAGCTCCTGGCGGCGCTCCTCGTCGGTCACCAGACCGCGCTCGAACTGCTTCTGGATCTTGGCGGCCTGGGCCTCGTACTCGCTGAGCAGCTCCACCTTGTTCGCCGGCGTGATGACGTCGTCGATCGAGACGGTGACACCCGAGCGGGTGGCCCAGTGGAAGCCGTTGTCCTTGAGGGCGTCCAGGGACGCCGCCACGACCACCTTGGGGTAGCGCTCGGCGAGGTCGTTGACGATGGCGCCGAGGCGCTTCTTGCCGACCTCCTCGTTGACGTAGGGGTAGTCGGCGGGGAGCGCGTCGTTGAAGATCGTGCGGCCCAGCGTGGTCTCGAGCAGGACGGCCTCGCCCTGCTCGTGGCCCTCGATGGCGTAGTCGGTCAGCAGGATGCGGACCCGGTCCTGCAGCGTGATCTCGTTGCGGTCGTAGGCCATGATCGCCTCGGCCGGGGACGAGAACGAGCGCAGGTGCTTCTCGCCGTCCACCTCGACCGTCGCCTCGCCACGCTCGGTGGTGAGGAAGAACAGGCCGATGATCATGTCCTGGGTCGGCATGGTCACCGGACGGCCGTCCGACGGCTTGAGGATGTTGTTGGTCGACAGCATCAGGATCCGGGCCTCGGCCTGCGCCTCCGCGGAGAGCGGCAGGTGAACGGCCATCTGGTCACCGTCGAAGTCCGCGTTGAAGGCGGTGCAGACGAGCGGGTGGAGCTGGATGGCCTTGCCCTCGATCAGCTGCGGCTCGAAGGCCTGGATGCCGAGGCGGTGCAGGGTGGGCGCGCGGTTGAGCAGCACGGGGTGCTCGGTGATGACCTCTTCGAGGACGTCCCACACGACCGGGCGGCCACGCTCGACCATCCGCTTGGCGGACTTGATGTTCTGCGCGTGCGACAGGTCGACGAGCCGCTTCATGACGAACGGCTTGAAGAGCTCCAGCGCCATCTGCTTGGGCAGACCGCACTGGTGCAGCTTCAGCTGCGGACCCGACACGATGACCGAACGGCCCGAGTAGTCCACGCGCTTGCCGAGCAGGTTCTGGCGGAAGCGCCCCTGCTTGCCCTTGAGCATGTCGGAGAGCGACTTGAGCGGGCGGTTGCCCGGACCGGTCACCGGACGGCCACGGCGGCCGTTGTCGAACAGCGAGTCGACGGCCTCCTGGAGCATCCGCTTCTCGTTGTTGACGATGATCTCCGGCGCACCGAGGTCGAGCAGCCGCTTGAGGCGGTTGTTCCGGTTGATGACGCGGCGGTACAGGTCGTTGAGGTCGGAGGTCGCGAAGCGGCCACCGTCGAGCTGCACCATCGGGCGCAGGTCCGGCGGGATGACCGGGACGGCGTCCAGGACCATGCCGACGGGCTTGTTGCCGGTCTTGCGGAAGGCCTCGACGACCTTGAGCCGCTTGAGGGCGCGGACCTTGCGCTGGCCCTTGCCGGTCGCGATGGTCTCGCGCAGGCTCTCGACCTCGGCGTCGAGGTCGAAGTCCTGCAGGCGCTTCTGGATCGCCGTGGCGCCCATGTGGCCCTCGAAGTACTTGCCGAACCAGTTCTTCATCTCGCGGTAGAGGACCTCGTCACCCATGAGGTCCTGCACCTTGAGGGTCTTGAACGTGTCCCAGACCTCCTCGAGGCGGTCCAGCTCGCGCTGGGCGCGGTCACGCAGCTGCTTGAGCTCGCGCTCGGCACCGTCGCGCACCTTGCGGCGCTGGTCGGCCTTGGCACCCTCGGCCTCCAGGGCCGCGAGGTCCTCCTCGAGCTTCTTGGTGCGGTCCTCGAGGCCGGCGTCGCGGCGCTTCTCGATGGACTGGCGCTGCAGGCCGATCTTGCCCTCGAGGTCGGAGAGGTCGCGGTGGCGCGCCTCCTCGTCGACGGAGGTGATCATGTACGCCGCGAAGTAGATGACCTTCTCGAGGTCCTTCGGGGCGAGGTCGAGCAGGTACCCGAGGCGGCTCGGGACACCCTTGAAGTACCAGATGTGGGTGACCGGCGCGGCGAGCTCGATGTGGCCCATCCGCTCGCGGCGGACCTTGGACCGGGTCACCTCGACGCCGCAGCGCTCGCAGATGATGCCCTTGAAGCGCACGCGCTTGTACTTGCCGCAGTAGCACTCCCAGTCCCGGGTGGGACCGAAGATCTTCTCGCAGAAGAGGCCGTCGCGCTCCGGCTTGAGCGTGCGGTAGTTGATGGTTTCCGGCTTCTTGACCTCGCCGTGGCTCCACGTACGGATGTCGTCCGCGGTGGCCAGGCCGATCTGAAGCTGGTCGAAGAAGTTCACGTCGAGCACGGTGGCTGCTGTCCTTCGTTAGTTCTGTGAAAGGTGAGGCTGGGGACTGAGGGAGGCTCCTGCGCCGCGCGGGGCGACGCAGGAGCCGTCACGCTCAGACTTCTTCGACGGAGGGGTTCTCGCGACGGGACAGGTCGATGCCCAGCTCCTCCGCAGCGCGGAAGACGTCCTCGTCGGCGTCGCGCATCTCGATGGGGGTGCCGTCCTGCGACAGGACCTCCACGTTGAGGCAGAGCGACTGCATCTCCTTGACGAGAACCTTGAACGACTCCGGGATACCCGAGTCGGGGATGTTCTCGCCCTTCACGATGGCCTCGTAGACCTTGACGCGACCGGGCACGTCGTCGGACTTGATGGTCAGCAGCTCCTGGAGGGCGTACGCGGCGCCGTACGCCTCCATCGCCCACACCTCCATCTCGCCGAACCGCTGGCCACCGAACTGGGCCTTACCGCCCAGCGGCTGCTGCGTGATCATCGAGTAGGGGCCGGTCGAACGCGCGTGGATCTTGTCGTCGACCAGGTGGTGGAGCTTGAGGATGTACATGTAGCCGACCGAGACCGGGTCCTTGAACGGCTCGCCGGAGCGACCGTCGAACAGGCT